>PUND01000043.1 GCA_003551645.1 Phycisphaerae bacterium | reverse complement strand
CGCCGCCGCCGGTTCCCCGAAGCCCCAGCCCTCTTATGAGGGCTTCGGGGAACCGCCACACGAACGCAATCAAACTCAAAGTATGGTCAAGATACAATGCGTCGGGCCTGGACAGGGAGAGATGAGATGGAGCTTCAAGAGTATTTTGAGAACACCAGCGGAACGGGAATACTGGCTACCGCCAGCGGCTCCGGCGAGGTCGATGTCGCCGTCTATGCCAGACCACACTTCGTGGATGAACAGACACTGGCCTTTATCATGGCCGACCGCCTGAGCCACAGGAACCTGCAGTCCAATCCTCATGCGGCCTACCTGTTCATCGAGGCAGGCCAGGGCTATCAGGGCAAGCGGTTGTACCTGACGAAGGTCGCCGAAGAGACCGACGCCGAGAAGATTGAGGCCCTTCGCCGAAGGCCCTCGGCACAGGATTGCAACGGCAGCAGCGAAGCCAGATACCTTGTTCATTTCCGGATTGACGGCGTTCGCCCACTGGTTGGAGACGGCCAGGGAAAGTAAACGTGGCGGTTAGTACATTCACTAAGTGTTTCGAAGGAATGAGCCGGCCCGGAGCTACACCGGGCCATCTGAGGGACCGCGTGAATGCACAGGCAGAGTATAAACCGCACTGCTAGCGGATGAACAGCTTCGCTCAGGACTTTCAGGACGAGGCAAGCTGGGGGGCATCCGCATCCAGGTACGGCACAAACGGTTGGCCCTTGATCGCCTGCTCTATCGCATCCTCGAAGTCCGAGGGACGTTCATCATCCGGGTAGCGCTGCTCAGCCGCCTCTGCGCCTGACCACCAGCCGCCATCTTCACAGAGCAGCTCGAGAAGCTCGGCCAGGTCTGTGACTGCCGGTTCGGGCAATGCGGTCTCGTTTTGTTTTTGCCGGTGGTCGAGCAGGACAAGGAGGCGGTCAAACTCCCGACACGCATCCCGCCACATGCTCGCATCGCCGTCGAGGACCGCCTGGTGGAGACGGACGCATATCCGCTGGCCGATCCACCCGCAGTAGAAGCTCATCAACCTCGGCTCAGCCGCTATTGACTCGTACGCTGACATTGCTCTCACACATGCCCAGGAGAATGCTCTCGTCGAAAACCCGTGACCGGCGACAGCGATAATCATGCTAAGGGCGGAAGCGTTCGATTATGGAGGGAGAAGTCCACCCGCTCAGTGCCCGGTCCGCGCCACAGGCATGCCGCCGCCACAAAGGACATTCGGTCCTGTTTGTCGGCTCGGGTCATATGGAATTCACGTCCCTGCGTGAGATCCTGCAGATAGACACGTGCATGCGCAACCAGAGCGATGGGGCCAGCGGGAACTGACCGAGATCGGGGTCTAAGTGCCTGGCCGGTTCCCCGATCGCATTGCTCTGGCGGGGCTTCGTCCAAACCGCCCTGGCCCCGAATTCCGCCATGAATCGTCGCTGCTCCTGCAACGGCGAATCGCCTCCTTACGAGGCCTGGCAGGCCGATCCTACCCGGATGCGATTCCACCTTGGCCCGCGCTCAGCTTTTCGAGGCAAGCTCGAGAGTCCCAGCGGCCCGGAGCGTCGTGGCCTCCACCTGCCGCTTAATTGCCGCCCAAAACACGCTATAACAATATGAAGGGTGGTTAGTCATCGCCCGGTACTCAACGGGCCTCTTCGGCGTTCGCATCACCGTCTCGTTCCCGCCGGTCGCCAGTCAGGCCGGCACCGAATGACCCCTGAATGAAAGGTCCGTCCGCGTCGGGCGGGCCTGCTGACACCTTTACCCCTGAACCCACAGAAAGGAGCTTTGCGATGAACCTGACCGAACAGATCGAACGCCTGGGCCGGCTTCGCGGCCGTCGCCAGGAACTTCAGCAGCAGGAGGATGCCCTGGCCAGGTCGGTCCGTGCCCAGATGTCCGAGCACGGCATGACGCGGGCCACCAGCGAGCACTTCGATGCGCAGCTGATAACCCAGAACCGGCTGGAGGTCGTCCCGGCCGACCTGAGGCGCCTGGTCTCGGCCAAGGAGTTTTTGGAATGCGTGAGCGTTTCGGTCACGGCCGCCAGACGCATCGTCGGCGACAAGAAGCTCTCCTCCATCGCCGAGACACGCCAGAGCGTACAGCTTCGCCTCCAGCCCAGAGAGCACCGGCCAAACATTCATGACCTGCCGGCCGGTCGGACCGACGAGCATCACCAATGACGGGAAAGCCGAAGACCGAAATGACAATCACGCTGCCGGTCGAAGCCGGAGCAGGTTCGGCTTCCTTCACATACCGCCGAAAGGCGGCATTACACGATACCGAAAGGAACATGACATGACCGACAAGACCACCAACGACCAAAACCACCCCGCCGGGCCTGAAGGTGAAGCCGGAGGCGATTCCGATTACAGCCGTCGCCGAGAGGAGCTTGCCTATCTGGTAGGGTGGTTGCTGGCCTGGGACTGGCTCGACAAGCGTTCCGCCTCCGGCCGGGGGGAGTCTAACAGGTAAGCAGAACCGCTTGACTTGACCTGGACCCGATGGTAGGTTATACTATAGATGTCGTAATGGATATGGCGATATAGTATGACACACACGGCCGCAGACAACCCGGCAGCTATGACCATCAACGGAGCGGTAGCACCTGTAAGAGATTTATATGTATGCTACTATATCACGTATGACCTGTTGTATTCTGGTCGTCAATTGTTGGACTTGACCGGGCACGCATTATGTGATATAGTAGATGTAGATGAGATGCCGACATGAGTATGGAGATAAAATGACAGCCGAAAAATCATCCACAATGCTGGATATCGACCAGATAGCCGAGCGGACAGGCATACAGCCGCGGGCCCTTCGTTACGTAGTCGATTACGACCTGCTCGGTGCGGCCATCCCTTGGTTTAAGGATATGCACGCTCCTCGTCGGGGCGTGCCCCGGACGTTCTCCAAGTACTTCGCCTACTTGCTGGCCCTGGCGGCGTCGTTGCGGAAGGCTAACCTGGGCCGAGAGGCACTGGAACGTGCTCTGCGGCTGCTGGCCGACTGGGCGACGCCAAACCCGCACGGCACGGACTATTCGCTACGACTTTACCCGCTTTTTGAAGGGGCCGAGGATCTGGAGCTGGAGATTGGCGACGGCGAGTGTCTCCGTGCCGGCCGCAAGAGCGGCGTTCGGTCCGGCAGTCTGCCGAAAATTGGTTTGCCGTGGACGGACCTCGGCTCAGGCCAGTCCGCAGAAAAGGGCTATCGGCCGATAGTGATCAGCCGCATCGAGACCGGCCTGTTGCGGCGGCGATTGGATATGAGGTGAATACCAGGCGCGTGGCCTCTCTTTTTTGCGAGGTCATGCCTACTTAGATATGAGGGTAAGAGAAGTTTTGGGAACTAAACGAAAAAAGCTGACAGACGCCGAAATCTCCAAAGGTCTGGAGGACCTGCCATCACCGATAGGCGGGCCGAAGGACCTGGCGGAGCTGCTGGGGCTGTCTATCAGCACCATTTATGAGTGGATCAGCAAGGGCCGTCTCGACGGCGCCATGCGCAAGCGAGGCAAGCATGTGCTGATCTGGTTGAACAAGGCCGTGGACCTCGTTTTCAACGGCCCGGACTGGAGCAAGACCAATGAATGACACAGATGACGAACATAGGGTCTCCATCGGCGACCGAGTGAAAATTTATCGACGTGGCAAGAAGGGCACATGGACGGCGGAGTTTCAGCACAGCGACTCGCACAGGCGAAAGAGCTTGGGCACCTCGAATAAGAAGGTGGCCACAGAGCGTGCGACTCGGCTTGCCGCAGAGCTTGCCGGCGGTACCTATCAGGCGCCGAAGCGTGTGAGACTCCGCGAGGGAGTTGACAGGTACCTCGAGTTCCTCCGGACCGAGGACAGGGCGGACAGGACGGTCACTCGCTACAGGGGCGAGCTGGAGCGGTTTGTCGAATTCGCCGAGTCGCGTCGGGTTCGACGCCTTGACGCCGTCGGTGTCTCGTTGCTTGATCAGTATCGCGCCGAGCGGAGCCGGGACTGTGCTCCGGCGACCGTCTATCACGAAAGCGTGGGGATAAAGCAGCTATTCAAATGGGCGAAGCGTCGTGGGTTGTTGGCGACGAACCCGGTCGCCGACTACCGGCTGAACAAACCAAGGCTGATCAGCAGGCCGGCACTGTCGCTGGAACAGGTCAACGCCATCCTGCGGCAGTGCAGCGAGCGGCAGTTCAGGATGCTCGCGACACTGGCGTTTACGGGCATGCGGGTCAGCTCGCTGCAGGTTCTCGAGCGTCGCGATGTTGACCTTGAAGGCGGCTGGCTGACCGTCCGCGACGTCAAGAAGCGGCAGCAGTACAAGCTGCCCATCCACTCCCGCCTCCTGGCCGTGCTTCAGGAAGCGAGGCGGGAGGACAAGGATCACGAGCTGCTTTTCACCGCCCGTCCTTCGCGGAAATACCCCGAAGGCGGCAGGCCCATCAACGCCAAACGTCTCAACGAGTACTTCAAGGCGGCCGCGGAGCGGGCGGGTATAACGGGCTTCACGCTGCACGATCTGCGGCATTTTTTCAAAAGCTTCACCGTCAACAGCGGTGTCCCCGAACGGGCGGTGGACATCTGGCTCAACCACGCCGACGGCAGCGTCCGTCAACGATACTACCACCTCAGCCCGGAAGAATCGCAGGCGTTCATGGAAGCTGTGCCGTTCGGTGAGACGGCGGAAACCAACACAACCGAGGCCCTGGTAGGCAGGGCCTCTTGAATTCAGGAGATATAGATCATGCGTAAAAGAAAAGTAAAAGTCACAACCAGCAAGGCAGTCGCCGCCGCTATGGTGCTCATGGCGGCAGCGGCATCCCAGGCGGCAGGCCAAACGCGCCTCAGCGGCGAGTCGCCAAACCGGGACAAAACCGGGACAACTCCGGCGCACAAAAATGCCGACATGTCGCAAGGCCTGTTTTTATCGGGCCTTACAAACGCCGGCTCTTTTGCAACGGAGAGGGCGGGATTCGAACCCGCGGTACCGGTTTGACCCGGTACAACGGTTTAGCAAACCGTCGCTTTCAGCCACTCAGCCACCTCTCCGGCTCTGTGACCATCAGTACCGCATTTGCCGGGCTTGCGTCAAGCTCTTTCGCGGGCCTTACCTTTTACTGTAGACGTCCTTGGCGGCCTCGACGGCCTTGTCGGCCCAGATGCCCGCCACCTGCTCGGACAGCACCTTTGCCAGCGCTCCCAGGGCCGTTTCCACGTTCTTTCGCGTCGCGGACTCGCCCATCAACCCGATTCGCCACGCCCGGCCTTTGAAATCGCCCAGCCCGCCGCCGAACTCGATGGAGTGGTCGTCCATCAGCCGCTTGCGGACGGCGGCCTCATCGACGCCCTCCGGCGCCTCGACCGCGTTGAGCATCGGCAGTTGGTGTTCCGGGTCGGTGAGGTATCGCAGGCCCATCGCCTCCAGGCCCGCCTTGAGGGCCTTATGATGCAGGGCGTGCCGGTTCCAGCGTTTCTCCAGGTCTTCGCCCAGCACCAGACGCAGCGCCTCGTGCAGCGCGTAGTTCATGTTCACCGGCGCGGTGTGGTGATACAGCCGTTCCGATCCCCAGTACTGGCGGACCATGTTCATGTCCAGGTACCAGCTTCGGACCTTGGTCTTCCGCTCGCTGATGACCTTCTCGGCGGCGGAGCTGAACGTTACCGGCGCGAGGCCCGGCGGGCACGACAGGCACTTCTGCGTGCCGCTGTAGCAGGCGTCGATGCCCCAGCCGTCCACATTCACCTCCATGCCGCCCAAGCTGGTAACCGTGTCCACAAGCAGCAGTGAGCCGGCTTGGCGGACGACTTCGCCGATCGGTTTTATCGGCTGGGCGGCGCCGGTCGATGTCTCAGCGTGGACTATCCCAACGAGCTTGAACGGACCGGACCGCTCAATCGCCTCGGCCACCTGTTCCGGGCTGAAGACCCGGCCCCAGGGGACCTCGATGGTGGTAACATCCGCGCCGGCGCGTTCGGCGACGTCGGCCATCCGCGAGCCGAAGACGCCGGCGACGCATATCAGCACGCGGTCGCCCGGCTCCACGAGGTTCACCACGCATGCCTCCATGCCGGCCGAGCCGGTTCCGCTGACCGCCAGCGTCAGGTTGTTGCGGGTCCTGAACACCTGCCGGAGCATGTTGCGGATGTCGTTGAGGACTTCCAGAAACTGCGCATCCAAGTGCCCGACGCACGTGTGCGACATCGCCTTGAGCACACGCGGGTGAACATTGCTCGGGCCGGGGCCCATCAGGATACGCGGCTTGATGTTTGATATGTCGGCCATCTTCTAACTCCTGTGTACCGCGCCGGCTTGCGAGCCAAAGAGGCGGCTGGCCGCACAAGCCCTTCCCGGCCTGTTGAAGCTCCGCGCCTCGGTGCCTGACCGGCGAATTTTTCGGGATCGTACCGCTTGCCGTTGAGCAAGTCCGCCCGGCCGCCTTACGCCGGGCGCTTCCGCGGGGCCATCATACGCGCCAGGTACGCGATTGGCCACACCCGGCGCCGGATTGCCCGGCTGATGCGCCCCATACGCGTGCGCGTTTGCCCGTGATACCGTGTATTCGTGTGCTCGTGGCATCGATAAGCCCTGCTGTTCGAATGGTCAGGTCCAGTGCTCTGTCATCCGTAGATTGATGGAACAATTGCGGGCTTCTTTGCCGATAGGGTAAGCAGAACCCGGCCAAGGAGCCGTATGACCCTCGGCGTCCGGTTGTGTGCCCGGACGAGACCAGCAAGCAGTTGATCAGCGAAGTGGCTGAGCCGGCGCCGGCCGGGCCGTTCAGGACTGAAGTGAAAGATGCTCCCCATGCCAACCTCTTCTGCCATCGCTGCGGGGCGCATCTGGCGCCGGGCAGGGGCGATTTCTACGTCGTCCGAGTCGAGGCGTTCGCCGACCCCACGCCGCCGAGCTTCTCGGAGGATGACCTGCTGTGCGACCCTGGCGAGGAGATAGACCGGCTCATCGAGCAGATGTCGGAGATGTCGCAGCAGGAGATGATGGACCAGGTCTGCCGGCGCTTCACGCTGCATCTGTGCGGGCCTTGCTACCGGCGGTGGATAGAAAACCCCACACCGTGAGGAATTGCGAGTTGCGAGTCGCGAATCGCGAATGAGGAGTCGCGGATTGTGAATCGCGCCGGCGTGGTTGCTTCGCCCCGGCTCGCCGGGGCTTCGCAGCCCACGGCACCCTTGGTTCTTGGCTCGTTGCCCATTGCTCACGGCTCGTGGCTGCTGTCCGCCATTCGCTGTTCGCTCTTCGCCAGTCGCTGCTCGCGAGTCGCTATTCGCTATTCGCTGTCTTCTGGGCATAATATTTCTAACCGCCGACCAAGGCGGCTGTCTGTCAGCTTGGAGGTATGAGCCATGAAATACCTGAAGGCAGTTCTCATCGTCGCGGCGGTGCTGCTGATTTCCGGCCAGACGGCACGGGCACAGGGCTATGTGTTCGCGTCGTCTGAGGGGCACGAACCGGCCGTCATCACCGCCGTCCGCAATGCCGACGACCCCGCCGGCGTTGTGGAGGCCTACTCCAGAGGCCTGGAGACCCACGAGCACGACCCCCGGCTCCACGAGGCGTACATCCGGCGGATGATAGACCTCGGCCTGGCGGAGCTTACCTATTACCAGGCCCAGGAGCTTGTCGGCATGGACCCCTACAGCGGCATCGGCTGGGCGGTTATCGCGCAGATGAACCTGCTCGGCGGCAACGGCGAAGGCGCGGTCGCCGCGATCCACTCGGCCATACGCCACGGACCGGATGAGCCGTTCGCGCTGAAGACCGCCGGCGAGATAGTCGCCTGGATCGAGGCCAACACCGGCTCATTGGAAGTTACCTCCGAGATGGTCGGCCGGGCGGCAGAGCTTAAGCACCGGCTGCAATACCGACGGGAGTTCCACGAGCCGTACGAGATAGCGCTCGACGCCTACCTCCGCGGGCCGGACCAGGCCCCGTCCGACCCCTGGCCGGACGTGGCCGATACGCGGACGGTTTACGTCGATCACCACCATCATCATCATCACCACCACTCGACCTACTACCCGGTCTGGGTTCCCTCGCGCATCTGCTACGACTACTACACGTTCCCGTTCTGCTCGCGCGTGGTCCTGCTCTGCCCGCCGGTGGCCAGGTCCGTCGTGGTGGTCCGGCCGAGGCGGTGGTCGTTCTCGGTGCACTTCGGCATCGGCATATCGAGTTCGACCACTATCGTGCGGCGGACCACGCTCGACGCCGGCGTCCGCCTGAAGCGCGAGGTCCCGCTGGTCCGCCGGACCCGTTCGCTGCCGTCAAGACGCTCCACAGTGCGGCGACCGAGCCACACGCGTCCGAGGTCGGTCACCACGCGCTCGCCGAGGAGGACGACGCTTCGTGAGTCCATATCCTCTCTGGACTCACGGCCGAGCCGCGACCGCGGACGAACCACGACCGACCGCGACAGGAGTTTCACGACCGACAGGTCCGGGCCGCGGCGCGAATCGCGCGACGCCCGCTTCGAGACTACCCGCGACCGCCCGAGAGTGCGAATCACGCCGGACACCAGTTCGGGCAGGAACAGCCGAACGCGGACCGGCACGACCGGCGGGTTCACCACCTCGACCCGTCCGGACATCTCCGGCCGCGATTTCTCGTCGCCACGGACGTTTGAGGACCGCTCGCCAAGCGGGCGCGGCGAGTCGCGACGGTCAGACGGCGGGTTTGTGCGGCAGCGGTCTATGGAGAGTCGGCGGGATAGATCCTCGTTCGGCGGCCGCGAAACCGGCACCGTACACCGCAGGCGGACCGAACGGTCGGACAGCGGCTCACTGTTCGGCGATGTTCGCACCCGGACGCCCGAGCGTTCGACAAGCAGGCGGGACCGTTTTGACAGGTCCGATTTCGGCGCCGACCGCTTCGACCGCTCCGACTTCGGGACCGACAGGTTCGACCGGACCAATCGGCGAACCGGGCGCTTCGACCGCGGCGGTAATGACACCGAACGCGGCGGCGGGAACGTCAATCGCCGCGGTGACAGCTCCGACCGTGGCCGGCGAGGCGAGTCGCGGCGAGGGAGATAATCGCAACCGGCACACCGGCGAGGTAACCACGCAGTTTACCGCCCGTCTCACCGGGCGGGGCTACTGGTCGAAACGCCACAGCGGATAGGGGTAGTTGTCTCTGAGATAGCTCAGATTGCCCATATGATTCAGGTCGGGTTTGGGCAGGTCGTCGCGGTCAAACGCATGTGTGCTGCCGTCCATCAGCAGGACGGCGGTCTGTGTGGCGTTCATGTGGTGGGCGTTGATCCGTTCAAATACAAAGCCGTTGTGGCTCCATGAACCATCATACAGCAGCACCGTATCTCCGGGCCTCTGTGCCATGGGGAATGTGTGGGGCGGATTGTCGTAATCGGCATGCACCCGCATGGGCAGTTGGCGTTCCCCGCGATTGTTGGCGCCGCTTGATCCGTACGAGAAGTAGATAATGCGTCTTTCGTCGGGAAGGTCGGCCGGCTGGTCGCTAGGCCCCACCGGCACGTACGGATCCTCTCCCCAGTTCTCCCGTACTATGTCTGATGCGCCCGGGCACTGCAGGATGGACCTTGCAGCGGCTTCCGGCACAGGTTCCGGATGTGCCGGGGCCTCGTTTTCCGGATAGATAGGCGCGCTGATATACCCGTTTATCGCAAGAATCGCCGCCCAGTCCTGGCGGAATTGGGGGCCTGGCTCCTCGCCCCGGCCGTACAAGTAGCTGGCCGGAACGATTGTCTCGCGGTAGTCACTGCTGTAGCTGAGCATGCCAATTCCGATCCCTCGCAAGTGCGACAGGCACTTGATCCTGTTGGCTTGTTCTCGCGCCTGTCCCAGCGCCGGCATGAGGATGCTCATCAGAAGGGCGATGATGGCGATGACCACCAGAAGCTCGATGAGCGTGAAACCCGTACGACTCCCGTGATGCTGTTTCGACCTATTCATTTTTTTCGCCTCCGGCCGCTTGGCCATCATGAAAGAAGAGATGACTACCTGACTATAGAATACCATCAAGGCGGGCGGCCGACAACCGGAGTTTGCGCAAAATTATTGTCTCTTTGCGCCGCCGCGGTCGCCGGCGGCCAGTCAGAGGATTCACCGGGCTGCGACGATGGTCGTCGGATGCTGCTCAGGTGTGGTAGTCGGCGTTGATTCGCACATATTCGGCCGAGAGGTCGCAGGTCAGGGCCGTGTGCTCGCCGGCGCCGAGATTGAGGTTGCATTCGATTTCCACGGCGTTTCCGGCGAGGTGCTTTGCGACGGCGGCCGCGTCGAACTTCCGCCCCCGGCCGCGCGAGAACACGGTCACGCCGCCGATGCGTATGGACATCTTCCCGGCCTCCACGCCGGCCGGCGACTTGCCGGCGGCCGCGGCGATGCGGCCCCAGTTCGGGTCGCCGCCGTGGACGGCGCACTTGACCAGTGGCGAGTTGGCTATCGCCATCGCGGCCGAGCGGGCGTCTGCCGCGCCGGCCGCCCCGCGGACCCGCACGCGGATGAGCTTGGTAGCGCCCTCGCCGTCGGCGGCGATTCGCTCGGCCAGGTCAACGCACACGCGCCGCAGCGCGGCGGCGAACGTCCGGTAGCCCGGCGAGCCGGCGGTTATCCGCTTGTTCCCGGCCGCGCCCGACGCCAGGGCCGCGACCGTGTCGGAGGTGGAAGTGTCGGAATCCACCGTCACGGCGTTGAAGCTATCATCCGCGGCCGCCTTAAGCGCGCGGTGCAGCGCGGCCGGCGTAATGGCCGCGTCGGTGGTGATGACCGCGATCATGGTGGCCATGTTCGGGGCTATCATGCCAGAACCCTTCGCCACTCCGGCGACGGTGAACTCTCGCCCGCCGAGCTTGCAGTGTGCGACAGAGGATTTCGGGCGGGTGTCCGTGGTCATTATCGCGCGGGCTACCGCGGCGTCTTTGTCGGTGCCGAGGGCGTCGCCGGCGGCGTCGATGCCGCGGCGGATCTTGTCCATCTCAAGCCGATGCCCGATGATGCCGGTGGAGGCGACCAGGACCTGCTCGGCCGTTGCGCCCAGCCGCCCGGCCGTCAGCCGGCCCATCGTCTCGGCGTCGCGCAGGCCCGCCGCGCCGGTGCAGACGTTCGCGCAGCCGGCATTGATGACGATGCCGCGCATCCGCCCCCGTCCGCCGGGAAGCAGTCGCCGGCACAACTCAACGGGGGCGCCGACCACCTGGTTTTGCGTGGTCAGCACCGCGCAGGCGGCCGGTCGCTCGGCGGCGATAATCGCAAGGTCCGCGCCGGCCGTCTTGACGCCGCAGCGAACCCCGGCGGCCAGAAAACCCTTCGGCAGCGTTATGTGTCGCGAGTTGCTGGCGCTCATTTGTGGGTTGCTCCGTGAGACTTGGCGATAATGAAGCGAATCTTGCCGTAGAATACTTAACTAATACAGAGGGCGTTCATCCAGATCAAGCGATCACCACTTGCGGCGGTATTGCACAGTGTTTGGGCCGATGCTTCATCCTTGGCCCTTCGCAGGTCCGAAGGACCGGCAGTTAGTAGCCGGGGCCGTGAGGCCCCGGTGGTCTGGTCTTTATCACATTCAGCCCCGAAGGGGCGACATAGACTTCCCACCGTCGCACGATGCTGTCGCCCCTTCGGGGCTAACAGCATTTTGCGCCGCAGTTCCGGGGGCTGACGCCCCCCCCGGGCTATTTTCTGTCGCCCTTCGGGCCTAAAACGCCGGCTATTTTCTGGTGGTCCGCCAACGGCAGGTCTCCGGTACTTGCGGCCTGGAACGCCGCCTATTTCCTGTCCTTCCAGCAGCAGGGCGGTTTGCCGCCAGGCGACGGCACACCTGCCGCGGGCGGGCATCCGCTAGCCGGGCGGGGCGGGCCGTCCTGTTCCGCGTAACACACTACGCAGGGCGGAGCGGAGTGTCCGCCGTTGCGCGGAGCTGCTTGCTTTGGAATCTGGCGGGCGCAGCCCGCCCAATTGCTGCTCAATCAGTACAATCCCGTCCGCTCGTCCATATCGAACATGACGTTCATGTTCTGTATCGCCTGTCCCGATGCGCCCTTGATGAGGTTGTCCAGTGCGCCGAAGGCGACGACGGTTCCCTTTGTCAGCCGGACGGCCACATCGCAGAAGTTGGTGTTGGCGACGTACTTGGTCGCCGGCAGCACATCTTCGCGGATGCGGACGAATGCGGCCGAGTCGTAGGCGGCGTGCAGGGCGTCGGTGAGCTTCTGTTCATTCGCACCGGCCGCGGGGCGGGCGTAGATGCTCGTCAGTATCCCCCGGTCCATCGGCGCCAGATGCGGCTGAAACAGCAGCGTCGTCGGCTCCCCGGAGATATCCGAAAGCACCTGCTCCATCTCCGGCATGTGGCGGTGCGAGCCGACCTTGTACGGCTCGAAGTTCTCGTTCCGCTCCGGGTAGTGCATCATCTGGCTCGGCGCCCGCCCGGCGCCGCTGACGCCGCTTGCGGAGCTGGCCACGATGCCGTCCGGCTCGATAAGCCCCTCGGCCAGCAGCGGCGCAAGCGGAAGGATGGTCGATGTCGGATAGCAGCCGGGATTGGCCACCAGCCCGGCCGTGCGGATGCGGTCGCGATAGTGTTCCGGTAGCCCGTAAACCGCCTCGGTGAGCCGCTCGGCGTCGGTATGCTCGCAGTACCACTGCTCATAGACGCCGCGGTCGCTCAGCCGGTAGTCCGCGGAGAAGTCTATCACCCGCAGGCCCGCCTCGCGGAGCGGCGGCACGTAGCTCATCGCGACCTTGTGCGGCACGGCTAGCATCGCGACGTCCGCGTTCAGGGCCGCCACGGCGTCCGGCTCGTAAAGCCGCTGCGGAAGCTCCACCTGCTTGCTCAGCAGGGGGTAGAACCGCTCCATTGGCCCAAGCTCAGCTTCGGGACCGAAAATGCCCACGATCTCTGCATGCGGATGGCGAATGAGCCACCGCAGCGCCTCGAAGCCGGCGTATCCGCTGCCGCCTACGAGCACCACGCGTGTCTTTGCGTTTTCTGTCATTACTCGCTCCGGAGTTATCTGTTGCGACACTTACCGCCGGATGCGCGGGAAACGTGGTTGCTCCGCTGGTCCCGACACGTCTGGACCAGCGCCGCAAGCCACTGCACCCGCCCGTGCGGATGCGCCGGGGCCTGCTCGGCAAGCCACAGCGCCCGATCCATCGATAAACCCGCAGGACCTCGGCCAATCGGTCCAGCAAAAAGCCCCAGTGGCTTTTCTCGGCCGCCGGGGCTTTCGGGTTCGTTGTCTCTGGTGTGGCTTTACCGCTTGGAGAACTGGAACTTCCTCCGCGCGCCCGGCTGGCCCGGCTTCTTCCGCTCGACCGTCCTGGCGTCTCTGGTAAGAAGTCCCCGCCGGCGAAGCTCTTCCAGCAGCTCCGGCACGGCCTCGACGAGCGCCCGGGCCAGTCCGAGCCGAACGGCGCCGGCCTGTCCGGTATAGCCGCCGCCCCGGACGTTGGCGAAGACGTCCCAGGAGCCGACCATGTTGGCCACGCGCAGCGGTGTCGTGACGCCCTCGCGGTCGCGCTGCTGGGTGAAGAAATCGTCCACGCTCCGGCCGTTGACGAAAAACGAGCCGCTGCCGGGGCGTATCCGCACCCGTGCGACGGCTTCCTTCCGCCGGCCGGTGCCCCACCAGTAGTGCCGGCCCTCCGGAGGCGGCGGGGCCGTCCGGGCGGGCTGCTCCTTGGGCGTTTCGGGCTTCTCGGGCGTGGCGACGGCGGTCGCCTCGGCCTCCGGCTGCTCGGCCTGGGGCTGCTGCTGGTCCTGTGGTTGTTCCTGCTGCTCGGCCATATGCGTTATTTCCTGTTGCTACAGCTCCAAAACTTCCGGCTGCTGGGCCTGATGCGGATGCTCGGCGCCGGCGTAAACCTTGAGTTTCCCGACCATCTCCCGGCCGAGCTTGGTCTTGGGAAGCATCCGCCGGACCGATTCACGAACGACCTGTTCGGGCTTGTCCTTCATGACCTCCGCCAGGGGCACCACTCTGTGCCCGCTGGGGTAACCGCTGTACCGCTCGTGCGATTTCTGCTGGAGTTTCTTGCCGGTCAGACGGACCTTCTCGGCATTGATTACGATCACGAAGTCGCCCACGTCGGTATGCGGGGTGTACTCCGGGCGGTGCTTGCCCATCAGGATGCGGGCGATCTCGGTGGAGATGCGGCCCAGCACCTTGTCGGCGGCATCGACCACATACCACCGCCTGGTGACATCTTCTTTCCTGGCCATGTACGTCTTCATCTAGCGATCCCTATCAGTCTAAGGGGAAACAGCGGAAGCCCTGCATTATGCGGCATACTCCGCCCGTGTCAAGCCGGCGCATCCTGAAAAAGCGCGGAAAACCGCCGACCGGCGGACAGACACTATACACAAACCGCCCCGGTGGGTCGAGGGGTTTTCCGCAAGTCCGGCGTTTCGGTGTTCGGCTCGCGGCGGTTTCCCGGTTGCCACGGGGCCGGGCGAGGAGTAGGTTTAACCACCGGCTGTGATGAATGTCCGCGGGGCAGTCCCGCGGAGCCGGTTCCGAAAGGATGCCTTGTCGTGAAACCCTATCACGGAAAGCTTATGACTGGATTCATTCCCTGCTGGATACTCGCGCTGATCGGCTGCGCCCGGCCCGTGGAGGTCGAGCTTCAGTATGACCGGCCCGCCGAGCACGACCTGCCGCGGACGGTCCGCGTCCTGGATATCGGGCGGTTCACCGGCGCCACAGCCGAAGACGACCGCTGGGCGGAACACGCCAGAGAAGCGCTGGTCGGGAAACTCTCGGCCGAAGATGTGGATCACCGGCGGTTCAAGCTTGCGACACCCCAGCGGGACGCCGACGCGGTGGTCGATAGCCGGGTGCGAGTCGTCACGCGGCGGCAGCGTGGCACTCGCGAGCGGCCGGCGCCCGGCGAGCCGGCGTCGGTGGAATATGTCCGGTGGCGGCACGAGGCGTCTGTCGGCTTCACCATCGCCGATGCGCGGACTTCCGGCACGCTCGCGACCGTGACGATTACCCGCCAGGCCCACGGTGTCGCCGAGCAGCCCCCGCCGCCGGAGCCGGCCATCGGCGGGCTTATCGACGAGTGCGTGGAGGCGTTCGTGGCGCGGATAAGCCCGCGCCGGGTATCCGCCACCGAATACATCCCGCCGGGCGAGTCGGAGCCGGCCAGGCGCGCGGATGTGCTGGCTGCGGCCGGCGACCACGAGGCCGCACTGCAAGAGTATCTCCGGGCCGTGGAGATAAAACCGGCGGACCACAACTCGATGTTCGCCGCGGGTGTGATGTGCGAATCGCTGGGCCGGCTCGACCAGGCGCGCCGGTATTATCAGCGGGCGGCGGAAATCGCGCCGCGCAAACAATACACCCGCGCGCTTGAGCGCGTGCGGCCGTAGGTCCGGCGCATGCCCGACAATTCACAGCCCCGTCAAGGGCGCCGCGGTTCGTGGGGCGGCCGGTATGTCAGAAATCCTCCTGCTCGTCGCCGCCCTCCAGCTTTCTTTCGATCCGACGCTGGGCCTGTTTGGCCTCGGCGACTTCCGCCTGATAGTCGAACAGCGACTCTCCGTCGGGACGGATGACCGCGCGTGCCGATATTCTGGCCCCGACAATCCGGTTCACCACATCCTCATCCATGGACCGGAGCTGCTGGACCGTTAAGTCGTCGAACGCTTCGGCCCAGTCTTCGACGTCTTTGTCCAGCAGTTCCTCGAATGCCTCGGCAATCTCCCTGCCGTCGAAGACGAACCGCACTTCACGCTCGCTGTGGCTTTCCATGCCGCTGGCCTCGGCCACCTCCGCGGGCAGGTTGAAGACCATCTCCCTGCGGAAGCCCTCCACCATGGTCTGCATCATCCGCAGGCCCTGGCGGGATTCCGCTTCCTGGAGACGCTTTATCAGTGGGTCGTCGATTTCCTCGGCATCGGGCTGTTCGTCGGCGTCCTCCCGCTGGTCGGCCTCATCGTTGGTGTCCATGCCTATCGTCAGCGTCGCGCTGCCGTCGTCATGACGTTGCCAGTCGAGCTTGACCGGCGCGGCGTTACCGGTAGTAAGCTCCAGTTCGTTCAGGTCCGGGAAATAGGCCGTGCCCTCGAAGACCAGGTAGTTCTTGTCCTCCACCGGTTCGACCCGGTGGGAAACGTCCGTCCATGCGTCCACGCCTTCGGAGTCGCGGACTATCTTCAGGACCTCCTGCCGTGCCCGCTGGTCGGTCGAACCGTCCGTGCCCATTCCGCCGAAGGGGTCCATCTGCGCCCCTCCCTCAAGGTCTCGCGCCATTCTGACTTCGACCTTGCCGGAGCCATCCGGGTTCAGCGTATATCGCTCGGTCGAGACCTGCGCGCAGCCGATCGCGACTATCAGCACCGACGCCAGCATCCCCACAGCCGCGCCCGCCACCGGGCGGGACACCCTTGCACTCACTGCATCCGCGGTCGTAATCATCGTCTGCCTCCGTAAGTTGAAGAATCGAAACGGTTGCATGCCGGGTCGGTACCCACCGCCCGGCAGACGGCGTTGTCCGTCGTCGGCCGACATCGGCCCGCCGGATACACTATACCCGCAATCTCTCAATCGCGTTCATGCTTCTTCGCAGGTACCGCAGCGCCTGCTGCAGTGCAAACCAGAACACACCGGCGGCAACGCCGAAGGCGATGCAGCCGACGAACACCAAAAGCGCCTGCCACACCGGCCGCTGAGATTCCGCCCGCAAGGCGTTGGTTATAAAGATTATGGGCGCGGCGAAACCCAGGACCATACTTATCCATCCCATTATCCCGCAGGCGGTCTCGGTGAGGGTCGTCCGGGCCGGCGGTCTCGACGTTCGCCGTGGTTCCTCCGGCCCGGCGGCGGAGCTTGCCGGCCGTGGCGGGGCGGGCCTTGCGACCGGTGGCTCGGTTTCAGGCGCCTGAGACTCCAGCAATGCCTCGGCCGGCGCGGCTTCGGCGGCGTCGGTCCTCAGCTTCCGCAGGGCCTCCATCGCTTCGCCCGTTTCGAGAACCGCCGGCTTGCCCCTGTGCTTGTCCCTGCCGCCGGTGTCGTTCCGCTCGTCGGCCGGGACCGTGTTCAACTTCCCGCACGCGGGACATCGTTCCGGCTGGCCGGCCAGGGCCTTCGTAGTCTCAAGCTTTGAGCCGCATTCGACGCATTTGTATTTAATCATTTGGAAAACCTGTCAGTTCATGTGACAGTCGCGACCCGCTCGGGCGTCAAGCAGGCCCGTCGGCATGGAATCCATACCTTTTCCCGGCGACTCACGCAATGTATCGGGTCGGCGAATTCCGCCAATCGGCAAACCGGCCGGCCATGATGGTTAAACCACATCGAACGGGTCCCGGTCCTGTTTTGAAACCGCGACATTTAGCTTCGGCATCTCGGCGCCGAGCCGCTCGGCAAGTCGGCAAAGCGCGATCCGTTCGGAGTTGGAGTGCCCTGTGCAGACGACGGTCATGCCTGCCTGTGCGGCCGCCAGCGCATCGTGGTGGCGCATCTCGCCGGTGAGGTAGAACCCGGCGCCGGCCGCCGAGGCCGCTTTGAACAGCGACCCGCACGAGCCGGCGCAACAGGCGGCGGTTTCGATCTTCGGCTGCCCATCGCCGGCGGGCCGGCCCGCGACCAGCATCCGCTTCAGCCCCAGCGCCTTCTTGACGCGGTTTATCAGCGTCCCGGCCGTTACCGGGCGATCCAGCTTTCCGATGCGCCCCATCCCGGCGACGGCCGCGCCGGCGACCAGCGGATAAACATCCACCACCGGCTCCTCGTATGGGTGGGCGTCCCTGACGGCCGAGACCACCCCCCGGGCGAGCGAGCGAGGCGCGACCGTCTCGAACCGGAGTTCCTCGGCCGCCTCGTGTCTGCCCGGCTGACCGACGGTCGGATGCGAACCCTCCCCGCCGCGGAACGAACCGACGCCGTGACAGAAGAACGCGCACTCGGAATAGTCTCCCACGCGCCCGGCGCCGGCCTCGAAGGCCGCCTCCGCGACACGCGAGAGGTCTTCGCTCGGCACGAAGGAGACGATCTTGCACTCGTCATCGCCGGCGACCGGCTCCAGGGGGCGGGTGTCGCGAAGCCCGAGCACCTCCGCCAGCACATCGTTGGTACCGCCGTCGGCGGCGTCCAGCGCGGTGTGCATCGAGTAAACCGCCAGCCCGCGCCGCGTCGCGGCGTAGGCGACGGGGGCATCGGACGCCGTCAACCGCGCCAGCGGCCTGAAGATAAGCGGGTGGTACGCCATCACCATATCGGCCTGGCCCCGGCCGGCCTCGGTCAGGACCTCCGGCGTCAGGTCGATGGTCAGCATCAGCTTGCGTACGTCGGCGTCGTCGTCGCCGATAAGCAGGCCCACGTTGTCCCACTCGGCCGCCAGCTCAGGCGGAGCGATGTGTTCCAGTACCTCTACGATGTCCCGTACTTTCATATCGCACCTCGATTTCGCTTGTCTGTGCGCCGACTGTCGCGGCCGTGCGCCGTGGCCGTGGCTTGAGCTTCACTTCGCGAAGCGCGGCGAAGCCCAACCACACTCGACCAGGCATAAAGCTCAAGTATGACCCGACCCGTCGTCGTGTGTGCCTCTTGGTCCGCACTCGACTCTCAGCAGTTGCTCGTATTCGTCCATCAGTTTGCGCGTCACCGGGCCGGGTTCGCCCTCGCCCACGGTATGCCGCTCCAGGCGCACAACCGGCCGGATGCCCGCGGTGGAACTGGTCAGGAACATCTCCTCGGCCGACAGTACATCGTCTATGGTAAGGGGCGCTTCGGCGTCGCAGGGCAGGTCCAGCCGGTCGCAAAGCTCGATAACCGCCTCCCGCACCACCCCCGGCAGGGCCGGCGTGCCCACAGGCGGGGTTCGTACCTCGCCCTCGCGGACCAGAAAGACGTTGCAGAAACACGCCTCTGCCAGAAGGTTCTCGGTGGTGAACCACAGCGCCTCGTCGAAGCCCTTCGCGGCGGCCTCCTTCCGAGCCAGGACGCGCGGCAGATAGCAGCCGGTCTTGAAGCCGAAGGACGGGTCGCCGGCGAGCTGCTTGAACGGCGCGATGACCACGGCGATGCCGTTGTCATACCACTGACGCGGATATTCCGGCAGCGGCTCGGCCGTTACCAGCTTGGTCGGCGGGGCGTTGTCCTCGCCTTCCTCGTCCATCCGCCCGACAGGTCCGGGGGTCAGCGTAACGCGCACGCGGGCGTCGCAAAGGCCGTTGGCGGTCAGCACGTCGTAAACCGCCTGCCGGAGTTCGTCGGCCGTTGCGTCGGTCCGCAAATCCAGCACGCTCACTGTGTGCATCAGTCGCCCCAGGTGCCTTTCCAGCCGGAAGACACTGCCCGCACGCGCCAGCATGGTCGTGAACGCCGACGCCCCGTGCAGCAGACCGGCGTCGAACGCCGATACGCTCGCCTCGGCCCGCGGAACCAGCCGCCCGTTGAGATAGACCTTTACCGACATGACAGGGTCAGTCTAATACCTGCCCCGGCGGACGGCAACTTTCGGCCGCATCCGGTTGACGAAGAAATACCGCAGCGCGTCGATGAGGTGGTCCGGGCCGTCCTTGGCGGGCTGTTCGGACCGGGCGTCGCCGCCGGGCGGGTAGTGGTAGCTGTGGAAGGCGTCGATAAGCCGCCCGCACCGCCGGTCGATAACCAGCGACGGCTCTCCGCACGCCGGGGCCAGTGCGGAGCGGATAAGCTCCAGCCCCTCCGCGATGGTGCTGGCCCGGCAGGTGCTGGGGATGCCCGCGGCCCGGAGAAGCTCGGTGCAGGCGGCGCCGCTGGTGGCCTCTTTCTGCCGGCCGGCCGGGTCCACGTAGGTCATGGCCGTCTTCGCCGCCGGAGGGTCGCGGCGGAGTATCTCCTCGGCGTGTGCTGTCAGGGGCAGGCGGCGGCGGACGTACTCGTCTATCACGTGCACAGTGCCGGCGGGCGTTACCTGTATCCACAAACACACCAGCGGGCTGCGGTAGCCGAAGTCGATCGCCCGGTACATCGGCCAGTCCGGGCAGTATTCCGCATGGCGGATGTGGCGGGCCACGTCGAACTCCGGGAACACCAGCCAGTCGCGGTGCGGCCCCTTGCAGAGCATCTCGGCGTCCCATGCGGCGCGGCTGGAGCGGGCCTTTATGGCGATGGCGTCGTCGATTCGGAAGAACCCCTTGCCGTTGCGGGCGACGCCCCGGCAGTCGTCGGCCAGCGGACAGCCGTTGCAGTCGCGCCAGGCGGGGCACGGCTCGATAACGTCCCACAGGCACCAGTGTATCAGTGCATAGCCGGGCTTGCCGCCGGCGCCGTCGGCCGGCAGGGGGGAGGCCAGCCGCTCGGCGTCGCTTACCAGCCGATGCATCAGCCCGCCGCTGCGGTGGAGCGTTGAGAGCACCTCGATGGACCCGCGAGCCGACGCGGTGGACCGCGTGGCGAACTGGACGGCCCGCCAGACGCGCTCGTCGAAAAGCTCCACCTCGTCGCAGCGTATCTTCTGGACGTGCTGGCCGCGGACCGCCCGTTCCGACTGCGGCAGCATGCGGATTTCCGAACCGCCGACAAGCCGCACGCGGTCGCGGGTGGGCGGTTTGGCGAGCAGGTCTGGTCTGTGCTCCAGCAGTTCGCGGATGTGCTCGGCCAGCCGGTCGGACTGATCGAAGCTGCCGCCGATAACGCGGATGTGGACCGGCCCGTGATATATCGCGTCCAGCAGCGTCGCCACGGCCGCCATCATGGTCTTGCCGCCGCCGCGGTTGGCCCAGACCAGCAAATCGCGCTCGCCGAAGAAGCTCGCCACCAGGTAATCCAGCGGCGAGTTGTGATGGTCGCAGCACGGACCGGGCGGGACGTTCAGCCCGAAGGCGTCGCGGACCAGTCGGGCGAGCTGATGCGGTGTCCGCGGCTTCGGCGGCGCGGCCGGCCGGTCTTTCGGCTCGGCTGGGCCGGCGGTCTTGCGACTTGTGGGTTTTCTTCGCCGAAGGCGGGCGTTGGGTGTGTCAGTCATTCAGCAGGATCTCCGTTTGCCTGGCCGACGGAACCGCCGGCCGACGGCGGGCCAGGAAGTAGTGGTACTCTCGCGTGCCGGCGAAGCGGCCGATGCGGCTCATCCCCGCGGCCTCAAAGAGCGGATGCACGCCGCCCATAACCGCCAGGGCCTCGACAAGCGGCGTTTCGGCCGTGGCCACCGAGTGACGGACCAGTGCGGTCGCCAGCCCGCAGCCGCGATACATCGGGTGCACCACCACACGCGATATGCACTCGATTTCGGCGTTCAGAAGCGCAAGCGACCGGCGGTGGTCCGGACCGAGGTACCGCCGCCGTGTCGCCTGGTTGCGTCCGCGGCAGCGCATCGACGGCGGTGAGACCACCAGTACGCCGGCTGTCGCGGGCGCCCCCGGCGGGCGGCGCGATGTGCGAACGACCCAGACCCTCTTATGCGCGGCGGGCCGGCAGGTGAGGTAATGCCAGCTGGAAAGGGCGTCGTAGTCGGCTATCCGGCCGGGCATAAGCCGGAATCCGCCCCAGGGAGGCCGGCGCCGCCCCGTGGGCCTGCGCCACCGCGTCAACACGCCAGCCGGCTCTCCGGGCGTCTTGACGATGGTGCGGTCCGGCCGGAGCCAGGGCAGCAGCTCCGCCCGCGGCGTCGCCAGCAGCATCGCCGGCGCATCCGGCCGCCGTGGCCGTATCAGCGAGCGAACCTGCCGGGCCAGGACCGTCGCGGTGATGGCGTCCAGGCCGGAGCCGAACTCGTCGGCTATCACCAGCCGGGGTTCGGCCGTTCGGGTTGCGGCGTTCAGAGCCGCGGCAAGGGCCAGCCGCCACTGCTGTCCGCCGGAGAGCCGGGCAGCCGGGCGTACAATCGCGGCCGCGTCGGCAAGCCCGCAGCGGCTGAGAAGATCAAGCCGCCTCCGGAAAGGGCCCTCGCCGACGTATTCGATCGCCGGCAGACCGGTGATCGCCGGCCCGACAGCATCCAGTACCACGGTGCCGGGGACCCGGCGGGCGATGCGCCTCAGCAGCACGCTCTTGCCGGCCCCACTGGGAGCGACGACGGCGACGATCTCGCCGGCGGCGAGTTCAACGGTCAGTTCGTCCCATATCCGGTCCCGGCCGGCGGAGATGCCGAACAGGCGGGCGACTCTCGACGCGTCCCGGCCTCGGGCGGCGGGGCGGCTGAACGAAATGCTGATGGTGGTGCGCCGACGGAAACAGCCGGCGGGTCTTGTGGCGGGCATTTGGCGGCTTCCCCGTGGGCTGGCGGCGAAGGGGCGTCAGGGCGAGGGACGGCTCAGTGGCGCGGCGACCGGCTGCGGTGGAGCCGGCGGATGGCGGTTATCTCGGCATCGATGCGGTCCAGCCGACGGCGAAGGGCATGCGTGCTCGTGCCCAGCCGCCGGGCGAGTTCCCTCTGGCTGAGGCCCTGGCAGAAGTGCATGCGGGCCAGCTCCGCATCCTCCGCGGACAGGTAACTCAGCGACCTTGCCGCATCGAGGAACCGTCGGCTGCTCAGCCGGTGGGTGAGGCGGCGGACCCGCTCGCGGAGCGTCCGCGGACGGACGCCCATGATCCTGGCCAGCGATGCGGCCGATTGGCCCTGTATGAGGATCGCCTCGAGCAAATCCCTGTCGGGACTGTCCAAAAGCTCGATACGACCTCGAATCACCTCCTGGTCGTCTGGTAATTCCTGGTGCCGGCAGATGTTCTCACGCAAAGACAGCGGCATGGCGTCCCTCGTTTCGTGTTTGAGCTGGTCTGGTGGTTAATCCCGGTGTGTCGGCTTTGTTTGGTAGTTTTCTAAGTCATTTAATTTTAAGCCCTTATTCCTGGTTCTATCGACGCATCGCCCTGGGTGTCGAATGCTTGCGCCCGGCTGTTGTAATCGCTTCGCCTGTTCACTAGTTATGCTACTAGGCCTTTGTATATTATAACAAGACAACAGGCGCAGTCAAGCTATTATCAGAAAAAATTGTCTGGACAGTAAAAAAGTCGGATATTTTTCTTGCCGTTATACATATATGACGCTAAAATTTACTCGTTTCCGTAATGGACGCAGCCGACCGGGCGGCCGTGAAGCCGGGCGTTCGGTCTTTCGCGGTGCGCGGCTGATGAGCATGGCTCGGGCATTTTCGCGGGCCTGGTTGGTGTTGCGGGTTTCGTGGCAGGGATGGCCGATTTGGTTCAGCCGGGGGGCGGGAGAGCGGCTATGAACATAGGTGCGATTATAAGGCGTCGTCGGGAGGAGCTGGGCCTGACGCAGGATCAGGTCTCCGAACAGGCGGCCATTTCCAAGCCGTACCTTTCGACCATCGAGACCGGCCGGGCCAAGAACCCACCGACCGACGGCGTGCTGCGGGCCTTGGAACGTGTGCTCGGCTTTGGCGCGGGCGAGCTTACCAAGCTTGCCCACCTTGCGCGCACGCCGGCCGACGTTCGCGACGAGTACGAGCGCAAGGACGCCCAGATACAGAAGCTCCGCAGCGTGCTGAGGGGTCTTATATCCGAGGGCCCGCGCAAGCCCGGCGGCGGAGTTGACCTCGATGCGCTGGCGGCCGAGATCGAGCCGGAGAACGCGGGCAACGTGCGCACTCTGACGGCCGGGGCGTCGGTGCCGATTATCAACAAGGTAACGGCCGGCTACCCGCGACACTTCACAGACCTGGACTATCCACCTAGCGTGGCGGATGAGTATATCCGCTGTCCGGACGTCCACGACGCCCAGGCCTTCGCCGCACGGGTGGTGGGCGACTCTATGGAGCCGTCCTACCACGAGGGCGATATCGTCATCTTCTCGCCCAATACGCCGGCAAGGTCCGGCGACGACTGCTTCATCCGCTTCGCCGAGGACGCCGAGACCACCTTCAAACGCTTCTACCAGGACGACGAAGACACCGTCCGCCTCCAGCCGCTGAACGACCGCTACCCCTCGGAGCTATATCCCCGGGAGCGGATAACGGGACTCTGGCCGGCGGTGTTCCGCGTCCAGCCGCTCGAGGCGGGCAGGCGTTAGGTCGGACCGCTGCGACCACGCGGGATTCAGGACCAAACCCTTACACGAGATGGGCCACCGAGTTCAGCGTGCCGTAGGGGTTCACGGAGTAGTCGGAGTTTTCCGGGTCAACGGACCAGTCGCCGTCAACCAGGAACTTGTACTCGTGCGGCCCCGGTTTCGCCGAGACGATGGCCACGAACTGCCCGTCCTTGTTGCGGCGCATGCGGACCGGTTTCCAGCCGTTGAAGTCCCCGGTGACCGATGCCTGCCTAATATGGTCCGGTGCGGTGAGACTAAAGCGAAGTGTGCCTTTTTTTCGGCCTTTTTCGTACATTTCCGATTCCTTGTAGCTGTCTGTGCGTTCCATCGCCTGCGGCTACGCGCCCGGCCGGTATGCTGAGGTTATTATAGCGGCTCCATACCGCGTCAACAGCCGCCGAAAAGCGAGGCGGCGAAAAATGTCCGCGGGGGGGGTGCCATTGGTTCCATTCGGCAAGGCGCGCCGGAAAAGATGAGAAAACCGGCTGTCTCAGACTTGCGTGGACAGGAGCGTCAGTTTGCCGGCCTTTACTCCACGGGTGGCTATTATGCGGTCCGCAAGTTCCCGAAGCGCCCCAGCCGTGCCGCGTAGAAGGATCGCCTCCAGGCACTGCTCGTGGTCCAGGTGGACGTGCTGGCTGCAGAGCACGGAGTGGTGGTGTTCGTGCTGGATGTGGGTCAGCTCCTGGGCGAGTGTGCGGGCCTCGTGGTCGAAGACCACACTGAGCACGGCCACCACTTGGGCGTGCGGGTCGGCCCATTCCTGCTCTATAAGTGCGTTGCGGACCAGGTCGCGGACGGCCTCGCTGCGGTTGGTGTATCCGTGGCCGGACATCCACTGATCGAACCGCTCGAGCAGGTCGCGGTCGATGGCCAGGGCGGTGCGCACAAGTTCACTCATGTTCGGCTCCTTAAGCTGCGGCGGTATTGTAGCTTTCGGGACGGGCGACTTGCCAGTCGGCAGCCGCCGGCGTTTGCGCGATTAGGCGTTGACCACGCAGCGGGGCGTTGATACGGTAATCGGACGTTCGCCGGCGCCGACGGCGAAGGATCAGCCAACTGACCGTAATTGCCCGGCGCGGCCGGGCTGGAAAGCACAGCCATGCCGCCTCAACCCCTGTTCGACATATCGGACATAGACACCAAGAAGGTCCTCATACCGCGTGAGGGCATCTACGAGGTCAATCCGCACCGGTACGAGTTTCAGCAGCTTGACGGAATCTGCCACCTCGTCCCGGAAAAAGGCCAGATCGTCGGCTTCCGCGACGTCCGCGACGATGAGTTCTGGGTCCGCGGGCACATTCCCGGCCGGCCGCTATTCCCGGGAGTGCTGATGATCGAATCGGCCGCCCAGCTAGTCAGCTATTACGCGATGACCACCGATCGTTTCGGCGACTTTCTCGCCTTCGGCGCCGTTGACGGCGTGAAGTTCCGCGGCTCGGTCGTGCCCGGGAAGCAAATCATACTGCTGGGCAAGATGATCGAGCTGCGCCGCCGCAGGTGCATAGGAGACACCCAGGCGTTCGTTGACGGCTCGCTGGTTTACGAGGGGCGGATCACCGGCATGTGGCTGTGAGCGGCCGGCGCCGCCGGCGCGGGCGAACATGTCCGAGACCACCGACAGTTTCGACGGCGAAGTTCAGGGACCGCCGCCTTTGTCGGATGAGATGCTGGCCCGCATACCCGCTCGTCGCGGAGTGGCGCTTCTGAGCACAGGCGAAGATCGGCCGATACAACTGTTGCCCGCGGCGGACATGCGCTCCCGCGTGCGCAACCGCATACTCCGGCCCGACGAGCAGACCCGCCGGAACATGCCGGACCTGGGGAGGATTACCGGCAAGGTCGCCTGGAAGCTTACCGACGGACACTTCGAGACCGACCTGCGCTTCTTTGAGCTTGCCCGCCGGCTCTGGCCGGACGAATACGCCGAAATGCTCGCCTGGAAGCCGCCGTGGTTCGTGCATGTGGACCCGTCGGCCGACATCCCGCACTTTGTCCGCACGCGGCAAGCCCCGACAGGGTTCGGGCGGTATCTTGGCCCGTTCCCGAACGCGCGGGCGGCCGAGCGATTCTGCGATATCCTCCGGGACGGCTTCTACCTCTGCCGCGACTGGCAGGTGCTGAGGGATGCACCGAACGGCGATCCCTGCGCATACGGACAGATGGGCCGGTGCCTTGGGGCCTGTCACGGCCGGGTGTCTATGGTTGAATACCGACAGGCGGTGGCCAAGGCCGCCGAGTTTGCCACGGGCGGGCGCCGTGAACACCTCGACGAGCTGCGCCGGCGGATGCGCGAGGCCTCGGATAAGCTCCGGTTCGAGCGGGCGGCCGGGTACAAGGCCCGGCTGGACCGGCTGGCCGAGCTGGACGGTCCCGACTACCGCCACGTCGCGCCGCTGGAGGAGTTCCGCTTCGTGCTGGTGCAGCCGTGCACGGCGAGGAAGGCGAAGGTCTTTCTGGCCGACCCTGGCGATGTGGCGTATCTGGGCAAGCTTGCGTATCCGCCGCCGACTCGGCGCCTCGAGGATATGCTGCCGTGCATGCTCGCCGCGTCGCCCGGCCGTCGCCCGCCGGATACCGCCGGCTGGTGGCGGATGGGTCTGGTGTCTCGATACCTGTTCAGCGGCCCGCGGCGCGGCGGGCTTATACTCCGGCTGACGGAGGATTTGTCCGCGAACGATCTTGGCGAGGCGATTGCCGCCTCGGCCGATGCGCTGGGACTGAAGGAACCGGGTTGAAACTCCGCATCATACGCAGCCCGGCCTGCCCGCTCGGGTATCCGCCATTTATCTTGCGGATGCGCTCTCGCGGGCGGCCGGGCTGAATTATGACATTCTTGCGCTATGACCCATCTTGCGGCTACTATCGTCTTCGGCGCTTCAGCAGTGCAACGCCGCCGACGGCCAGCAGCCCCAGCGTCGCCGGCTCGGGCACGACCTCGGTCTGTACGTAATTGGCCGCGGTTACAAGCTGCTCATCATCAACATTCAGGCCGAACACCAGCCAAACGGGTTCGGCGTTCGCGGCAAGCTCGACCGACTGATCAGACGACGTGTGGAACCATTCCGTCTTGATGAAATATATCCCGTCGTCGGCTTCCTCATCGAGCCAGAACAGATAATGGGCGTGATGCCGGCCCCAGTTACCCGTACTGCTGGGGTGCGAGTCCTCATCCCGGACCTGTGTGGGGATGCCGGCCACGAAGCCGGTGCCCGATTGAACGGTCTCCGGCCCGGCGTTGACAGTGAGGGTTGCGTCCGCGGTTGGGACAAAGGTGTCTCCGTCCCACATGTGCAGTTCTTCCATGAGGTTAAAGCCGACTGAGCTGGGTGTATTGAAGGTGCCCGGACCGGAATTGGTTCCCCAGTCCGCAACGCCAACCACTCCGGTATGGCCGAACTGCTGTAGGAACACCTGGCTCGGAGCGAACCCGATTAGTCCGCCGTCCCGGCCGGTGTACCAGCCGGTGACCAGTTGGCCGTCGTGAACTTCCAGCCCGATGTGCCAGTCGTTGTAGTCCCAGTTGTCGGGCCAGTCATTGAAGGTCCCGGCGGCGGCCAGAGCCGGCAGAAACGTCAGGGACAGTGCTGCAATAGCGGCAATTCGGAATAGCTTACGCATTGTGATTCTCCTCCGCAGGCATGGCCTGCGCTTGAGCAAGGGTTTTCCCGACCGCGCGGCCGGGGATTAGTCGGCCGCGGTCACCTCGACCGGGCCGTCTCCGGGTGAAGCATCAGTGGTCCTGTCGCCTCAGCTACCACGACCTCGGCGTGACCGCCGCCGTAGCAGCAGCGTCCCGGCGCCGATGAGCAACGCGGCCGTTCCGGGTTCCGGGACGATAACGTTCTCGACGTAGTAAACCGCCTCGTCGAGATCGGCCTGCGAGCCGTCCTGGCTGAACACGAAGTAGAACGGATTGGAGCGAGTCTCCTCCGTGTCCTGAAAATACAACTCCATATCCAGCAAATAGATGCCTGCTTCGGCCGGGTCATTGAGCGTGAAGTCGTAGTGTACGTGAAACTCGCCTGACGATGAGGCGTTTATGGCAAAGCCGGTGACCGGCCCGTGCGGTGATGTAGTTACCGATGCAGGCCCATAGCCAATTGTGATGGTTTCCTGGGCTATTGCATCGAAGGTCGAGCCGTCCCATTTCCGGACAGGTCCAAGCACATCAAAGGCGATTGACTCACCGGCCGGAAGCTCCCCGATGACCGAGTCGATGCCGGGGTCGGCCGTGTAGTTTGGCCAGCCAGAATCGCCGAACACGCCCGTCTTCACCGGCGGAGCGATGGTCATCGAGCCGGCCGCCTCGTCGTAGGTCAAGACAAAGTCGCCCTCGTGCAGGCCGTCGGCTTGAGCCGACGCCCCAATCAGGCACACTGTAAGTGCCGCGACGAGCAGAGCGGCCCGCCGGGGCGTTGCATGGGTGAGCATCATGATGCATTCTCCTCCGCACATTATCGTGCGACTTGTGGGTCAAATCGGTTGTTAGTCCAGTTTTGAAAGACCTCTTCAAAGGTCAGCGTTCTTGCGTGTCCGTCGAGGAAGCCGTAGTTCGAGACCGACTCCCACGATTTTTCCGGCCCGCCATGGGCATTGGTCTGCATCTGGCTGGCCGCGACAACCGGCGGCGCATCCGGGTGGGGCATCCAGTTCTCCACGTGAACGTGATCGGCCCCGGCAAAAGGCCCGGTGAAAGCCATGATCAGGAA
Organism: Phycisphaerae bacterium; assembly: GCA_003551645.1. Taxonomy (GTDB): domain Bacteria; phylum Planctomycetota; class Phycisphaerae; order SM23-33; family SM23-33; genus PUND01. Next base: position 28,641 of record PUND01000043.1, on the reverse strand, counting down.
GTGCACCGTCTCGGCGGGATTGGGGACCTCTTCAAGGTTGGTGTATGCTTGCCATGAGGTGCCCGGCATGCTGGGGGCCACCCCGGAAAGGAAGTTGTTTATCCCGTAACTCGTCCGCCGGAACTGCGTGCCGTCTCCGCCGGGTACCGGGACCCCCTGACCGCCTTCATCGGCAGGCCAGTGCGGGCTGTTGTCCACCGGGGACCGGTGCAGCAAGGTACTGCCGTAATAGCCCGACAGGGTGTTGATCCACGCGGCCTCTTCGTGGGCGTGAGCACCTCCGTGTGCAAGGCCTACGTCGATAAGGCGTCCGTCGTGGCTTGTCAGGTACATCCAATTGGCCACCTGCATATTGCGCACATTGCTGAGGCACTTGGCCCTCCTGGCCACACTCCTTGCGGCCGACAGCGCGGGCATCAGGATGGACATCAGCAACGCGATTATGGCGATCACGACAAGCAGTTCGATCAGAGTAAATGCATACCTGCGGCGCATTTGCCACCTCTGGTCTGATCAGGGGGTTCGCGGAGCACTCAGACGCTGATTGAGAGACCGCAGGTCGGAGGCGCGCGCGGGGCCTTGTCGCTGAGCAGGGGACTGACGTGAGCCGCCCCGGCGGGCCGGAGGTTCCGCCCAACCTGCGGCAAATATATTGGCGGCTCGTACTCGACATCTGCCGCCAGGGCCTTCAGGCCGACAATGGCGCTGCAAATCTGACAGGCCGCCGGGTGATGGGAGTGTTTGTCGGCTTGCTCATCAAGGGCCGGATATCCGCTGTGGGTCTCGCTCGCCCGCGACGACGGGCAGGTGTCATCCTCCAGGTGGCGCGCTTCTGTTGAGCACGAATGTCCGGTATGATCGTGCTCAAGCAGCACGTGCAGCGCGTGCAGCAGCCCGGTGCCCTGAAAGGCGATGACGCCGAGCATCAGTAGAATGGATGAGCGTTTCCTCACATTCGCACACAAGCACGTCGGGCCTTCGGGCGAGCACACCCTTGACCGTACGACGAAGCATATTAGGAACAGGTTCGCAATAAGTCAAGCGAAAAAAAGCAGAGTGTGCAATATGGCCGAACGTAATACGCGCCAGAAACAGGCCGTCCTGGGAGCTCTTAAAGAATCCAGCACGCCACTGGGAGTCGCTGATATTCTGTCTATTGCCCGTGAGGCCGTACCGACACTGAGCCAGGCGACCGTGTATCGGATACTCAATCGCCTGCTGAAGAAGAGGAAGATTGTGACCGTCCAGCTTCCCGGCGAGGCCCCGCTGTACGAGCCGGCCGGCAGGGGGCATCACCATTTCTTCCGCTGCCGCCGGTGCCAGAGCATGTACGAGGTGGCCGGGTGTGATGAGTTGCTTGGCCGTCTCACGCCTAGCAACTTCACGCTGGAAGGACATGACCTGTTTCTCTATGGGTTGTGCGACTCCTGCAACTGAGCGGCCCGGCCGCCCCCGGCGGACGACGTGTCTGCGAGGGCGGCCGGGCTGCAACATTCCACTCAGAACGACAGGTGCACTCTGACGCCGGCGACGACGGCGTCGCTTACGTCCCGGTCGCCGCCGGGATTGAAGACGTACTGCATCGATGGGCTTACGCTCAGCCACGGCGTCACCGATGCGTTGTAGTAAAGCTCCATCGCCGTTTCGTGCGAGGTGGTGAAGCCCGCCCGGCCGCTCAGTCGTCCCTGTGCGACTCCGAAGCCCAGAACGTCGTCGGCTCGCGTGGGGATAAGCCCGCGACAGGCGGTGCCGACGCTCCAGAACGATTTGACCTCGTTTACGTCTCCGTCGGCCAGGCCGAACCGTGCGAACAGGCCGACATTGCGGTGGTCTTCGTCGTCCCCGGACGACCAGATGACCTGGTCGGCACTGAAATAGAAGCCGACGTCGTCGCGCTTGGAGCCACGGCCGTCGAGGCGGTCCTTCGACTGCGGGTCGTACCACAGTCCCACGCGGTACGCTCCCGGCAAGTCCGCTTCGCCCAGCGGCACATCGGCCGAGATGCCGGTCTCTGCGATCATGAAGAAATCGCAGGGCCCGTGAAAGGCGGTATTGAAGCCGGTCTGGCTGTCCACCGCGTGGGCGTCGAAGACGCCGGCGGCCACGTACCACCAGCTTATCGGCCTCAGGTGGGCCGCAATGCCCAGTCCCTCGTCGGGGAAGGGGACGGTGGGGTTGTTCACCAGCGCCGAGTTGAGGAACTGAGAGGTCTCGTCGCCGGCGTACTCATTGCCATCGAACCAACTGGTCGGGTCCTGCTTGCCCAGGCGAACCCGCAACGAACCTTCCAGCAGCGACTGCTGGTACCAGAGCTGGGACAGGATAATGGGCATGCACCGCTCGTCGGCCACGTAGTTGACCCCGAAGACGCTGCCGACCGAGGGCGGGTCTATGCCTTCGGACCAGCCGCCCTCGGCCTCGGCGGCAATCGTCCCCCCCGGAAGCCCGAACAGCTTCTCGGTATCGACCTCCAGCTCCAGTTCGTACAGCCCGGAATACCGGCCGGACCGCCTGTGGGTGCTCAGCCCTCCGCGGAGGTTCACCTGGTACACCTGTGTCAGCTCCAGCTCCAGCGAGATGCCAAGGTCTTCGAGTTCCCGGCCCAGACCGAACCAGTCGTCGGTCAGCGTTTCTCGCCCGGTAATCGCCGCGTGGAACGGCTCATCCTCGGCCCGGGCCGCGGATGTCCATCCCAGAAAGCACGCCACCACGGCGATAACACACACCACTTGCTCGAACTTCATTTCCACTCCTTCCTGCGGGGTTTCCTTCGCCACAAAAAAAAGACAGCAGAGCACTACGACGTCTCTGCTGCCCGGCTGGCTTTTGGCTGGCTGGGGCGAAGCGGTTGTCGGTGGCTATTTGTTGAGGATAAGCTTTCCGTTCCTGGTCAGGCGCAGGCGGTATGTCTCGCCGTTATGACGGATCCTGACCTCCCTGCCGCCGGCGAAAAGGCGTTCCGATTCGATGGTAGCCGCGCCCAGCGGTCCCGGATGGTTGCAGCGACCACACTGGCCAGTATTTCCACAGTAACTCATGTTCGCACTCGCCTCAATTCCGTTCTGTCTGTTCTGCCAATTGCTCTGCCGCCGCGCTGCTGTCGGCGACGGTGTGATTCCGCTTACGGCCGCCTCAACTTCTCAAGCACCTCCCGGACGCAGTTTTCGCAGTCGTCGTCGGTGTTCTGGTGGTCGCAGAACCGGCCGAAGTGTTCTATCCAGTCCGGCCCGCCGCGCGGGCAACGCTCCACGAAGCGGACGAAATCGACGAACCGCTCCAGGATGGCCTCGGGGATCGCGTGCTCCATCTTGCATGCGGCGTCGTCGGCCTTCTCCGGCTCGACCGCGAGCACCTTCGTGAAGAAGTCCCTCAGTGATTCGTGGCGATGGGCGACATCCTCGGCGGCGGCCCGGCCGGCGTCGGTCAGCGTGATTACGTCGTAGGGCGCGTAGTTGATAAGACCTCGGTCGGCCAGGGCGTGCAGGGCGCCGGTCACCGACGAGCGGCTGACCTTGAGCCGCTTTCCGATGTCGGTGGCGCGGACCGCCTGCTTTTCCTGGATGATCCGGAGAATCGCCTCCAGGTAGTCCTCCAAGCTGGCGCTCAACGCGCTTGTCGGCGGGGCGGGTGTCCCTGCTTGCTTTTTCATGATTATTTTCTGTCAGCCACTTGACGGTCCGGCCTGCGGCCTGTATGTTTACCCAAGCGTACAATGTACGGCTCGGCTAAGTTCGAGTCAAGAGTGTTTTTGGGAATTTGCAGGCGGCGGCCACGTCGGCCGTTGCCAGGGAGCGCATTATGCACGAGAACTTCTGGTTTGCGTTGGCTCTTACGACATTCGCGGGTCTTTCCACGGGTATCGGAAGCGCGATAGCGTTTTTCGCGAAGCGCACAAGCTACCGGTTCCTGTCGGTCGGAACGGGGTTCGCGGCCGGTGTGATGCTCTACATATCGTTCGCCGAGATTCTGCCGGAAGCGGCCGAGATGCTCGGCGACTACGAGGTCGCCCACAACTGGTACGCCGTCGGGGCGTTCTTCGCCGGCGTCGTGGTGATGCTGCTGGTTGACCGTCTGATACCGGCCGCCGAGAACCCCCACGAGGTCCGCGCCATGTGGCAGATGGAGGCCGTCCACGAGGGCGAGTCGCCAGAGCAGTTGCTTCACACCAGCAAGGCCAAGCTGCACCGGCTGGGGCTGTTCACCGCCGTCGCCATAGCGCTGCATAACTTCCCGGAGGGCATGGTCACGTTCCTGTCGGCGCTGGAAGACCCGGCCGTCGGCCTGGCCATCGCCATCGCAATCGCACTGCACAATATCCCGGAGGGCATGAGCATATCGGTGCCCATCTACTTCGCCACCGGCAGCAAGCGGAAGGCCTTCGGATACTCTTTCCTGGCCGGCTTCGCCGAGCCGATAGGCGCGCTGGTCGGATACGCCATACTCAGACCCTTCATGACCGAAGGCGTCATGGGCGTTGCGTTCGGCATGGTCGCGGGGATCATGGTGTATATCTCGCTGGATGAGCTGCTGCCGACCTCCCGCGCCTACGGCAAGGGCCACGAGTCGCTGTACGGGCTGCTGTCCGGTATGGCCGTGATGGCCCTTAGCTTGCTGCTGCTGGGATAGCCGGCTTGGATGTCGATGCCGAGAAGCGTCCGGGCATACGGGCGCGGGGTTGACCGCCTCGCCTCGCGCCCGCTAGCCGCGCGTCAATTATGTGGTCCGGCCGGGGAATGTGGTATACTCATAATCTTTCTTGACCGGAAAGGAAACGCCCCGACCCAGATGCGGATAATAGACCCGAAGTTTCGCAAACAGGCACCTCGCTACGTGTTGCAGTGCACGCTGGCCATGGCGTGCATGCTTACTGTGCTTTCGGTGCTGGACATGGTCACCGATGCCGTAATAGTTGCCTCTCTGGGCGCCAGCTCTTTTATCGTTTTCTCACTTCCGCACGATCCGGTCTCCCGAACGCGGTTGCTGGTCGGCGGCTATATCGTCGGCTGCGCAATGGGCACCCTGTGCTACTGGCTCATGCAGTGGGCGCCGCTTGCCAACCTTCCACTCAACGCCGGGGCCGTTTACGGAGCACTGGCGGTGGGCCTGACGATGTTCGGCATGGTGGTGACCAACACCGAACACCCTCCGTCGGCCGGCGTGGCGCTGGGTCTGGTCGTGCAGCAGTGGTCCTGGCTGGTCGTGCTGACGGCGCTGCTGGGGATTGTCTTTCTGGTCATTCTGCGTGCGCTGCTGCGGCCGGTGCTCATACGACTGACATAGCCGACCGGTCCGCGCCGGTCGCCGCCGGCGATACCCGCGCGGGAATCCGGTGTCCGGGGCTTGCTTGCGGTTCGCATCTTCCGTGATAATCCCTCCGCCGCCGCGACGGGGCGGGCAAGCAGCGATGCCGACCTTCGCGGCAAATTCGCGAAAGGGACAAACGGATGGAGCGAGCACAGTCGTCGGTCGATTGGCACGCGATTGCCCAGCGTGAGCTGATGTCCCGCCTGGACGGCTCCGAAGACGGCTTGACCTCGGATGCCGCCTCGGCGCGGCTGGCGGAGTTCGGACCGAACGCCCTGGAGGCCGAGGAGGGCGCGGGTCCGCTGCGGCTGCTTCTCAGACAGGTCCACAACCCGCTTATCTACCTTCTCATAGCGGCGGCGGTGGTCTCGCTGATGGCCGGCAAGACAGTTGACTCGGCCGTCATCTTCGGCGTTGTCGTGCTCAACACCATCCTGGGGTTCTTCCAGGAGTGGCGGGCCGAGGGCGCGCTGGCGGCGCTGCGAAAAATGTCCGCACCCCACGCCCGTGTCCGACGCGACGGCGAAATCGTGGACGTCGATGCGCCCCACGTGGTGCCCGGCGATGTGCTGGTGCTTGAGACCGGGGACAGGGTCGTCGCCGATGCCCGCCTGCTCAGGACCGAGGAGCTGCAGGTGGACGAGTCGGCGCTGACCGGCGAATCGAAGCCGGTCAGGAAGAAGCCCGGAGCCGTCGAAGCCGACGCGGCGCTGGCCGACCGGTCAAACATGGCCTGGATGTCCACCAACATCACCGGCGGGCGTGGCGAGGCGGTCGTCGTCGCCACCGGTATGGACACCGAGATGGGCCGAATCGCCCACGCCGTCCGCGGCTCCGAACGCGAGCAGACGCCGCTGCAGAAGCGCATGCACAAGCTCGGCATGCTGCTGGGCGGCACGGGCATCGTGCTGGCGTTTGCCATCTTCGGCCTCGGTCTGCTGCGCGGCTACGAATACTTCGAGATGCTCATGTTCTCCGTGGCGGTGGCCGTCTCGGCGATACCCGAGGGACTGCCGGCGGTCATCAGCGTAACGCTCGCACTGGGCGTCCGCCGGATGGCCGACCACCACGCGATTATCCGCCGCCTGCCCGCTGTAGAGACGCTCGGCTCGACCACCGTCATCTGCTCCGACAAGACCGGCACAATCACGCAGAACCAGATGACCGTCCAGCGGCTGTGGGCGTCCGGGCGACTGTTCGACGTAACCGGCGGCGGATACGCCCCAGAAGGCGAAATCACACCCGAAGGCGAGGACGCCCCGCCGGAAGCCCGGCAGGCGGCCGAGCCGCTGCTGCGGATAGGCGTCCTGGCCAACAACGCCCGTCTCCGCCGGGAGGAAGGCCGCTGGCTCGCCGACGGCAACCCCAGCGAGGCAGGGCTGCTGGCCGTGGGCGTCAAGGCCGGGCTTGACCGGGATGAGCTGGAGCAGTCGCAGCCCCGGCTGGATGAGGTTCCTTTCTCCAGCGACCGCAAATATATGGCCACGCTGCACTCATCGCCGGAAGGCACGCGCATCGTGCTGGTCAAGGGCGCCCCCGACCGGCTGCTCAATTACTGCTCGCACGTGCTTATCGACGGCGAGCGGGCCGAGCTTACCGACGAGCTGCGAGAGCGGATAGAGCGGGTCAACCAGGACCTCGCCGGCGAGGCCCTCCGCGTGATGGCCGGGGCGTATCGCGAGTTCGACCCCGACAAGGAAGCCCTTGAAGAAGCCGACGTGGAGGCGGACCTGACGCTCGCCGGGCTGTGGGGCATGATGGACCCGCCGCGTGCCGAAAGCACCAATGCCGTCGCCGACGCGAAGCGGGCCGGCATCCGCCCGGTGATGATCACCGGCGACCACGCCGCCACCGCAAGCGCAGTCGCCGGCATGGTCGGCATCACCGAAGACTCCGACGTGCTCGACGGCGCCGCCCTGGACCGCATGGACGAGTCCGCCCTGGCCGAGGCCGTCACCCATACCGGCGTCTATGCGCGGGTCTCGCCGGCCCACAAGCTCCGGATAATGCAGGCGCTCCAGGGCCACGGCGACGTTGTGGCGATGACCGGCGACGGCGTGAACGACGCCCCGGCCCTGAAGGGCGCCGACATCGGCGTTGCGATGGGACGGGCCGGGACCGAGGTGGCCAAGGAGGCCGCCGACATGGTCCTGACCGACGACAACTTCGCCACCATCATCAACGCCGTCAAAGAGGGCCGGGTCATATACGACAACCTCCGCGGCGTCATTTTCTTCCTGCTCTCGGCCAACGCCGGGGAGATAACCACACTGGTCGCGGCGCTGATGATCGGCCTGGACCTGCCGCTGCTGGCGACGATGATCCTGTGGGTAAACCTGGTAACGGCCGGGGCGTGCACCATACCGCTGGGCATAGAGCCGCCCCACGCGGATGTGCTTACCGAGAAGCCCCGCCGACCGGGCCAGCGCGTCCTCAACGCCGTCATGCTCCGCCGGCTGGCGCTGCTGACGCCGCTGATGGCCGGCGGAACGCTGGGGCTGTTCGCCTGGCGGAATCACACGATCGGGCTGGAATATGGCAGGACGATGGCGTTCACCGCCATGGTCGGCTTCGAGTGGTTCCAGGCCCTCAACGCCCGCTCCGAGAGGATGTCCGCATTCCGCATCGGCCTGCTGAGCAACCGCTGGCTGCTGCTGGGCGTGGGCATCGCAATCGGCCTGCAGGTGCTGGTGGTACAGACCCCGCTCGGCCGGCTGCTGTTCGACACTCGCCCGCTGCAACTGCTGGACTGGCTGCTGATAGTCCTGGTCGCAAGCTCCATCTGGATATTCGACGAAATCCTGAAACGCCTCGGCGTCCACGGCCGGGCCAAATAACCCCTCCCCATCAAATGGGGAGGTCGGCCCGAAGGGCCGGGAGGGGGTGTCTGGCAGATGGGAGAGGAGTGTCCTCACCCGGTCCTACGGCCGACCTCTCCCAGGGGAGAGGAGTTCCCGCCGGTATTGAACGGCCCGCCCTTAAAACCGACAATGTACTTATGACCTCCGCGAACCCGGACCAACAGAGACGTGAGCCGGACTCGCCCGACCAGCAGGTGCGCCGGTTGCTTGTGTTTGCCCGGCGGAAGCTGCTTCGCGTGCGAGCGGCCGAGTCGGCCGCCGTGTGCGCTACGGCCGCGGCCGTGGCGGCGTCGGCGGCACTGGGCGGCTGGGCCTTGGCGCATCTGTGGACGCCCGCGGGGATGGCGCTGTGCATGGTCCCGGCCGCCGGAGCGGCGGCGATTCTGGCACGCCCGTCGCTCGGGCGCGTAGCGGGGCTTGGCGGACCGGCCGGCAGGGCCGCGGCGGTTGTGTGCGTGCTTGTTGGGGTCCTGGCCTCCGGCGGGCTGTTGCTGGGCGCCCACCTGCGCGTGGCGCCCTGGCTGATACCGGCGGCGGTGATACCCGCCGGGGCCGCGATCGGGGCGCTGGTGTCGCTGGCGGGCGCGCCCGGGCCGCGCGGCTCGGCGATTGTGCTGGATTCGCGAGCCAGACTGCTGGACCGGCTGGCGACGGCGGCTGAGCTTGTCGAATCGCCGTCGGCCGACGAGCGGGTCGTCCGCAACGTGTGCGTTCACGCCCTGCGGGCCGCCGACCGCGCACGCGCGACGACGCTGCCGCTGTGGTCTCGCGGCCGGGCGACCGCCGCCGCACTGGCCCTGGCGGTGCTGTTGAGTGTGACGCTGATTCCGGCGGCGTCCGCGGCCGGACGGCGCCAGGCGGCGACGGTGGCCTCGGCCGCCAGACGCATGACCGCCGCCGAGCGGGAGCAACTGGCCGAGGCGATACGCCGCGCGGCCGCCGAGGCGGGGCTTGACGAGCAGGCGCCGGACGTCGAGGACGCGGCCGCCGCGGCCGACGAACAGGACGCCGAGCGGCTGCTTGAGGCGCTGATGAACCTTCGCCGAGCCGGCGTGGACACCTCGGCGCTGATGCGCGAGGATCCCGCTGAGGATGACCCGCCGACCGTCGCGGCCGAGGATGCCGACGCAGCCGACGCCGCGCCGACACCGGGCGAGGGCGTGGTGCGGGTGTATTCGCCCGGCGCGGCTCGCGACACCGACGACGACACCGAACCGTTCGAACAGGCATGGTCGCGGGCGCGGCTGCGGGCAGCCGAGGCGCTGGCCGCCGGACGCATACCTCAGCGATACCGCCCGCTGGTCCGCCGGTACTTTGAGGATGAGCAGGGGGAGTCATCACGATGATGTTTGAGGCGTGATGTTCGCGGGGACGGCTTTCCAAATCGCCTGCAATCGATGAATCCTCTCTTGTTTTTGAGCAAATGCTCTTGCCTCGGGCGGCGTCTGCGGCCAAACTGATTATCGACGGAGCGAACATGCGCGTATGGAAGTCGGCAAAGTGGGTCTTGGTGTTCCTTGTGGTGGCTCTTGCCGGCGCCGCCGGCGTGCTGTATGTGCTGGCCTCGCGCGTCCCGGCGGAGTACCGACCGATTCGTCTGTCACAGCAGCATAAGCAGGAAGCAGCGTACGATTTCGTCAACCGCAAGCTTATCCGCGAGCTGAGCAATCCCGCTCAGGAATCCCGGCCGTTCGACTGGAGCATCACCGAGGACGAGATTAACCGCTTTCTCGCCTCTATGGATGAGATCGCCTGGCTGGGGATGGGCTGGGAACCGGGACAGATGCAGGGCCGGCTTGACGGCGCCGGTCTTGCCGAGCCGGCTGTCTTGCTCGGTGAAGGGACGCTGACGCTGATGTTGCGCGAGACCAGGCGCCAGAAGGTGCTCTCGGTCACGCTGGCTGCCGAGCAGACGGATGACCACATCGGCTTCCGCCTCGACGGCGCCCGCGTGGGTCGGCTGGCGGTGCCGTCTTCCGCCGTCGCCGGGCAGGTCGAGCAGTTGCGGCGGCAGCTCGCCGAGGCCGATCCGATCGACGAGGACAACGACAAACCGGTCGAGCAGTTCGGCCGGCTGCTGGCGGGTCTGCTCGCCGGCGAAGACGCCCGGGTCGAGCCGGTGTTCACCGGCGGCATCAACAGGCGCCGACTCCGCGTATCCGAGATGACCATCGCGGACAAGCAACTCACGCTGCGGCTCGAACCGGTCCGACGCGACGGCGAGTGACATCGGCCTTTCGAGTGTTTACACTATAGGTACACGGATTGGACAGCGGCCCGGCGGCGGGATTCCGCGCCGGCGCCAAAGGGAGCGACAGGATGAGATACCTGACCGCAGTGACGGCGGGGTTGCTCTTGCTCGGCTGCGCCCCGCCGGTAGGGGAGCTTCGCGACCAGGCAATCAGCCAGTATCAGCTCGGCTATCTGGACGAGGCCGAGGAGTCCTTCCGCGAGGTGCTGAACAAGCGCCCCTATGACCCGGAGTCGCTTTACCACATGGGGCGCATCATGCACAGCAAGGGTCGGCTCGTCCGGGCGATTTACTATTACCAGAGCTGCCTGGACGTACAGCCCTCGCACCAGATGGCGCGGATGTGGCTGCGCCGCGCCGAGCAGCAGGCCGGCGACTCGGCCAGGCACCTGAGGTTCATCCCGCCGGATGAGGCGGAGAACGGCCGGTGAAGGCGGCGGTTCTGCTGACGCTGGCGATTGCGGTGCTCGGCGGCTGTTTCCCGACGACGCGACCGGCGATGATGGAGTTCAGCGACGACCGGGGCGACTGGGTCGTAGAGGTCCGGGGCGCGCAACTGGAAATGGACGGCTGGTCGCTCGCCGTTATGGACTCCGAGGTCGGCAAGGCCCGCAACCTGCCCCAGCTTCAGAAGCTCGTCCTGGAGATAACCAACACCTCACGCTCCGAGCCGCTGGTGCTTGAGCCGGACGAGATATTTCTGGAGGGCCTTCGGGCGGCCGTCCCGCTGGGGCCTTACCGGACCATCGTGCTGGCGCCAGGTGACTCGGCCGTTATGGAATACGACCCTGGCCGAAGGGCGCCGATAGTCGCGTATCCGTTTGTCGTCAAAGCGACGGTCTTCCGCGGCGAGGGCTTCGAGGACCCCCAGACCGCGGAACTGGCGCTCTACTGAGCATCCTGTTTCATGGCGGCGTCCACGGCGGACTCGATCTTGCCGTAGCCCATCGCCGCCAGCAGCAGCGTCGCCAGTGCCGCGATTCGTACCGCCGCGGTGTGCAGCGTCTGCTCGTGTTCCGGGCGGAAGATAGCGGCCACCGACGCCGCCTGGACTGCCACGGCCGTCAGAAACTTCCGCGACGATATCCGTTCAAGAAATCCGCGCATCTTTTCGTTCCTTTCCCCGGCCGTCAGCCGGAAAGCAGCTTCCGCACCAGCGGCGCGGCAAGCTCCGTCAGTCGGTGTATGAGTTCCAGTTCGTTCCGGCCGCGGTGGTAGTCCGCCACGGCCTTGCGATAGGCCTCCGAATCACGGAGCGACTCGCTGGTCCGTTCTGTGACGGCCAGCCGGTCTATCACCCGCGCCAGAGATGGGTGTTCGGCGGCCCAGCGGTCGTAGGCGCGGTCCACCGCCTGTGAAACGGCCTGTTCAACGCTGTTGTCTGTCATCAATCCATCTCCCGTGTTTATCCAGCAGTTTGACGCGGACCGGCTCGGTCAGCCCCGCCTGGCGGAGCAACAGGTCGGTCGCCATCTCAAGGGCCTCGTCGGCCGCGGCGAGGTTGTCCAGACGCGCCGCGTGGGCAAGCTCGGCGGAGAGCATTTCCGCGGCGACGACGTCGCGGGCCGCGGCGTAGCCGGCGCGGGCGGAGATGACCCACTCCGGCGTCAGCTCCACCGGCTCGCCGTCGGCGTCGGTGATTCCGCCGGCCGCGACCAGGCGGACGTCCGAGTCGAACGCCTCGTCCAGCGACTCCTTCTGCCCGGCGAGCCGGGTCATCAGTTCCTCGTGCTGGTCCTGCTGGGCGCCGCGGGCGTCGGCGATGCCCTCGCGGGCTACGGAGATCAGGTTCACCGCGGCCGTCTCGGCACAGCCGGCACAAAGCAGCGCCGGTGGGATGAGGCAAATCAGCTTAATACGTCCGGTCATGTCGAAGCTCCCTGCTGAGGTCTTTCAGCGTCTCGTGCACCTGTCGCTGCGTCTCGGCGAAGCCGGCTACGGCGGCGGTGTTCCGCTCGACGACCTCGGTGAGTTTGTCCAGCCGCTGTTCGTCGCGGCGGATTCGCTCGTGGGCGTCGTCGAGTTGCTCTTCCCGCCGGCGGCTGAGGCGGCGCTCCCACAGCCACATGGCTCCCATAAGCCCCGCGGCCCCAAAGCCGGCCAGGTCATATAGAACGGAGATCAGGTTCATATTGCGGATTGCGGATTTAGGATTGCGGATTCAAAGCGGGTGCAAGCGTCGATGCGACACAGAGGCGCAGAGATTCAGAGAAATAAAACTCAGTTCCTCTGTCCCTCTGTGTCGAACAGTGGACGCTCGAAACGACCAACTCTGCCTCTCTAGTTCGGCGGCGTTAGAAGGTCGAACTCCACGACCAGCATTACGGTTATCTCAACGGTCTGCGGGCCGGTGTCTTCCCTGCGGACAAGCAGGTTCCGCTCGGCGCCGTCTGTCATCGCCTGAAGCGCCGCGGCGACCACCGGGCCGGACATATGCCCCGGCTCGCCGGCGGTTAGCGTCAGCGAACCGATCGGCAGCGAATCGCCTTCGCCCAGCCCGCCCGGTTGCGACCATGCGGCCGAGGCGTCGGGAGCGTACTGGTTCCACGTCGGCGGGTTGGTCTGGAAGTCGATTTCCCGCAGGCAATGGTGCACCTGGAGCGTGCAGTCGTCGCTGGCGAGAAGCTCGATGCGGGTGGACGGCCGGACGGTAACGTCGGTCAGCCCGCGCGGCGGCGTCTCGGGCGTACGCAACATCGAAAAGCCCACCACCCGAAGCTCCTCGCTGCCATCGTTGGCGAGGAACCCGCCGCCCCAGGGCGTATCCGGCATCGGCGAGAACAGGCCCGCTTCCGGATACACAGGCAGGACCCAGCGCCCGCGGCGGATCCACTCCACCGCCTGCCGCAGTTCGTTGATGTGTACTGCGCGTATGCGCGACTGCCCCGGCGTCAGCGTCGCGTCGGTCCAGTCGTCGGTTCCGTTGAGCTTCTCGAAAAGCCCCACCTGGCCTTCGTCGGCGTCGCCGGCGACCAGGAGTTTGTCTTCATCGCCGTCGGCTATCGGCCAGAGCCAGTCCATAGCCAGCGGGGAGGCGGGCTGTCCGCCGAGCGTGCCAACGGGCGGGTGCAGTATCTTCTCGGCGAGCGACTTGCGGAACGCGTCGTAAGGCGGGGCCTCGGCCGAGTCGATTACCCGGTTTCTCACATGCGCGCCGGCGGCGATGTCCGACGAGAAGTCCTGCTCCGCCTGGTAGGTCAGCAGCCGGCGGCGGTTGACCGCGTCGGCAAGCTCGGCGGCGTCGCTGAGCCGGATGAAGTGCTCGGCCGCGACGACCTGTCCGGCCGGGTCGGCGTTCTGCCATGTTGGGTTGTAGCTCATCGCGTTCAGTCCAGGTATTTGGCGTAGGCGGGATGGTCGAACACGTGCCGCGGCGTCGGCGGCTCGCCTGTATCCGGCACCGCGTGCACCAGTACGATGGTGTCATCATCGACGGCCGCCCCGTCGCCCAGCGAAAGCTCCGCCAGGTTCGTCGCGGTAACGTCGTCGGCACCGGGCTTGTCCTCGAAGGTGCCCTCCGGCGACAGCGCCTGCTCGCGGACGATGTAGCGGCCGGCCGTCCCGGCGTGGGCTATCACCCGGGCAGCGAACACGGCCGTCCCAAAGGCGCGCACGTGCACCACCCACCGGCCCTCGGTGTCCACGGCCAGCGCCTCGGTGCCGGCTGGCAGGTTTCCGCCGGCGGATGGGTCCTCGGCCAGGTTGGTTACCACAACCTCATCCCCGACCGGCTGTGTCAGACCGTCACCGTCGAACTCCACGGCGACGGCCGAGTAGCGGTTGCCGGTCTCGGCCGCGACGATGCGCGCAAGCAGCACGCCCGTTCCGCCGCCGGCCTGGGAGAGGTGTTTGAACGAATCGTGATAAACGCGGTCGGTCTTCATGGTCATCCAGTGACAGTCAGTTCGGTTGTCAATCGGTCGAAGTCGTGGCGGACCGAGCGGACCCGCGGCGCCGCGTCGGCGTGAGGGGCAAGCTCAATCGCCCGCCCGTCGATCCGCTCCACGCGGTCGCCCACGTGGAAAGACGCATCCGGCCAGCCCAGCGTCAGATGCGCCTCGACCGCCTCGCAAGCGCCTTCGGCGTGGCGGCGGGCAAGCTCGGCGAGCATATCGGCGTCGTCGCGCTCGTCGGGCACGCCCAGGTCTCCACGGCCGTAGAAGACACTCAGCGGCGAGACCCGCTGCCAGGCGGCGCGGTCGGAGAAGTCCGCAGTCTCGGTCGGCAGATTGGGGTCGCCTGGGACCTCGGCTATCAGGCGGGCGTCGGCCTGCACGGTCGCCGTGATGCGCACTTGCGCTTCGCCGGCAGCGGCCGCTGCGAAGAAGTCGCCCGGCAGCGAGTCGCCGCCGAGCAGCACGGCGCACTCGTCCTCGCACGTCCAGACCGGTCCCGGCCAGCGTCGCCACTGGTCTTCCCCGCCGCGGCGGAACTCCACCGCCATGCCCAGCGATTGCCCGGCCTCGTCGGTGGAGATGCACGGCAGGAACCGTCGCGGGGACAGGGCGGTGAACGCATACGGGTCTATCTCGGAAAAGTCGTGCACCGGCAGGTTCCACGGCTCGCCGCTGTAACGAGCGTGCTCGTTGAGCACCCACTTGCGGTAAACCCGCGAAACGTCGGGCCAGTCGGCGGCCTCGCCGCGAACGAAGTCTCGCCAGCGGTGAGTCTGTTTCGCGGGGTCCCAGCCGGGCGAAAGCTCGAATGTGGCCTCGTACCGCCGGCGCGCCCCCAGAGCCAGCACGCCGCGCCGGCCCGGCCGACGGTGAAACTCAAGCCGGCCTCGCCACAGATTGCTGCCCGACGCCAGCACCCTTTGCCCGCTCGGCTGAAGACGGACGCTCCGCAGCCGGCCCTGCCTGCCGGGGCGGTAGAACACCAGCCCCTCACCGGCCCGCGCGGCCCGCAGTTCCAGCGCCGCGGCGGCGGCGACGTTCGCCAGCGCCTCGGCTACCGTCCGGCCGGTGATGTCGGACTCGCCGGCGTTGATTCCGCCGGCAAGCTCGCGAAGCTCGTCGATATCCTGGACCTCCACCTCCGGCGGCACGCACGCCGCCAGCAGATACGCAAGAGCATCGGCCACGCTCCACCGCCGGGCGTCGGCGGCCGACGAAAACAACGGCGTCTTCCGCCCGTTGAGGGTGTGGTCGTTCGGTGTCGCCATCGAATCGCAGCCGGTGTTGAAGCCCACAGTGCCGCTTCGTATTTCGACCGGCTCCCCGCCGATGAGCAGGTGCCGGGCGGCGACCCTGTCGGAAAGCTTTTCAGCGAGGATATGGCGGACCTCGACTCCGGGCGGGTCGGCCTGTTCGCCCAGCCGGTCGATGCGGGAATCCACCACGCCGAGGAACTGACCGACCGCGCCCGGCCCGAGCAGGAGCACGTGTGAGCCGATCCGCGGCGGCGGAAGCACTGCCCGGCCCCGGACCTCGAGCCGCGCCCGCCCGAAACGCGGCGCCGGCAGGACCTCCCACAAGCGGCCCCGCAAATCCGGACGAAACCGGCCGTCCACGAAGACCAGTGGAGCGGCGCATCGCAGCACGGGCGATTCGGTGCGTTTTGAAAGCTTCAGCGTGTTCATGGTTCCTGACAGGTGCTCAGTAAGAGACGAGATGATTCGTGCATTGTGGACGTTCGTGCTTTCGACACAGAGGAACAGAGATGTATGAGACGGAATATGTAACTCTCTGTCTCTTCGCGGCTCTGTGCTGTGACTCGTTTGAGAAGCGAAAACAAGTTAGCATCCGTAAAGGCATGTTTGCCCTGTGAGTCGGCATCAAAGCACAGCCGGCGGCGCGGGCGTCGGCCAGGCGGCGTTCACTGTTTGGCTCAACTCGCCGGTGTGCCCGTCTCGGCGGCAGCGGACGGCCAGCTTTGCCGGCAGGGTCAGGTCGGTCGCCTGGGCCATGAACACTTCCCGGTCGTCGGCCGCCGGGATGCTCGCGACGGGGTTGTCGGCGTCCAGTTGCCCGCTTCCGTTGTCCGAGAGCACCTCAAACGCCTCCGGTCGGGCGAGGCCCGGCTCGACTCGGCATACGAAGCCGATCGCCACGCGGCCCGGCGACAGGACATCGACTACGAGATCGGTCGGCGTCGGCAGCGGTTCGCCGAGCATCACTCCCTGGGCGTCGGCACGTGCGCAGGTGATGATGTGGGTATTGTTCTCCTCGACGCTGGCCGACGAGACCGCCCGCGCGGCCAGGTAGTGTCTCCGGCCGGCGGCAAGCTCCAGCGGCACATCGACGGTCTGCTGGTTCTCGTGCAGATACGCCATCGGTGCGGAGTAGTCGATGGCGTCGGCGCTTCCGACGCCGTGATAGATGTTCACGCCGGCTCGGGGTGTCGCGACCGTCATGGTCGGAACGCCGCAGGCGACCGATGTGTAGTCCAGCCGGGCCGTGGCGACGGCGAACGCCTCGGCAAGCGTGCCGCCGATGCGGAGCATCTCGAAGAAACTCTCGACGTCGAAGTCGTCCGGCTCATCACTGCAACCAAGTGCGGCGGCGAAGCCGGCATCAAACAGCGCCCGGCCGCAGGATAAGCTCTTGTCCCTCAGCGTGGCGGCCGAGCCGGCCGATGTGTCGGCGAAGACGGCGCGGGTACCTCCGTCGCCGAACTGCGGGTCGGCGACCCGGCCCCAGACCATCGCCGCCATATCCAGCTTCGAGATATCGGACGTCGGCATGCGCAGACGCCCGCATGCCGGGGATGGGCGATAAGCCGCATCGTCGCAGTAGAGCAGGTTGTCGGCCGGCAGCGACTCCATTGCGGATACGGAAACCGACCGCGACATCACCGTCCTCGCGTCCTGCGGGTCCGGGGCGTCTATGCGCGTCACCAGATACAAACCGTCCAGGGCCGCCTTGGTCAGCCGTGTAACCTCACCGGGGGCGTACAACGGATTGTCCGACCCGGTCGAGAACGGCTGGTGCGTATTCATCAGTCGGGAGGTGGCCGAGTGCCGCAGCCCGTCGTGCATGAAGTACCCGGGCAGGTCGCCGCCCAGCAGCAGGCAGTTGCATCGGGCGGCGGCCGTGGGGTTGGTCGCCAGCCACGCCCGCAGGTCGTTTTCAACCTGCTGCTCGAAGGCGGCGTGGTCCTGAAGCGTCTCGTCCGTGGAGGCATTGGACAGCACACACCGGTTGCCACGCGGAATGCCCAGCATCTCGACGCAACCGTCGGCGAACTCCCGGCCATATTCAGTGTCGGCGACCAGCACCACGGTCCGCTCCGGCGCCGGGTGCTCCGTCTGCGGTTCGGCCCGGAACGGTTCGGGGTAGGCGTCGGCGATCTTGATCTCGTCGAAGTCCAGCACGACCGGGCACACCCCGCCGGACTCGGTGCAGCCGAGACGCACCCGGTCCGGACGCCTGCCTGCGCCGCAGTCGGCCAGGACCGAATGCCCGCGGAGTGAGCCGTCGATGTAGAGTTTGGCCTCACACTCGCTCTGACCCCAGTGACAGACGGCGACCAGGTAGTGCCATCGCTGACTATCAAGGAGCAGATCGTCGTTGATCACGTTCAGGGAACCGTCCGTCGCCTGGTGCAGCGACAGGCACAGGCCGTTTGGGTGTTGCCGAAGGTGCAGTCGCATGCCGGCGTCGTCTTCCGCGCAGGCCTCGCAGACGCCCAGCTTCGTCATCCACCAGGCCCAGTCAGGCGGCTCGACGATCCTCATCCAGAAGCCGATCGCCAGGTGATCGCCGGCGCCGCCTAGCTGCTTCTCGACCCACGCCTGTTCCATCTGACAGTCGATCCGCAGTCCGAGCTTGCCTCTTTCCGGGAAGCCGGACTCTGCCGTCTGCACGACGGTTGCGCCGCCGTCAGCGACGACGGTGTCCCACTCGGCGAAGTCCGGGACCTCGTTGTCGATGTAGTGGTGTAATGGCATGGCTTGTGGCCTCAGGCGTATGTCAGTTCGTTGGAGCAGTGGATGCGCCCGTCGATTTCCGCGCAGACCCAGCGGCTCGCAGGCGGCGTGACGGCCAGGTCCACGGCGGCCGAGCCGTCCGGCGCGGTGATAAGCTCATAATCCGCCTCGGCGGTTATCTCCCGGAGCAACTCGCCGCCGGTAACGCTCACCGAGTTGCCGTCGGCGCCGGGCGGCCCGAACTCGACCGTCGCCACCCACAGGCGCATGCGGAACCGCTCGGCGAGGTCGTTTCCGGCCGCGTCGGTGACTTGGCAGGTGACGGTCCGCGTATCGCCGGTCTGCTCACCGGCGGTGATTGCCATGCCCGGCAGCAGGTCTTGCAGCCGAGAGGGCGACAGCCCGTTGGACAGCGCGAACATGGCCGGGCCGCGCCGGTCGCCGATGTCGGCGTGCGTATAGCCGCCCGCGGCGGTGGTGATGGTCGCCAGGCGGATGTGCGGCGTCGCCGGAGGCGGGAAGCCGCCGGTCGAGACGTGAAGCGCACCAGCGGCGTCCAGATAGATGTGGTTCTCGGCGTTGTTTGCCAGCGCGTTGCCGGATGAGCCGGGGTACTCTCGCAGCTCGTCGCCGTCGAAGAAGCGGCCGCACCGGATGCCGAAGGTAAGCTCCCCGTCCTTGTACACGCGCAGGTCGCCGGCGCGGCGGGCCACGTCGAGCAGGCGATGAAGCATCCTGTAGAAGCTGGTGTAGTAAGGCGACTCGCCGATGGTCGGGAAGGGCACCTCCTGCTCGTCGTCGGCGGTTCCGGAAAGGGCGTTGAGTGTGGCGTCGGGCGGGTGCATTTCGGTCATGTCAACCTCTCTGGATTTGCAGGGTTACTGTCTGGGTCTGGTTGTCGTAAGCGGCGACGGCTATCGACTCTGGCGCAGCCGGAGGCGGTGCGGAGATGAACTGAATCGGGGGCAACTCGGCTGCGGGGCCTTTGTCGCTTACGCTGCGGATGGTGATTTCGTGCTCGCCCGTCGCCGGGATGGGCATCCGCAGTCGGATTACATCCGCGTCCATACCGAACGCCCCGGCCCCGAACGCACCCAACCCGGCACCGGGCGCGAGCGAGCCGTCGTAGCCGAAACCGCCCTTGCCGAAGCGGTCCTCACCCCAGGCCCATCGGCGGATGTGCTCCGGCCAGGCCTCGAAGGATGCGATCGGCCCGGCTTCGCCGACGATCGTCGCCTCGATGCGGTCCGACCGGCCCAGGTCGGTCCCACGCGGGATAGCCGCCTCGAAGACCCACGCCGGACGGCGGACCTCATCCGGCAGGAGGTGCGAGAAGTCCGTAGCCCTTTCGCGCGGGGCCACGGCCGCGACCGTCAACTCGCACGGGCCGTAGTCGTCCAGCGTGAAGCTTCGCCGGTCGGTGGTGTCGGTCCAGTCGGCGAGCCGGCCGTTGACGTAGAGCTGATGCGCCATGCCCGCGTGCTTCGAGCGGAACCTCACGCGCCAGCCCGGCGGCACGGCCCGCGGCAGGGCGGAAAGCCCGTCGATTCCTTCGGTTGTGAATTGGCCGGTCATGGCAGTTGCAGGTAGCGGGCCGTGTAGTCGCACCAGTACGACCGGCCCTTCTGGATGGGGGTCCGCGGCTCGAAGCTCTGGAGCATCACGTTGGGGTAAACGTGGCTGTGATTGTCCAGCAGCGTATGCGTCCGCCCGTCTATGAGCTGCTCGATGTCCTCAATCAGCGTCTGCAGGGCCGATGCGGTGGATGCCCGGAGTCGGCCGGTCTGTTCGATGGTTCGGCCGCGAAGCCCGTCGTCCAGCACCACCTCGCCGTCCAGGGCGTCGAAGCCGCGCCGCTGTTGCGACCGCCCCCACGAACACGGACGAATGGAGTGCGGGCCGGAGCCGAACAGGTTACTGCCGCCGAACGAACTCATGGCTGGTCTCCCGCGCTAAACGGCTCCTGCGAGCCGGTCTCGGCCTCGGCGACGAACCGCAGCGTCGCGTCCGCCGCCTCGGTCTGCTCGTATGCCAGCTCCACCGCCAGCAGCACGGCGCCTTTGAGCGTGACCCTCCTGTGGGGCTTGTCCTGCTCGGCCGCGCGGACTGTGAAGCCCAGGTCGCCCCTTTGCCCGAGGTCAAGTTGCTCGGCGGCCGAGGTGTCACGAATGCGAACCTCCGCCGAGAAAACGGGCGTGGCGGTTTCGACGCTGGTGGCGAATGCGTGGTTGTCCCCGGACGCCGGCAGCGGTTCGGCCCGGCGCGACACCCGCACAGACACCGGCAGCGGCAACGGAGACGAGTCGAACTCCACGGAGCCGATGCGAGTGTAGCGACCCATCAGCTTTCCTCCACGTGACAGCGGACCTCAAGCGCCACGCCGGCTTCCGGGCGGCGAAGCTGCGTGAGCACCTCCACCCGCCCTATCTCCGTGGCCCTGCCGACCGGCAGGTCCGCGCATACGCCGCCCCGGTACGGGTCGGCCAGCAGGGCGACGACGGCGGATTCCGCAAGCTCGGCCGCCCGGCCGAGGCCGGAAGCCGCACCATCGCAGCGGGTGCGAACCTCGACGCGATAACGCAGCCGCAACCATCCGCCGGCGGGCGAGTCGTCCGGCTCGAAGGCGTCGCAGCCCCGGTACAGAACGTTCGCCCGCGGCACGGCCGTTTCATCGGCCGACTCGCCCGCGATCACAACCGCCAGTCCCGATGGACCGGCCTCCGAACGGAGGGACTGCACTATCGAGTCAAGAACGGTCTTCGCGACGCCGGCCACCGCTACGTCCTCCTCAGCAGGATGTTGCCGAGCGTGCGGGTACGCTCGGCGACGCAGTCGCCGTCGATGTCCACCGCCAGCCGCAGCCCCAGCCGCGACGAGCGGAACAGCTCGCGATAGTGGCGGGCCTTTATCCAGTTGGCGTCGTCGGCCGACCCGCCGGCCGACCGCGCGGTGAAGCACTCGGCCAGCACGCCGTAGCACGTCGTGGCGGTCAGTTGCGAAGAGTCCGAAAAGTGGGCCGCCGAGATGCCTGCCGCCTCGGACATCCGGCGCAGCGTCTCGGCGAGTGCTTCCGATACGCGGGATATCCGCACGTCGTATGATCGGATGTGGAATTTCTCACCGTCGGCGGGCGGAGCGACCGGCTCATCCTCGATGGACGCCCGCAGAACAGAAACCGTCAGCGTGGTGGTCGAGTCCACCGAGATTATCTCCAGGGCCAGCCCCTCCGACGGCGTGGCGGCATAGACGGTCAGGACCATGCCCGGGGCCACACCGGCGGCGTGGAAGTCGCTCGCGGCCGAGGTGAAGGTTGTGCCGCTGAACTCAGCGTCTTCCCCGCGTGCGGGCACACGGGCGGGAAATCCGCCGCCCAGGAACATCACCGGCTCGACGGCCAGCAGGTCTCGGTCTTGGCAGAATCGTCTCATGGTCGGTGCTCCAGGTTTTGATGGCTTTGTCGGCCGAAGGTTCCGGGTCCGCCCCGCCCGCGGCCTGCCATTTATTCGGTCGCGATTTGCAGTGGGGCGGGGCAGGCCCGGCGCCTTCGGCGGGCGCCGGGGTGACGGGTGCTACGCGGCGGACAGCGACTTGATGACCCCGTGTGCGTTCTCGTTGCGAAGCTCGACGGTGTATTCGCCGATGACCTCGCCGCTCTCGTAGTCGCCGGTGGTCGCCAGCGGCTTGTAGTGGAAGCTGCGTCCGGCCAGCGGCAGCACATCGATGCGCGAGCTGTCCAGCAGCAGGACCGCATCGGCCGGCATGTGCCGACACAGCACCACGCGGCAGACGCCGAAGTCGCTCTCGTAGGTACTCACCAGGTCGCGGAAGGCCACATCCTCAGGCCCGTAGGCGCGGGTGCTGGTGATAAAGCCGTTGATGCGGCGCTTCTGGTGGCCGTTGACGACGATGGTGTCGATGCGGCTGGCGGACTGTTCCCATATCCGCCTCAGGGCGAGGTTGAGCTGCTCCTCGGTGAGGTTGGCCTCGGCGGGGAAGCCGTCCTCGCCGGGCAGAAAGATGTTGCCGGTAAGCGCCGGCAGGATGCCACGCATGGTTCTGCGGACGGTTGCCGATCCCTGCTGATCGGCCGTCGGGGCGGTTCCGTTGACGACCGTGTTCTCCAGGTCGCGCAGAAGCTCGCGCAGCCGCTCCTGCTTCTGGTAGTCCAGCTCGTCGGCGACGGCGATCTTGCGGGCGGCAAGCTCCGAGCCGCTGATGCGGATGCCGGCTGTGAATATCTGCGTCCAGTTGCCCTTTCGGGTGCGGGTGGTGAAGCGGGCGGCAGGGGAGTCGTCGCCTTCGAGGGCGGCGTTGCCGAGGATGTGCAGCGTCAGGCCGTCGGAGAGGTCCTCCGGTGTCGTGCCGCCGTAGCCGCGGGTGACGGTGATCTCCCCGGCGCCGGTATCGACCTCAGTTACCATCATCAGCTCATCGCTTCCGGCGGCGCGAATCTGGTCGCCCACGCGGAAACGGTCGGTGTGTGCGACTCCGAAGGTGTTTTGGTTCGTGGGGTCGGTCCAGTTGCCGTCGTCGGTGGCGTCGGTGTTGGGCAGAAGCTCATCTTCCAGCCACTCGTGGAAGGTGCTGGTCGCGGCCCGGGTCGGGTCGCCCAGCCGGTCCAGCAGGGGTGTCTCATAGGGCGAGACGATGCTGACGATGTCGGCTACGTCCTCGGCTATCTCCGGCAGGTCGGCCCCGGCGGAGTAGGTTGCCTTTCCAGTAAATGCCATGGTTGCTTTGTCTCCTTGTGTTGGGGTTCGCGTGTGGTTGTCTGCGCCGGCCGATCTTCGGCGGCGCGGCTAGTCGTTGGCTTCCGCGGTGCGTCGCAGTCGCAGGTACTCGGCGATGTCCCGCCGGTCGCCGCTGCTTACGGCCCGCCTGGCGGCGCGTGCCAGGTCGCCGGCGGTGGCGTGTTCACTCGGCCGGGCCGATGCGGTCTGAGCCGGCAGGTCGGCGGAGGCCGTCAGGAATGGCTTGTCCAGCAGCAGTTGTTCGACGTGACGGTCGAGTTGCTCGTCTTCCAGCGGCTCGTCGAGGTCCGCTCGGCGCGACAGCAGCAGCGACGCCGCCTCGATATCCACGGCCCCGGCCTCGGCAAGCTTGCGCTCGACCCCCAGCCGGTTCTCCAGCCGGGTGGCGTGTGCGGCCGCCTCGTCGCGCCGGGCCTCGGCGGCGGCCACCTCGTCTCGACCGCGTGTCAGTTGCGACTCAAGGTCCTGGAGCTTCCGCTCCAGCTCCCGGCATCGGCCCTCGGCCTGCTGGGCGCGGCGGCGGTACTTGATGGACTCGCCCACCGGGACGAGCTTGGCGTCGGCTGAGTCCGCGGCGGTTGTCTCGGCCGCCACGGAAGTGGTGTCGTCGCCGGTCCGCGAATCGTCCGGCCGGGGCTGATCGGCTGTGTGCTCTGACATATCCTGTCCTCTCACGTGTTGGTCCGTTCTGTCTGCTCGGTGTGGTCGTCGTATCCCAGCTCTGTGAGAATCCTTTCGCGCGGGACTCCGAGCCGGGCCTTTATCTGCGCGTTGCGGAGCTGTTCCGCCTCGTCGGTCGGCAGCGGGCTTGGCCAGTGGACCTCGATACGCCTGTCCTCGGGCCTGGTCCGCAGTACGCCGCGACGGTCCAGCCAGGCCAGCGCCAGTTCCGCCAGCCGGGCCAGTCCCTCGCCGTAAGTCAGCCGCTTGCGGGCGGTCCGCGCCAGAAGCCCGCCGAGGACCACCTTCAGGGCGGTGGCGCTGGTGAGGTGTCCGACGTTCCCTCGGATAAGCCCCGCGGCCAGCGGCGTGACGCCGGAGACCTTGTCCAGCGCCTCGCGGACCTGCTCGATGTGCGCGGTCTCGCCGGGGGCGTCGGCGTCGGAGCCGAACTCCTCGATGCCGGC
This sequence comes from Phycisphaerae bacterium, assembly GCA_003551645.1. Classification (GTDB taxonomy): domain Bacteria; phylum Planctomycetota; class Phycisphaerae; order SM23-33; family SM23-33; genus PUND01. The sequence goes on along the minus strand of PUND01000043.1, from coordinate 4,477 downwards.
CTCGAGGTTCTCGGTCGCCCACATCTGTCCCGGCCCGACGGGTCGCTCGAGGAAGTCGTCGATGCCCTTGCCCAGGTACATCTTGAAGGACTGATACGTCACCCGGTGCGCCCGGTCGCTGAGCCGTGTGTTCAGCTCATCCTGCAGCGGGACCATCGGCTCGACGTCGCTCAAACCGGCGTAGCTCGCCGGAAGCGAGAGGTTCTGCACGTGGACCACCGGCAGCCGGTTGAGCGGGTTCGGGCCTTCGGCGACCAGGCGGCGGTCCTCGTATCGCTGCCACCAGGTCGGCGAGAGTACCTCCACCACCTCGACCTCCGCCGGCGCCTCGGACGTTTTGGTTGTCCACGGCAGCGGCAGCCGCCGGCGAAGCGAGCGGTCCATGCGCGGCGGGTGCTTGTGGTACTTCTGAACCCACAGCCGGACGCGGCTGTAATCGTCCTCGTCCAGCACCGGCACGACTCGGGGCGCCTCAATCGGCTCCAGACGGAGCGATGCGGCCGCCTCCATCGCCCGCCTGCGGGCCTGCGGGGAAGGAGTGCCCGGCCGATGCGCCGTCGCGTCGGAGGAGGCGGGCGGCGACGGCGAATCCGCGGACTTCGCGGCGGCGAGCGCGGTTTCCGCGGCATCGGCCGGGGTTCGGAGGGCAACGTCAACGAAGCCGTAAACGGCTCCGAAAAGGGCAAGCTCTTGCAGCAGCCGCACGCCCCCGTTGGCGTCGAGCAGGACACCCAGGACCTGCTCGATGGTCTCCGCCAGCGGCTCCTCGCCCGCCAGCGAGCGGAGCGTCGGGCAGCGGGGGAACAAGAAGTCGATCATCGTCTGGATTCGCCAGCCGATGTCGTTCTCGATGACGACTTCCTTTCGTCGCAGGTCCGGCACCTCCTCGCGGGAGCCGACGCGGCGGACGCCGGTGATGCGTGCGGGCAGGCCGGACTCCTGGGCCTCGACGTATGGCCGGCTGGCGGCGTTGGCCGCGCGGGCCGAGATGCCGGCCACCGGCCGGAGCGGATTACGGAAGTACTCCCACAGACGGCGGTAACGTCGGGCGTCGTCGTCCTGCCGCTGAAGAAGGTAATCGAGGTAGTCGGCGTCGATTGCTTCGCGGCCGTCGGTGGCGAGGTTGTCTGTTTCGAAGGGCATTGTTAATTGTTCCGTCCTCGCCTTTTCGGCCGTCGGCCGGAACGTGCGCGCGCAGGTCTTGCCGGTCGCCGGAGGGAGACCGGCTAAGCCAAGCCGAACAGTGGGCTAAAAAAAACGCGCTTTTTTGCGACGGACCGGGGTGCGACTCGCTGACCGCGCGCGCAGAAAACGGGGGGCGAAACACAGAGCGGACAAAATAAATATTTCGCACGGATTTAGCTTGGCGCAACTAATGCGTGAGCTTAAAGTTCGTCCGAAATCTCCCGCTGCCGTAGCCGGGCAAGCCCACCTGAGAAAGCCCGGACCAATGCGGCAGGGACGATCATCGTCACTGTCCGGGTAATGTACGCATTGTCAGAGTCGAAGGAGCGAGCTATGAGCGAAGCAAACGAGGAATTTGCACTGGGGCTTAACAAGGGCGGTTTCATCCTGTTCATCGTTTTGCTGCTTGTCTGTCTGCCGCTGTGCTGGCTGCCCTGGGTTCTTGACGGTTGTAAGGCGAGCAAGACCTGACCGATGCCTGTGCGCCTGAGATGGCGCCGAACTCGTCGTCGTGTGGCGACCGCCTTTGCAGCCGCCATGGTAGCGTTCTACCTGGTCTGGAATGTTTATCACATTGCCAGGTGGCGTGTGCCGCCGTCGATACTTACGGCGACTACGGGCTTTCCGAGTCCAACCACAGGCGGAACGCGCAGTCTGCAGGCGCTGATGCGTGGCGATCTGCGCGGATCGCTGTATTACAACCCTATGACCATTCCAATCCTGGGGTTGACGGCGTTTACGATTTGTCTGGCAGTCCGCGGGGGTCATGCGGGCAAACGCCTGTCCTGGGTCTGGGTTGGCATACTGTTGCTGGCTTGGGTGGTGAAGCTCCTCAGCCCGACGAGCACGTGGTGACGGTCTCGGTCAATGCGCAGTTAAATCCCCGCCCCCGACACGCAATCCAGGATAGCGGGCCATCGTTGACGCCATCGCATTGCATCGGCGCAAGCAATGCGCGGGCGGGTTTCCGTGCCTGCGACCGTGCGATCCGTTGACCGCGCGCGCAAAAAAAGCCGAAATCCTGTGGTCTTGTCTTTCATTACGGCCGATACAGGCATAGGATGTCTCGCGTAACCCGTTATGCGCCCGGCTCGCGTCGGGTCGGGTAGTCGAATTGCGCGGTGGTCAGCGAAAGGAAACATCAATGACGCAAAACAGCCCCGGTAACGAAGGCCCCCAGCAGCCGCAGCAGGAACCCCAGCAGCCAGAGCAGCCCCCGGCCGAAGGTCAGCCGCCATCGCCGGGCGCCGAGGCGCAGGCCGGCGGCGAAGTGCCCAAGGATGCGCGCACAATGGGCATGCTCGCCCACCTTCTCGGTATATTCACCGGCTTCATCGGCCCGCTGGTCATCTGGCTTATCAAGAAGGATGATCAGCCGTTCGTGAATGACCAGGGCAAGGAAGCGCTGAACTGGCAGATAACGCTGCTTATCGGCTACATCATCAGCAGCGCGCTTACGTTCGTATGTATTGGGTTCGTCCTCTACGCGGTCGTCTGGATCCTGGCGGTCATCTACGGCATAATCGGCACGATGAAGGCCAACCGCGGCGAGTGGTTCCGCTATCCGTGGTCTATTAAGTTCATCAAGTAGGCCCGGGCGGTTCCGCGACGAGTATTCGCACGGCCGCCGCGGGACGTCGGGACAGGGGATCCCGGCGGATGCGCGGCGGCCCGTGCTGCCCATTTCGGTTAGCAGGGCGGAATTACTCCCTGCCGTGGTCGCAGCGCCTTAGTGCGTAACCGCACGAGCCGGTGAAGGGAGACGACCATGACGGCGAACGCACCTCGGCAGGATGTCCCTCCGCCGGCGGGGCCGGACCATCCGGATGCGCCCCCTCCACCGCCGGGTCAGGAACTGACATCCCAGGACAGGACGATGGGCATGCTCTGTCACATCCTGGCCATGGGCGGTTCGGCGGTGCCGTTCGGCAACATCATCGGCCCCCTTGTCATCTGGCTGACGCACAAGGAGCGAAGCGCGTTCGTGGACGACCAGGGCAGGGAATCGCTCAGATGGCAGGTATTGGTGACGGTGGTTTCACTTGTTGTCGGCGCGCTGATGGTCGTGTCCGCGGTGGGCGCGGCTGGCCCGTTTCTGCTCGGCTTTGTCGTGATGCTCGCCCTGGCCGCTGTTAACATTACGTATGTGGTCATCGCATCGGTGAAGGCCAGTCAGGGCGAGTGGTTCCGCTACCCGTTTTCGGGAGGAAATGACAGGCGGGAACAGACGCAACGCCCTGGTGAGTGAAGGAAACGGCCATGACGGGAACTGACCCTCCGAATGAAGGTCCGACTCGGCCGCCTCCCCCGCCGCCGGAGCCGCCTCCTCCTCCGCGGCCGGAGCCGCCCGCGCCGATGACCGGGCCGGTGTCTCAGGAGGACAGGACACTGGGTATGCTCTGTCACCTCCTGGGATTGCTGACGGGATTCATCGCTCCGCTGATACTCTGGCTGGTGATGAAGGACGAAAGGCCGTTCGTGGCCGATCAGGGAAAGGAAGCCCTTAACTGGCAGTTGACGCTGATGATCGGTTTCGCCGTGGGTGCGGCCCTGGGGTTCGGGTTTATATGTCTGGCTCCGGTGGCCCTCCTCGGATTGGCGGTGCTGGACTGGGTTTATGGCCTGATTGGAACCTTCAGCGCGAACAGGGGAGAGTGGTTCCGCTATCCGTGGTCCATCAAGTTCGTCAGATAGCAGCCCCCTCAGGCGTATTGCCGCGGCGGCCAAGGCCCCGTAGTATAATGCCGACATGGACGAGCGACGACAGACATACATAAGCCCGTTCGAGACCCGCTACGCCGGGCGGGCGATGCGGGAATTGTTCGGCGATATGCGGAAGTTCTCCACCTGGCGGCGGCTGTGGCTGGCGCTGGCGGAATCGCAACGGGAGCTTGGGCTGGACATATCCGACGAGCAGCTCCGCCAGATGCGAGAGCACCTGGACGATATCGACTTCGAGGCGGCCGAACGGTACGAGGGCAAGTTCCGCCACGATGTGATGGCGCACATACACGCCTTCGCGGATGCGGCTCCGGCGGCCAGGCCGGTCATACACCTCGGCGCGACCAGCCAGTTCGTCGGCTGCAACACCGACATCATCCTGATGCGCGAGGCGCTGTCGCTGCTGACGGCGGAGCTTGCCGGCGTGGTGGATGCACTGGCCTACTTCGCGGCCGAGCACCGCGACCTGCCGTGCCTGGCATGGACGCACTACCAGCCGGCGCAGCTTACGACCGTGGGCAAGCGGGCGGCGCTGTGGTGTGCGGACTTCCTGCGCGACCTGCACGAGCTT
>PUND01000036.1 GCA_003551645.1 Phycisphaerae bacterium | reverse complement strand
TGTGTGTGACCGACGACCACCACAGCCCGGACGCAGCCGGGGTGGTCGGCCGGGCAGAACCGCACCCCGTGCAGAAGCGCGTAATAGGCCAGCGACGGCTGAGACGGCAGTTGGCTCAGAATAGCCGTCCGCCCGTCGGCCAGTGATTCGGCCCGCAAATCCCGGATTATCCGCTCGGCGTCAACCAGCGTACGGTGGTCCTCGCTTATCATGTACTCGCGGCGCAGCGACCTGACGCCGGCGTCGGCCGTAAGCACAAGCACCGCCAGGACCGCCACCCCGGCCGCCGACAGCCGCACGCGACCGCCGCGCGGAAGCGACGCCATCCAGGCAAGCCCGCAGGCGGCCATAACCAGCGACACCGGGAGGACAAACAGCCAGACGCGCGGGAACGGCACCACGCCATGGGCGGCCGCTGCCACCGGCAGGACAACGGCCGCCAGCGGGGGAATCAGGAGCAAAAAGTTGCGTTTCCGCACGCCGCAGACCGCGGCGGCAGCCACGCCTGCGGCTACCAGCACGCGCCACGGCCAGGACGTGTCGCGCGTCCAGTCGGCAAGCGTGCGGGTGGCGACTCCGGGCAGCCCGGCGAGGATCTCCGACCGCGGCTGGGGCGTTACGAAACGATTGGCCACCACGCTGCCGACGCCGCTTACGACGAACACCGGCAGATAGAGCACCGCCGTAACCACGGCTGTGGCGGCAAGGGCAAGCGGCAGGCGCTTGAGGATTGTGCGTCGCCGCTGGCCGCCGGCAATGAGCGCCTGAGCGGCCACAGCGATCGCGATTATGCCGGCCGGGTACACCATAATCGGGATCGTGAAGGCGCCGAGCGCCGAGAGCACGCAGAACGCAACCCACCCCCGCAGCGCACGCGGACGGCGGCATATCTCAATGGCGGCCAGTGCCAGCAAAAGCGTCAGCAGGCACAGAAGCGAGTATCCCCGGGCGTTCGCCGAGTATTCCACCAGCAAGCTGGACCCGCACACCATTGCCGCGGCGGTCACGGCCGCCGCCGGGCGGCAGGTGAGCCGATGCGCCAGAAAGGCCGCGGCCGGGATCATCGCCACGCCCACCAGAAACGCCGGCAGCCGTATCGCCGGCGGCGTGATTCCGCCGACCTCGGCCGCCGCACGCACCATTAGCGTGTGGAGCACATGATTGTTGGGCGCGGAGTAGTTGACCCAGTCGGCCGGGTCCGGGGAGAAGGCATATTGCAGGACTGTGAACGACTCGTCGTAGCGCATCGGGTGGTCGAGCCGGGCGATGCGCAGTATGGCCCCTGCCAGTGTGAGCAGGGCCACGGCCGATATCATCGCCCAGCGGCCCCGTCGCGCGGCCCGTTCTGTGCGCCCTTCATCCTTCATCGCCAGTGCACTATGTCGAACATGCCCGGCGTTTTCCAGCCCCCGTAGCCGATGCGGAGCAATATCAGCAACATGGGCAGGATGCCCATGCCACGCGCACGCCACGCACAGGCCAAGTACATGCCGCGCCTGTGCCGGGGCGGTCGTGAATCGCTCGGACTTGGGTCGGTTTGAAATCCAGCGAATCGGTGGGTACCGTGGTGTAAGTGGCGGCACGTCCCGGCCGGCGAGACCTCTCCGGCCTCAGACAGCCCCTTTCATTAAGAGCAGTATCACAAGGTCCTAAGACAGTAAAGGAGCAGACATGCACGAGAGCACCGCTGAGAACCTCAGAAGCGCCTTCGGTGGGGAGTCGATGGCACACATGCGTTACAAGGTCTGGGCCGAGCGGGCCGAGCGAGAGGGCTTCGCCAACGTAGCCCGGCTTTTCCGGGCCATCGCCCGGGCCGAACAGGCGCACGCCACCGGGCACTTCACGGCCATGAAGGACGTCGCAGGGGCTTTTCTGGTCGCCTCCGGCGGCGGGTTCGGACTGGACGAAACGTCCGCAAACCTCCAGGGCGCGATCGACGGCGAGCTTCACGAGGTCAACGAGATGTACCCGGCGTATCTGGAAGTGGCGAAGATGCAGGGCGAAAAGGCCGCTCAGCGGTCCATGGGCTACGCCCTGGAGGCCGAGAAGATTCACGCCGCGATGTACGGCAAGGCGAAGCAGGCGGTGGACGCCGGCAAGGATGTGGAGCTTGGGCCGGTCCACATCTGTGAGGTCTGCGGCTACACCGTCGAGGGCGACTGCCCCGACGTCTGCCCGATATGCAATGTCAAGAAGGACCGCTTCGTGTCTTTCGAGTAAGGGCGCCCACGGCGCGAAAAAGCCCGGCCGTCGGCGTAGGATGGTACTGAAGGAACGGTAACTATGCCACTGCGCCGACATAGCGACGCCCTTGAGACGCTCTACGCACGGTACAACCGCACCGAGGGCATACACCCCGACCCGGTGGGGCTTGTGCGCCCCTATCGCGACGTGCGCGACCGCGAGGTAGCCGGGCTTCTCGCGGCATCGCTGGCGTACGGAAGGGTTGCGCAGATACACCGTAGTGTATCGACGGTCCTGGAGCGGCTCGGCCCCCGACCGGCGGAGGCCGTTCGGCATTCATCGGCGGCGGAGCTTCAGATGGTGCTGGCCGGCTTCAGACACCGGTTCCAGACCGGTCGTGAGGTCGCCCGCCTGCTGACGGGAATCGGCGGCGTTCTGCGGCGGTTCGGCTCGGTGGAGGCCTGTTTCTCGGCCGGTCAGGGCGAATCGGACGAGACGGTCCTGCCTGGGCTGAAACACCTGACCGCGGAGTTGGGCCGCGCCGGCGCCGACGGCTGCGGACACCTGCTGGCCGACCCTGAAAAAGGCAGCGCCTGCAAGCGTCTGAACCTGTACCTGCGGTGGATGATCCGCCGCGATGAGGTTGACCCCGGCGGGTGGAACCCGGCAGCGGCGGCGAAGCTGCTTATCCCGCTGGATGTGCACATGCACCGCATCTGCCTGTCGCTGGGCGCGACGAGGCGTAAGTCGGCCGACCTGCGGGCGGCGGCGGAGGCGACCGAGGCGTTTCGGCGAGTCCGCCCGGACGACCCCGCGCGATACGACTTCGCACTGGCCCGGATGGGCATGGACGGCGATCAAGACCCCACGGCCGCACTGACGCGGCTGGGCGGAGGTGAACAATAATGGAAACTATTCTGCACATACTGCACCAGTTCTGGCACGTACTGCACGAGTTCTGGCACGTGCTGGCGGAGATGGCGACGTTCCTGCTGTTCGGGTTCCTGGTCGCCGGGGTACTGTCGGTATTCCTGTCGGCCCGGACAATCCAGCGGCACCTCGGCGGCTCCGGGACGTGGTCGATGATCAAGGGGGCGTTGTTCGGCATACCGCTGCCGCTGTGTTCGTGCGGCGTGATACCGGTGTCGGCGTCGCTGCGGCGCGGCGGCGCGGGCAAGCCGGCCGTCACAAGCTTCCTTATCGCAACGCCCCAGGACGGCGTGGACAGTGTAGCCGTAACCTATGCGCTCATGGGCGGGGCGTTCGCGCTGCTTCGACCGGCATTCGCGCTTATCAGTGGGATGCTGGGCGGACTTGCCGTTTCGCTGTTCGCCAGAGACGATAAATCGACCGACAGACAGACCGACGGCGGCCATGACCATTGCGAGCGGGAGATACAAGGCAGCCGCATACGCCGCATATTCACCTACGGCTTCGGTGCGCTGCCGAGGGACATCGGCCGGAGCTTGCTCATAGGGCTGCTGGTGGCCGGGGTCATCTCCGTGGTGGTGCCGGAGAACTTCTTCGTCGATGCGGTAGGCGTCGGCTTCTGGCAGATACTGATTCTTATGGCCGCGGGGATTCCCGTGTACGTCTGCTCAACGTCGTCGGTCCCCATCGCCGCGGCGCTTGTGTTGCAGGCCGGCGCATCCCCGGGGGCGGCTCTGGCTTTTCTGATGACCGGGCCGGCGACCAACTTCGCGACCATAGTGACCGTCTGGCGCGTTATGGGCCGTAGAACGGCGACCATCTACGTCCTGGTGGTGGCGCTGTGCGCGCTGGGGTCGGGATTGGCGCTGGACGCGATCTTCGCGGCCGACGCTTTCAGTATTTCGCCCGGCATGGCGGCGATGATACCTATGCCGGTCAAATACGCCGCCGCGGCGTTCCTGCTGGCGATACTCGTGGTCGGTGCAATCCGCGGGGCACCGGTGGAGCAGTTCGAGCCGGCCGCCGGTGCGCAGAAAGCGGAGATGGAAATACAGGGAATGCATTGCAGCCACTGCGCCACGAGCATTTCCGGGGCGCTTCAGCAGGTCGCAGGAGTCGATGCGGCGCGGGTGCTGCTGGATGCGGGCAAGGCCGAGGTCAGCGGAGATGAACTGGACACCGGACAACTGACCCAGGCCGTCCGCTCGCTTGGCTATGATGTTAAGGACGCCCGGATAACCAAAGACGAGCAACAGAGTCCCTAGACGGTAGCCGGGATATTCCACACAGAGGCCCAGAGGGACAGAGAAAAGCGCTTGCCAAAACTCTGAACCTTTGCGTCTGTGTGTCGAATTTAGAGAGGTGTTGGAATGCTGATTAGAGTCTTACTGGGTTTGGCGATAGGCGCAACGGCCGGTGGCCTGCTCGGCTACCTGGGCAAGTGCACCAGCGGCATGTGTCCGCTGACTGCCACTCCTTTGCGCGGGCTTCTGATAGGCGGGCTTCTGGGCCTGACAATCGGCTTCGGGACCAGCCGGGCCGTGACCGGGCCCACTCGGGACGACTCCTATGCGGCACTGCCGGAATTCACCTCCGCGGAGGACTTCGACGAACAGGTCCTCGAAGCCGACAAACCGGTGATGGTGGATTTTCACCAGCCGGGCTGTCCGCCCTGCGAGCAGCTCCAGCCGATATTCGGCGGCCTGGCCCGCGACCATGCCGAGACGGCGAACTTCGCTAAAGTCAACATACAAAGGGTGCCCGGCCTCGTCCGACGGTATCAGATAGCGGGCACGCCTACCGTTATACTGTTTCAAGATGGTGAAATAGTGGACCGTTGGGTCGGGCTGAACAGCCGGAGTACTTACGAGAACGCGCTGGAGGCGTTGGCGGCGACATCCGCCGAGACCGACGCCCCGACGAAAGGAGATGACGATGACGAAGACAGTAACGATGAAGGGCAATCCGCTTGAGCTTTGCGGGACGCCGCCGGAAGTCGGTGACGATGCCCCCGACGCCGTGCTTGTAACCAACGACCTGGACGAGATGAAGCTTTCCGACATGTTCGGCCGGACGCTGGTGGTCGCCTCGGTGCCGTCGCTGGACACCAGCGTCTGCAACGTGGAGGCCAGGCGATTCAACGAGGAGGCGGCCAAACTCGGCGACGACGTGACGATCGCGGTCGTCAGCATGGACCTGCCGTTCGCACAGAAAAGATGGTGCGGTGCCGAGGGCGCCGAGCATGTCCTGACGCTCTCTGACCATCGCGAGGCGGGCTTCGGCAACGCATGGGGAGTGCTCATACCACCGCTTCGGCTGCTCGCGCGGGCGGTGTTCGTGGTGGGCACATCCGGCAAGCTAAGCTATCGACAGGTGGTCGAGGAGGTCACCAACGAGCCGGACTACGACGAAGTGCTGCAGGCCGTCGCGGAAGCCAAGACCGGCTGAGATCGCGACGATACGGTGGACTTGGCCGACCGGCCGGCTAGAATAACCTCAGAAGCGGACGCCGTTTCGGCGAGCCGCGCCAGGAAAGGACGGCAAACATGCTGAGCGAGAAGATGCTATCGGAACTGAATGAACAGATAAACGCCGAGCTTTACTCGGCCTACCTGTACCTGTCGATGTCGGCGTGGTTCGAGGATGAAGACCTGCCTGGCTTCGCCGCATGGATGCGCGTACAAGCCCAGGAGGAGACCGCGCACGCGATGCGGTTCTTCGACTATATCAACGAGCGGGGCGGCCGCGTCATGCTGGGCGCCATCGAAGCGCCGCAGACAGAGTGGAAGTCGCCCCAGGCGGCCTTCGAGAATGTGCTGGAACACGAGAAGAAGGTTACCTCGCTTATCCACAAGCTGGTTGAGCTGGCCCGCGGCGAGAACGATTACGCCACCGAGACGATGCTTCAGTGGTTCGTCACGGAGCAGGTCGAGGAGGAGGCCTCGGCCGACGAGATACTCCAGAAGCTTCTGCGACTGAAGGATTCGCCCCAGGGCCTGTTCATGATGGACGCCAAACTGGGCGCGCGCAAGACGGAAGGAGAAGGCGGCGAATGAGTGTCAGTTTCAACGCCGAAGAAGTCTATCACATGGCCGAGCAGATCGAGCGCAACGGCATCCGCTTCTACAACAAGGCCGCCGAGCAGGTGAACGACGAAGCCGCCCGGCAGACGCTCGTGTACCTCGCGGAAATGGAGGCCTCACACGAGCGGACCTTCGCGGCGATGCGGCAGGAAATGAACCCCTCGGAAAGCTCCCCGGAAACCGGTGAGCAGGACCAGGAAGGCCTGATGTACCTCCAGGCGGCGGTAGAGGGCAGGATATTCGACTTCGAGTCAGACCCTGCCGAGCAGATCGGCGCCGATGCGGGCATGCCGGAGATACTCCGCAAGGCCATCGCCCTTGAGCACGAGTCCGTCGCGTTCTATACGAGCATGAAGCAGATGATGCGGTCGGCGGCAGATATACAGAAAATCGAGCACATCATCAGCGAAGAGCTTGGGCATGTGACGATGCTGACGGACCTGATGGCCGGGACCTGAGCCGCGGTATTCGCCGGAATTCGACGGAATGGCCGGCCGCGTTTACAGCCCGCCGTCGGACAGCATCCGCTGCAGCGGGCCGAACTGCTGCTCGAACAAACGCTTGTACGCCCCGTCCCGGGCCAGAAGCTCCTCGTGCGGGCCGTCCTCGACCAGCCGCCCCTGCCGCAGGACCAGTATCCGGTCGGCGTCGAGGATGGTGCTCAGACGGTGGGCTATCACCAGGGAGGTCCGCCCGGCCATCACCCGCTGCATCGCTTCGACTATCAGGTTCTCGCTCTCGCTGTCCAGACTGCTGGTGGCCTCGTCGAGGATGAGCACCTTCGGGTCCTGCAGTATCGCCCGCGCCAGCGAGATACGCTGTCTCTGGCCGCCGGATAAGCTTACGCCGTGCTCGCCTATCTCGGTCTCGTAGCCGTCGGAAAGCTCGGAGATGAACCGGTGGGCGTTGGCTACCTCGGCGGCCTCGACGATCTCGGCTTCGGTGGCGTCCTTTCTGCCGTAACGCAGGTTCTCCCGAATAGTCCCGGAAAACAGGATGGTATCCTGAAGGACGATGCCGATGCGCCGCCTCAGGTCGCGGATGCGGTAGTCGCGGACGTCGATGCCGTCTATGCGGAGGGCGCCGTCGGTGACGTCGAACAGCCGCGGTATCAGCGTCACCAGCGTGCTCTTGCCGGCCCCGCTTTCGCCGACGACAGCGACGCGCTGACCCGGCTCGACGCGGAACGAGACATCCTCCAGCACCAGTGGCTTGTCTTCGGCATAGCGGAAGCCGACCCGATCGAACTCTATCTCGCCCCGTTCGATGGTGCGGCGCTCGGCGTCTGGCCTGTCCTGGACGGCCGGCACATCGTCGAAGACCTCGAACACGCGGTCGATCGCCGCTATCGACATCTGGTAGACGTTGTTTATTTCGCTGAACCTGCGGATCGGCAGATACAGCAGCGCCGCGGTGGCGGTGAACTGAATTATCTGCCCCGGCGTAAGCCGCCCCCGGACTGCCAGGTATCCGCCCACTACCCATACCCCGGCCGATCCCAGGCCCACCATGAGGTTGCTCATCGCGCTGATGAACTGGTGCAGCCGTCCGCGGCGGATGCTGAGGCCGCGAAGCTCGCCGGCGTGCTCGCGGAAATGCCTCTGCTCCGACCGCTCCTGGGCGAAGCTCTGGATAAGCGCGATACCGTCAAGCCGCTCCACGGCGGAACCGCTCATGACCGAACGCTGCTCCTGCACGTCGTGGCTGGCCTGGCGAAGGCGCGGGTTCAGCTTGCGATACAGCACGCCGTAAAGCGGCATCACGCCCAGGACTATCAGCGTCAACTCCCAGGATATGGTCAGCAGGACAATCAATGCGATGACACCGCTGCCGGAGTCTATGACCACGTTCCCGATACCGCCGCGGACCATCTGCTGACTGACGGCGATATCGTTCATCAGCCGAGCCAGAAGCGTACCCGTCGGACGGGACTGGTGATAACCCAGCTCCAGCCGCTGCAGGTGCCGCCACAGGTCGCGGCGGATGTCGAACGCCACCGACGAGCTGACCTTCACCGTGTAGTACCCGCGGACGAAGATGGCCACCCCCTCGGCCACCGCCACGGCCAGCATGCCACCGGCGATCCACCACAGCAGGTTCATCCTCTCGGGCGTAGAGAGGTCGCGGATATTGTTGACCACATCATCAACGATCGTCCTGCTCAACGCGGCCGGGATCATCGGCAGCGTGAACTTGGCCACGCCGCCGGCGCACATCAGCACTATCCACCACTTATAAGGCGCCGCGTACGCCAGATACCTCCGCAAAGAATGCTTTTTCGAACCACTCACGCCTGATATCACCTTCGAGCCGTTCACCACGTCCCGCCATAAGCCCCCCGCCGCTTCTCCGGCGGCTCACCTTCGCAAAACTTCCTATTATAGCGGCTTGTCTGGCGGCGTACAGAACCTGTCGGTTTATCGGCTGATTTTTGTATTTTTCCGCCATCCGGCGAGTCCGTCGCAGACACGAGGATACGGTGGGATGGCTGATTGGTTGACTTGTTGAGAAGATTGCGGAATGCGGATCTTTTGTTCGACAAAGAGGTCCAGGGCTTCAGAGAGGTCGTTTTCACTTCTCAGTTTCCCTGCGTCTCTGTATCGCACTGCTGTTCGCTGGTCGCTGGTCGCTGGTCGCCAGTCCCCTGACTCCTGGCTGATATGGATTGACCATTAAACCCTGCGCAGAGCGCTTGCTTAGCCGGACCGCGCCTGCGGCCAATTCGGGATGAACCGGTACAGGACGATTGACAAACGCCGGCCCATCGGAAAACCTTGTCATACCAGCGAGCGAAAACGACAGATAAGGAACGAGCATGAACCCCGACCGCGGCATCGCCCCCGAAGATTTCAGGGCGGCACAAGAGGCGTATCACAAACTCAACGACTCCCCCATGCAGCAGCGACTCCGCACAGAGAAAAAGTGGTTCATCGGGGCCGTATATTGGAGGCCGGGCGACTACGACCGGGATGAGCTTGTCCACGAACTGAAACGGATGAGGGAACTCGGGTTCAACATCGTTCGCTTCCACACGGCCCAGCCGGTGGAAACGGCGCCGGGGTCTTACGATTTTGCCCGCACCGACGACTGGATGGACGCGGCCGCCGAGGCCGGAATCGGCGTGATCCTGCACGTTGAGGGATGGAGGCCGTCACAGGCGGCCTGCGAAGGGGCCGGTTTGACGCCGGAGCAATACGCCCGCCTTCACCTGGACGACGCCGCGTCACTTTCCCTGGCGGAAACGCACTTCGCGCCCATCTGCGAACGTTACCGCGAGCATGAGGCGCTGTTCGCCTGGGGCACGATGGGCGAGCCGGACCCTGACACCGCCTCTCTGGACAACGACTACGACCGCCGCCGCTTCGCCGAATGGCTGCGACAGCAACACGGCACTATCGAAGCACTGGACGCGGCCTGGAATATCTATCCCCAGACCGGCGAACTCATAGCCGCGAGCTTCGAGGATGCCTGGCTGGTGGCGGAACCGGACGTGGCCGCCAAGATAAGCGGCGCGCATCGGGCCAATTACGTCTATGGCGCCCATCGCGACAAGCTACGATACATCGCCGATAAGACCATCGCACGCTCCCGGGCGTTGGTTTCCATAATCCGTAAGCACGATCCGGAGCATCCAATAACCGTCGGCTCGCACCAGCTCTTCTACAATCCGGCCGAGCTGGCATGGGACACGGCCGCGCGGGCGAGGGTTGCGGATCTGCACACTACCTCCATCCACCTGTCTTGGCACTTCGAACAGGTCGCCGGAGAGGTGGACCGCCCGGTTTACATGCAGGCGAAGATGACGCGGGACTATTTCAAGGGCGGCTGGACAAGCGCGTACGAGACCACCGGCGGACCGGTGCAGTACAGCGGCGGATACGGTGTGGGCATGTCGGCGGGTCTGATGCGGCGGATGGCGCTGAGCTACCTTGCGGCCGGCAACGTGAATATCGCCTTCTGGACCTGGAACGCCCGGCCGGGCTGCTGGGAGGCCGGCGAATACGGGCTTACCAGCTTGTCGGGCAAACTCACGCCCTGGGCGGTGGAGGCCGGCAAGGTCGCCGAGGGAATGCGACGGTACCACGGGGAGCTTTGGGAAGCGACGGCCGAGCCGCGGGTAGGTCTGGTCCAGAGCTGGGACACCGACGCGATACTTACACTGGAGCCGCAGCGCCACGACCTGCACGACGGGCCGACCGAGTTCAGCCGAGGGACGAAAACACAGGCCCAGCGGGCATACATCGGCGCCGCCAGGGCATTGATAGACTCGAAAGTCCCGTTCGAGTACGTCACCATGGCCGAGCTGGCCGAAGGCATCGCCTGCGCCTATCCGACGCTGCTTGTCCCGCACGCGCGGGCCGTCTCGCAGGAGACACTGGAGCATCTTCAGGAGTACGTCGCCAAAGGCGGGCGACTGATTGTGGATGTGCAGTTCGGCTTCGCCGACTGCTGGGGCAAGTGCCACACCGCCGGCGCGGGCAGCCCGCTGGAGACGCTGCTGGGGGCATGGGTGGATGCCACCCACGATGCCCGGACCAGCCCTGTGCGGCTGGGGGAAATCGAAATTGACGGGTTTTTCGGCGACATCGAAACCACCGACGCCCGCGTGCTTGGGCGTTTCGACGACGGCCGGGTCGCGATAACAGAGCATCGACTGGGCCGCGGAAGCGCCGTGCTCGTCGGCTTCGACGCCGCACGGATGTGCCACCGGCCGGGCAATTCACTGGTCGAAAAGCTCCTTGCCGACCTTGCGGTGGGCGATACCCCGCCGAAATGGACCTGCGACGCTCCGATGGCGTTTCGCCTGTCGGCCCCGAAGGCGGACCACTACTTCCTGCTTAACGACGGACCGGCCCGGCCCGCCCTGCTCCGGGTCTTCGACCGTTGCTATTCCGCCGGCGAGGATGTGCTGGAGCGACGCCTCATTGACACCGACGGTACCATCGCTGTCGATCTTCCGGAACGATCGGCCGTCTGGGCCAGGTTCGATCGCGTCGATTGAGCCGACTTCCCGGCCGGTCGCGGGGCTAGAATGGCCATATGGCCGGATGAAACGCCCCGGCCGGGAGGCCAGCGATGAGTAACATCAGCAAGCCGCTCCTGAGCTTTGCCGTCTTCGCCACAATCGCGGTCGTGGCTGTCCAGGCGACTGGCGGTTTGGACGGGCTGGATTCCGCCTCTGGCCCGTTCGACTCGTCGGCCGACACGCGGAAAGCGCCGGTGGAAGCCGAGATCGTCGCCGACGCCGCCGCGGTCGCCCCCGGGGAGAAGTTCACCGTAGGCGTCCTGCTGCGGATGGAGCAGGATTGGCACGTTTACTGGCGCAATCCCGGCGAGGGCGGTCTGGAGACGAAACTGGACGTCAAGGCGGCTGAGGGCTTTGAAGTCGGACCTGTTCAGTGGCCCGTGCCGGAAAGGTTCGAGCAGCCCGGCGAATTGGTGGGGTTCGGCTACGAGGGTAGTGTCTTGCTTGCCGTTGAGATACAGGCCCCGGATGAGCTGCCCACAGACGACCCTGTTAGCATAGTCGCGAATGTGGACTATCTTGCCTGCAAGGACATCTGTCTGCCGGGAAGCGCTGAACTGGCGATCGCCCTGCCGGTCGAGGAAGAACCCCGCTCGGCGAATCAGGAGATGTTCTCGCGATGGCGCGAGGGGCTTCCGGCTACGGGCGCCGCGGCCGACGCCGTCGCCCGGGCGGATGTCTCCGGCCGGATTCCGCCCGGCAAAAGAACAGGCGTTTTTGAACTTACCCTGAACTGGGAAGGCGAGCCGCCGGAAGAGGTTGAGTTTTTCCCTGCATCGGTGGCGTCCCTGGCCGTATCGAGAGTTCAGGTTCAGCCCGGTCCGTGGACCCGGATACGGTTCGCCGTCATGATGCTTGCGGGCGACGGGCCGAGGCCGACGCATCTCGATGTGGTTGTTGCTTACGCAGATGCCGAGCAGCAACGCAGGGCGATCGGCCTGACCGTGCCGCTGGCGCCTCGGGAGCGGCCGGACGATAGCGAACAGCCCGCCGAAGCCGAGTGAGCTACGGAACATCCCGCCGGTGACAGGACACAGCACCGTCTGGATAACTCTGACACACATGGCGGACCACCAGGCCGCCTGTTTATCCGGGTTGCCGGTTCAGCCGCCTTCTACTCCACGAAGGCCTTCTCAACGAACTCGCAGAGGATGTGGCAGATAACCGCGTGGGCCTCCTGCACGCGCGGAGTCAGCCGGGCCGGAACGTCCAGCAGGATATCCGCAAGCTCGGCGCACTTGCCGCCTCCCGACCCGGTCAGTGCCACAGTCTTCATCCCAAGCTCACGAGCCGCCCGCAACCCCGCCACCACGCTTTGCGAGTGCCCCGAGGTGCTGATGCCGATGGCCACATCGCCGGCGGCGCCGTAGGCCTCGACCTGCCTGGCAAAGACCCGCTCGAAGCCGTAATCGTTCGCCACCGCCGTCAGAATCGACGTGTCCGTCGTAAGCGCCATCGCCCGAAGCGCCTTCCGCTCGACGAAGAACCGCCCGGCAAGCTCACAGGCCACGTGCTGGGCATCGGCCGCCGAGCCGCCGTTGCCGAACACAAGCACGCAGCGGTCCTGTTGAAGGGCCTGAACCAGCATCTCCACCGCCTGGGTTATCGGGCTGGCGAGGTGCTCGCCGGCCAGCCGCACGACGGTCATATTCTCATCGAATCGCTTGCGGATTTCGTCTTTCATGGTCCCGTCCGTAAGAACCGTAACATATTACCCGGCCGCGGCGTCGAAGCCAACAACATGCGCCGCTTCCGCACGCTCTGGCGGCGCTTATTGGCATTGTCGGATGCGCAGATGCCGGGTAGAATGGATTACAGCCTTGGAGAAGGCGTTTGTGTGCGGCAAGGTGGGCTGTCTGGCCGCGGAACGTTTGGAGGCCGTGCATGGTAAGATTCATTTCCCTGCTCTTTCTGGCTGTCTTGGTGGCCGGCGTATGTCTGTCGGCGACGACGCCCGCGTCGGCTATTGTCATTCGGCCGGACAGCGAGGGCAACGACCCGTCGTTCGATACGCCCCCGGACAGCGTCCTGGGAGCGTGGATCAATCCCACCTGGGGCAACGGCTCCTGCGTGGTGGTCGGCCCGAACCAGGTGATTACCACCGCACACCAGGGGGCGCAGAGCGGCGCGACGATCAAACTGGTCATTGACGGCGTAGAGACCACCTTCATCGTAGGCGACACAAACAGGCACGATCAGGCCGACCTGAGGGTGGCGAAGCTCTGGACCGAAGGCGGCCAACCGGCCAACCTGAGCGATTATGTTTCGCTTTACACTGGGACCGATGAGGTCGGCCAGAATGTGATCATCGGCGGCTGGGGAATGGTGCGCGGCGCGGAGGTGAAACGTGGCCCTGTCAACGTTATTGGCTACGAATGGGCCCATGCCGAACTGGACAATCCCTCTTGGGGCTGGAACGAGAGCAGCAGGACCGAAACCAAGACACAGGGCAGCTACACATCCAATACCATTGCCGCCGTTTTCAACGATGCAGAGGGCCAGGCGAGCATCGCCGATGCCGACTCCGGTGGAGGGGCGTTCATCGACGATGATGGCGTGTGGAAGGTCGCAGGGCTTAACGCCTATGTTGAGCGAGTTGACGAGTCACGCTTCGGGGACACCATGTGGTTTGTGCGCGCAAGCTCCTACTCCGATTGGATCGCCGGGATAGTGCTGGATTATCCGATAGTCCCCGGCGACGCGAACTGGGACGGTGAGGTCGATGCTGACGACTTCGCCATACTGGTCCAGAACTGGGATCCGTTCGGGCAAAACATAAACACCTGGGAGACGGGCGATTTCACCGGCGACGGGACGGTCGGCAACGCCGACCTGGCGCTGGTTCTGGCCAACTGGACCGGCAGCCAAGCGTCACTGGATGATGCGATGGCGTCCGCGGCCTTCGTTCCGGAACCGACATCACTTGCCGTCCTTTTGACAGGCGCCCTGGCCGTCCTCGCTCGGCGGAGACGATGACACGCCCGCCCGGACCGCAGCCGACAGAACCCTTGCGGCGGCACATACCCCGGGTCGCCGATCAGGAACCGTTGATGCCAACCGGGACTTGCGGGAGTTCGGCGCCGTCGTGTACGCTGCGGGTAGATAAATCGTTCAGTGGGAGTGGCAGCCATGGCCGAACAAGAAACTAGGGAAGTCGACAGCGAATCGGCACAGAAAAGCCACAGTTCGGTGGTCAAGTATATCTTCATTGGCCTGATGGTGCTGGTGTTGCTGGTGGTCTGGTGGTCTCAGAGGACTGATCCGCGTCTGGAGGGCTGGACGCAGGATTATGAGGACGCATCCGAACTGGCCCGTGAGCAGGACCGCCGGATACTGGTGTTCTTCAGCGAGACGCCCATGAACCGCGACGACAGGCGGATGGTCGACGACATCCTGACCCATTCAGACGCCAGGGTCGTGCTGGAATATGAGGATCTGGTCCCCGTCCACCTGCCGATTGCCACCCACGGCGAGTTGGCCGCCGAACTGGGCGTTGCCCAAACGCCGGCCGTGGCGCTGCTGACGCCCGAAGGAGAGCCAATCTCCACACGAATGGGCTACATGAGCGTACAGCAGTTTGTCACCGAGTTCCTGGACTCCTCGGCCTCCCGCGCCAGAGAAGCCCTGTCACGGCAGTGAACGGCCCGTCATTCCGGCCATCGTCGGCAACTCAACACTCGGCGACAAAAGATCAGACGAAAAGCCCGTACTTGAAGATGCACCGGATCGCTTGTAGTCCGTCCTTCCAGCCGATTTTTTTTCCTTCGGCGTGGGAGCGGTGCTCGTAGCTGATGGGCAACTCGCGGATGCGCACACCCAGGCGGGCGAGCTTGGCGGTCACTTCCGGCTCGAAGCCGAACCTGTCCTGCTCCAGCGAGAGCCGCCGAAGCACATCCCGGCGGAAGACCTTGTAGCAGGTTTCCATGTCGGTAATGCCAAGACCCGTCGTCAGATTGGAAAGCCCCGTCAGCAGCCGGTTGGCGAGGTAGTTCTTCCAGTAGCCGGTCGGTCCGCGGCCGGAAAACCGGCTGCCGTAAACAACGTCGGCCCTGTCGGCAAGCAGCGGCTCCAGCAACCGCCGGTAGTCCCGCGGGTCATATTCAAGATCGGCGTCCTGGACGATGACGAAGTCCCCCTCGGCCGCCGCGAAGCCCGTCCGCAACGCCGCTCCCTTGCCGCGGTTGCGATCGTGAAAGACCACCTTATATGCTCCCGGTTCGCCGGCCGAGGAGGCGGCCTCGGCCGCATAGTCCCGCAACTGCTCGCGCGTGCCGTCGGATGATGCATCGTCCACCAGTACAACCTGTCGTTTCACGCCGCGAGGAAGCTCCGCCTCCTGAACGCGGCGCAGAAGCTCACGCCAGGTGTCCCGCTCGTTATAGACCGGGATTACCACAGTCAGCGTTACGTCTTTACCGGTATCGGCCGTCAAATGTACCGCTCCCACATGCCCGACACAGCGGCGCCACAAAGACCATGAACTGCCGCAGCCGCCGGGAAAGGAAGTTATTTACCACAGCCGCCCGGCGGATAAAAGCCCCGGAAAACGAAGATTGCATTCGGCGACCCCGGTGCGGGCCGGCCGCTTCGGCCACGGCCGTTTACCTGTCGGGCCAGGTCAGCTTGCGCAGCCGCTGGTCCCGCTCGCGACGCCGGCGCAGAGCGTCTTCTATGGCAAGGCGAAACCGCTCCGGATCGTCGGGCGTGAAAACAAGCGGCGGGCGTTGTCGCCGAGTCACCATCACCATCCCGTCCGGCCGAGTCGCCATCACGCGATACCACTTGCGCTGGCGAGAACGAAACAGACCGTAGTACCCGAACAGCCCCAGCGTCCCCAGCAGGCGCCTGGGCCGGCCCATTTCCCCCCACGTGGTCATGCGCACGCCTTTGATTGCTCCAAGCTCAAGGGCCCAGGTATTCAACGGACGGACAAAACGCATGTATTCCGGGGTTATCTCGATTCGCTTCGTCCTGTCGTACAGCAACACCGTACTGCCCGGCGTGGCGACTATCATCAGTGCCAGCACCGGCAGCATCAGCCGACGCGGCCAGAGTTCGGCGACCACCAGCACCGAGACTGCGACAAGGAACACAAGTCCCAGATACGCGCCTGTAAACAGACGATACCTCGCCGACATGGGCGCCGGCTTGAAAGATTGAACCGGATCACTCATGCATAACCGGCCTCGCCCGCCTCAAGGTCGGACCACTATAGTCACGTTGCCGTAGCCGACGTTGTTAAACACGTCCGTAACGCGGACCGAGATGCGGTGAGGGCCTGGCTTCAGGTCCGTCAAATCGAAGGCGAATTCCTCTTCTTTGCTGTCGCAGATGCCGTCAACCGGCAGGACCGGCGTCCACTCCGCGGCGCTGTTGACCGCGTAGTGTATGGCCGCAATCCGGCTGGACTCATCTCTGGCCCGGCCGCTGACCGAAACCACGCCGTCGTCGATCTCCGCGGACAGGTCCGTAACGACCGGCGAGGTGTTGTCCACAACCACCGGAGCGGATACACGCGACGACTCCAGCGCCTTTGCCGGAGGATTGGAGGGCGCATCCGAGGCCGTGACCCGAAGCTCATAGGTCCCGTCGGCCACCGTACGGGTGTCCCAGTTGTAGGTCGGTTGATCGAGGCCCTCGGCCAGCGTCACCCAGAGATCTTCGCCGACCTCGCGAAACTCGATCTTGAAGACGAGCTGGTCGTTATTGGGGTCGGACGCATCTATCGTGATCGACCGCTGATACAACGGCGAATCCTGCCCCCCACCGGTGGCCTCGACCTCGACACTCGAGATGACCGGCGCCAGGTTCGCCACCTGTCTGATAATCTCAACCTGTCGCGCCACCGGCGAGCGGTCGTTGACCGGCCTGAAGGTCAGTCGATACTGAAGGAAACGCCCGCTCGGGCTTTGGACGCGCCGGAATTCGCCGTCGGCCGGCTGCTCCTCTGACCAGTCGCTCCAGGTCGCCTCATCCGGCTCGGATACGTTTCCGCTGCGGGTGGCGATCGTCACTCCACGGTCATGCCCGTCCGACAGAAGCACCTGCGAGCTTCCCCATCGGGCGATCTGTCCGGCGTCGAGCACCTCGCTGGTGTAAACGCCTTCTTCGGCCACCTCGGCCGTAAGCTCGGCGACCATACCCTTGTTGCTGGTGCCCACGACCACACGCCCGTCGTCGGTCCGGCACATCGCCGTTACCTGAGCGGCGTCGGTATCGGCAATCTTGGCGACCTCGTCGCCGTCAAGCGTGATCGAATAGACGATGCCTTCCTCGCCGGTTCCCAGAAGCAGACGATCGCCGTCACGAATCATCGTGTAAATCGAAACCGGCCGGCGGAACATCGTGTGCATAAGCCCGTCGGCATCGATGTAATATACGGCGTTTCCTTCGCCGCGGTGGGGTGCGGCCGCCGGTCGGGGGCGAGGAGGTACCGGCTCCGGCTGCTCCGCCGGCCCAGGCCCTTCGGCCGGCGGCATAGGGGCTTGCCGGACCTGCTCCGGTTGCTGCGGCGCTTCATCGGTCGGGGGTCCCGGCTCCACCTCGGCCGGCTCGACTTCGGCCGCATCGTTATTTGGATCGTCGGCTTCCTCCGGCTCCACCGGACCGGGCTGCTCCATCGGCTCAACCTCCACCGGCGGCTGTGGGTCAACCGGCTCGGGCACGTCGGCCTTACCCCGCTCACGATCCACCGGGGCAGTCGGGTCTTCGGGCGCAGCTAGAGAGACGTCTGAGGTCGCGGCATAGACCCCTCCCGCATCATCCACTACAAGCGCTGCCACCTCCGCCTCGTCGGCGTCGAGCAGGACCCGGCTGGAGTTCCGAGCCAGGTCTATCTCCACCACAAGCCCGTTCTCGTCGGTCCCGGCCAGCAGCCGGCCGTTCCCGCGGCGACGGGCAAGGCACAATATGTTTCCGGCAAGCTCGCCGGCTTCATAGACCACCTCCGCTTCGTCGTCGTCACCTATGGAATAGACCCGCCCTTCAGGCCCGGTGGCGACGTAAATCGGCCCGCCGCGAGTCGGCAGGATGTCCCAGACATACACGACCTGCCCGGGCGACCAGAGCGTCTGGACGCCACCCTGCAAATCGACCCGATAAAGCCCGCCACTCTGCCCGCCTGTTCCGATCAGCAGGCCGTCGTCGTGGGCTACCATAGAAGTCACCATGGTCCCGGGCGGTTCGGCAAAGGTTTCGGCTGAATCATCCGTGAGCTTGTAAACCACGTTCTTGACACCGGAAGCGACGAATATATCGCCATCGTGCTCGGCCACCACGGAGACTGCCTCCGGGGCTTCGTCGGCTTCCAGAAGCATCTCAAGTCGCCGAGAGAGGCGCAGCTCTCCCAGCGAGGTAACCACCACACCGTCTGCCTCGCCGTTGACGAAGTGACTCTCGGTGGAATGCTTCCAGCTTTCCGGCGACACGGCGGACGCGACGCTTACCGACACCAGCACCAGCGATAATGCCAACTTGGGGTTCAATTCCCGACTCCTTCCTGCCTGATCCGCAACTGCCGTTGCGGACGTTTGCGGACCTCGAACTCGGCGACCGCCGAGCCGCTAAGTACGTAATCTGTCTGTAGTTCCTCGACTTTCGCCTCAACAAAGTCTAATGCATCCAGACGTCCGGCTCGCGCGAAGATGCCTGCCCTGCTGGCCGGCAAGCCGGGCAGCTCCTGCCCGGAAAGGGCCAGTCCGCCGTTTTGCAGGGGCAGCCGGACATATAGCCGATCGGCCGGCTTCTTGACCACCCTGTTCAGTGATACGAACAGTTCCTCCAGTGACTCCGGGTCGAACCTGTGGGGCATCTCTTGTTGCCGTTGCTCGGTGGCCCGGACGTTGTCGTAGACCCCGATCCGGTGAGTGCCCTCCGCTATATCCTCCGGCAAATCGAAGCTGAACGGCAAAGACACCCGCTCGTCGCGGAACGGCCTGAGTATTACTGTCCCGGTCACCGTATCTCCGGGGTTGTACGTCCGCGAGTCCAATCGCAAGTCCCGTATCCGCGCGCCGGTGTCTTCGGGAATGAAGCTTAGGTCCATACTCACCGATTTGAGTTTCGGCGGCGGGGCAAATGGGTTGTTCTCCAGTGCGTACAACGGGCGCGACGCGTCCGACGACGCGTAAAGCAGCCCTAAACCCGTCGTAACGTTGGTCACCTCGTAACGGCCCAAGTCCTCGTACTCGACGACGACGCTGTAGTGCATTGTGTTGTCCACGGGCGGGTCGTGCCACGAGAGCGTCGACTCGTACATCAGCGAAACCGTCATCAGCGGCGTCAGGTCACGATGCCTGGAAACCTCGTAGTTGTAGACCTGCCGGCGGTCGGTCCCCTCCCAGTGCACGTTGACTGTAACGGGTACCCTATCGACCGGCTCGCCCACGCGGCAGGTTATGGCAGGCACTTCGTCTCGCGTCAGTGAGCCGGCAATCTCAAGCGGGGCGGCAATCTTGAAACTCCGCATAATATGCGGCACAACCGTATGCACGTAGCCCGGCCCCATCGGC
Organism: Phycisphaerae bacterium; assembly: GCA_003551645.1. Lineage (GTDB taxonomy): Bacteria > Planctomycetota > Phycisphaerae > SM23-33 > SM23-33 > PUND01. Next base: position 38,439 of record PUND01000036.1, on the reverse strand, counting down.
AGATCAAGATCGCCGGAGTAGAAAAACCCGTGCCCGAAAGCGAGGATGTCCTCTCCCACCACCTCCGTAACGGTCCCGCTGGCAAACCACTGGACATCTCCGGAAACCACCGGAATCGACAGTACGGCGCCCGGAACCAGTTCCGCATCTTCGGCGTCATCGGGCCTGCCGGAGTCGCCTCCGACCTGGACTGGCACTATGCCCGCCGGCTCCAGCGTCGTCCGCAGCATCTCCAGTACATGGGGACTGACACCCGATACCGCCAGCGGCGTCGCGAGGGGCTCCAGCTTCGGCTCCGCCGACGGCGAGCTGGGCGAGTGTGAGGCGATACTGTCGGCTATAAGCGGCGCGAAGTCGCGTTTATGAGGATCGAGCACGACCGAGAGGAACTCGTCCCGGGACATATCTGTCCGCCGCGCGGCGGCTCCGGGCAGGTCCCCCGCCTCTTCGTCGTCGGAGAGTGTGACCGCCAGCATCTGCGATATCGGCTGGATCCCGCACAGCGGGATCTTCTGTCCGGACCAGCCCATGGCAACCGCGCCTATGAGCTTCTCCTCGCCGTCGTCGGGATCACGTATGTATACCGGCGAACCGCTCATGCCCGCGTAAACGCCGCCGTCCTCCATCCCCAGTCCGGACAGCCGTGCCAGGATGATGTCCTGCTGAGGAAGCTGACCTCTGAGTACGGAGAGAATCTCGACCTCGAACCTCTCTATGCTGGTGCCCTCCACTACGGTAAGCCCGTAGCCGGTCATGCCCCGGCGAAGTTCTCGCTGGTGCATGTATCGGTCGGATTCCTCGACCATTTGCTCGGCACGGTCGAGGGCGGTGTCGCGGACGCGTTCGGCGTTATCCTGCCCGGCCAGGGCGTGCGCGGCCGCCACAAGCATCACCAGCCACGCCGCCAAGTGTGCGTATCGCTGCATGTTCAAGTCACTCCCTTAAGGACAGCAGTGAAGTCGTATGCTAGGATTCGCCGGTGTCCGCGACAAGCAAAATCGCTTGCTGTTGTTCCGGCGGTCGTGCCTGGGCCGGGCTTGACAAACGCCGAAGGGCAACTATATGAGGTATCGTCCTGTACGCTCGGCTCGTTGACCGGGCGGAGCTAAACATTTTCCCACCGCACCGGCGGGAGGGCGCCGAATGTCGCCTCATACGCACCTGCTTTGCTCGCTGACTTCGCGCGACGTGGCGTCGATGCGAGAGGCAGTCGCCCGCGCACTGGCGGACGGTGCCGACGGCGTGGAGCTTCGCCTGGACGCCCTGTCGGCTCCGCCGAGCGACGAGGATATCCGCATTCTCATCGGCGCGGCGGCCGGCGCCCCGGTGGTGGTAACGTGCAGGCCCGTGCGTGAAGGCGGGGAATACGCAGGCGACGAGCAGGCCCGGCTGGAGCTGCTGCAGCGCGCGGCGAAGCTGGGCGCGAGCTTCATAGACGTCGAACACGACGTTCCAGCCGAAGACCGGCCCGAAGGCCCGAAGATACTCAGCCACCATGACTTCGACGGCATCCCGGACAAACTCGGCGAACTGGCGGCCGGCATGGACGCCTCCGATGCGCAGGTCAACAAAATCGCCCTTATGGCCTCCGGTCCGGCCGACGCCCTGCGGGCTTTGGACCTTCTTCGGGCTTGCGGCAAGCGGACCATCGCCCTGGCGATGGGCGAGCCGGGAGCGCTCAGCCGGATTGCCGCGAAGAAGTTCGGGGCTTTCTGCACCTACTCGGCCTCGGCCGCCGGCGCGGAGGCCGCCCCGGGGCAACTGACCGTGGCTGAGCTGCGCGGCACGTATCGCTGGGACGCCGTCGGGGCCGACACACGGCTGTTCGGCGTAATCGGCTGTCCGGTCGCTCACTCGATGAGTCCGGCCATCCATAACGCCGCCTTCGACGCCACCGGTTTCGACGGGCTGTACGTCCCGCTGAGGGTCGAGCCGGGCAGGGATAACTTCCGGCGGTTCATGGACGCCCTGCTGGCCAGACCCTGGACCGACTGTCGCGGGCTGAGCGTGACCATTCCGCACAAGGAGCATGCCCTGGAGTACGTCGGCGAGGCCGGCTGCGACGAGCTTTCCCGCCGTATCGGCGCCATCAACACCATCACAATCGACTCAGACGGCGTTCTTCGGGGCGACAACACCGATTACGCCGCCGCCGTCGATACGCTCTGCTCGGCCATGGAAATTCGGCGAGAAGGCCTTTCCGGTCGGAAGATCGCGGTCCTCGGCGCCGGCGGGGCGTCGCGGGCGCTTGTCGCGGCCGTGGCGCACTACGGCGCGGAGGTGACCATCTACAACCGGACGCTCGAACGGGCCGAGAAGCTGGCCGAGGAATTCGGCTGCTCGGCCGCTCCTATAGACGCCGCCGACGACACCGACGCCGAGGTGGTGGTCAACTGCACGCCGATAGGGATGCATTCTCACAAAAGCGCCGGTAGAAGCCCGCTCGGCAAGCTCCCGCCGACGGTGCGGGTGGTGTTTGATACCATCTACAACCCGCCCCGGACCCCACTGCTCATTCAGGCCCGCGACGCCGGCCGACTGTGCGTTTCGGGGCTGGACATGTTCGTCAACCAGGCGGCCGAGCAGTTCAGGATATGGACCGGCCTGCCCGCCCCGCGCGACGCAATGCGCCAGGTCGTTGTCCGCCGGCTGCAAAGCCCCTGATACCCGCGACGGCTCTATTGGCGCTCGGACAGGACGGTTGTAGAATTCGCGGTTTCCCCGATTGTCCCAGGAGCGATACCCATGGCCGATAGCATCAGCAAGATAGTGTTGGCGTATTCCGGCGGTCTCGACACGTCGGTGATACTTCCGTGGCTGAAGGAGAAGTACGGCTGCGAGGTCGTCGCGTTCGCCGCCGACGTCGGCCAGGGCGCCGGCGAGCTTGACGGCATCGAGGAAAAGGCCCGCGCCAGCGGGGCCGACGACTGCATTGTGGCCGACCTGCGGCGTGAGTTTGCCGAGCAGTACTGCTACCGCATTCTCAAGGCCCATGCCCTTTACGAGCACGACTACATGCTGGGCACTTCGATAGCGCGTCCGCTGATCGCCAAGGCGCAGGTGGATTGCGCCCGCGAGGTCGGCGCTGATGCGGTCGCCCACGGCTGCACCGGCAAGGGAAACGACCAGGTCCGTTTCGAGCTGACCTTCATGGCCCTGGCGCCAGATCTGCGGATAGTGGCGCCGTGGCGCGATCCGAGCTTTGAGCTGACCAGCCGTGAGGCGGCGCTGGAATACGCCGAGTCGCGGGGCATACCGGTGACCCAGAGCAAGCGGAAGCTCTACTCCCGGGACCGGAATCTCTGGCATATATCGCACGAGGGGGGCGAGCTTGAGGACCCGGAAAACGAGCCGCCGGATGACCTGTGGGTCCTGTCGTCGCCCGTCTCGGAAGCCCCGGACGAGCCGGCCTACGTGGAAATCGGCTTTGAGCAGGGAGTGCCGGTCTCGCTGGACGGCGTGCGGCTGGAAGGTCACGAGCTTATCGGAAAGCTCAACGCGGTCGGCGGCAAGCACGCGGTCGGACAGATCCAGCTCGCTGAGAACCGGCTGGTCGGCATCAAGAGCCGCGGGGCGTACGAGACGCCAGGTGGAACGATTCTCTACGAGGCCCACAAGGTTCTGGAGAGCATAACGCTGGACCGCGAAACCTCCCACTACAAGCAGCACGTGGGGCTGAAATACGCGGAGATGGTTTACGACGGCCGGTGGTTCTGCCCGCTCCGTGAGGCGCTGGACGCTTTTGTCGACTCCACGCAGAGAAACGTAACCGGCACTGTTCGGGTCAAGCTCTATAAGGGCCGCGCGACCGCGGTGGGGGTAAAAAGCCCAAACAGCATGTACTCGACCGACCTGGCGAGCTTCACCATGGGCGCCGAGTACGCTCCCACGGACGCGACGGGCTTCATCCGACTGTTCGGCCTGCAGATGCGAGGCCGAGGAAAGACATAAGGCACCCCACGGCCGCCGCGGGCACTTGCCCAAGCTTCAGAAAGGCCGAGCAGCGACGGCGGGTGGGTCTGTCCGGCACCGCATGGTCCCGGCGAGCCGGGATTGACAAACGCGTCGCTTTGGGTGTATTCAGTCACCTGCTTCGTCGGCGCCACGGAAGGCGAGATTAGAGAATGACTCCGTTGGCCATGCATGTTCTTTGGATTATCTTCCTGTTCGCTCTCGGAGCGTGCGTGGGCAGCTTTCTGAATGTCATCATCCACCGGCTGCCCAAGGGCCAGAGTATCGTATTTCCGGGAAGCCACTGTCCCGAGTGCGGCCGCCCCATCCGCTGGCACGACAATATCCCCCTGGTCAGCTATGTGGTTCTGCGCGGCCGGTGCCGGGCATGCGGAACACACATTCCACCGCGATATCCGCTGATAGAGGCGGCAACCGCGGCGCTGCTCGCCGGCCTTTACGTGTGTTACTTCGTTATCGACATCCGCGGCGGCGCCGGGGCGTTCACCGAATCGTGGGGCGTGTATATCGCCCACGCGGCGCTATTGTGCGGGCTGCTGGCATGCGCGGCGGTGGACGTTGAATACTGGCTTGTGCCCGTGGAGGTCTGCTGGGTGGTCGCGGGCATCGGGCTGATAACGTCGGCGGCCTTTCCGCACGAGTGGATGCCGACGGTCTCTCCGCCGGCCGCCGCAGCCGCACTCGCGGGGACCGTCGGGCTGGGAATAGCCATGCTGCTTCAGCGTTTCGCCCTGCTGCGTCCGAGTTTTATCGACGCCGACGATACAACGCCGGGTGATGACGAGTCAGGCCGCCACGCCACCGCGACCACCGCCGCAAGCGGCATCAACCCGAGGAAAGAGGTCCTTATTGAGCTTCTGTTCCTGTCCCCGGCGATAGTCCTGGCGATAGCGGGCTGGCTGGTGACCTCACGCATCGAGTCGGTGTCCGACGCCTGGACCCGATTGGTCTGGCCGGCGGCCGGCGGAGCGGCCGCCCAGCATATAAACGGGTTTTTAAGCTCACTGGTCGGGCTGCTGGTGGCCGGGGCGTGGATCTGGGGGACGCGAATTCTCGGGACCCTCGGTTTCGGCAAGGAGGCGATGGGACTTGGGGATGTGCACATCATGGCCTCCGTCGGGGCCGTTGCCGGCTGGATAGTGCCTTCCATCGCGTTTTTTGTGGCGCCTTTCTTCGGGCTTATATGGGCGCTATACTTGTTCGTGCGGCGTCGCCAGCGGGAACTGCCCTACGGGCCTTGGCTGGCGGCCGCTACCGTGGCCGTCTTGCTGTTCTACGATGCCTTTCAAGAGCTGATAATGGAACCGCTCAGGACGGCGGGCTTTTGACCCCATATGGAGACGTACATCAATGAGCTACAAGACCGCACAGGGCTATGTCCTGGTAGTACTGACCGGCGCCATACTGCTGGCGGCGACAGTGCTGATTGTCCTGCAATGGGACAATAGCTCGGAGTTCAATCTGTTCGGGCGCAGCTACACCGTCCACCTCGTCGAGAACGACATCGTGGGCGGGGTAAATACGGCGCTGCTGATACTGGGTTCCGCCGCCGGCGGGGTCATTTTGTGGTGGTGCCTGAAGGTGCTGTTCCGGAGTGTACGAGTCATCAGCCGCGGCCGACGCGAAGCGAAGTCCAGAGAAGTTTCCAAACGCGTCGAGAAGCTGGAAAAGGCCGGGGCGGAGAAATCTTCCTGAATAGCGGCTGTTCCCTCGCGGCGATGAAGCGGTATAATCCTGTCCACAGGTGGCCTTGACGCCAGGAAAGGAGACCCTCATGACTATAAGGACACTGGGCGGCCTGTTTGTGGTGGTGGCGATTGCGGGATTGAGCACGGGGTGTGCCGAAAAAGAGAAGCAGATGATCGCCGACCTCGAAGCGCAGTACAACGAGCTGTCGCAGCAGAACGAGAATCTGCGTTCGCGGCTGGCGGAAAGCGAGAATCGCCGCATGCAGCTTCAGTCGGAGGCCGACCAGAAGGATACGGCCCTGGCTGCCCGCAACCAGGAGATCCGCAAGCTCCAAGAGCAGTTGGCCGACAGCCCCGACCCGGCCGCTGGCAGCGGCGAGCAATGGGAAAGAGGCCTGACGGGCGATCGCGTTACAGTCGGAAGCGATATACTATTCGCATCCGGAAGCGCGACGCTGACAGGCGACGGCAAGCAGACCCTGGACAGGATTGCCGCGGACCTGCGCAATCAGTATGCGGGCAAGCCCGTGAGGGTGTACGGGTATACCGACAGCGACCCGATAAGGCACACCCGCGACCAATGGCAGGACAACCTCGACCTCTCGGCCGGACGGGCGATGGCTGTAACGCGATACCTCATCGAGAAAGGTATCGACGAGGAGCGCATCGAGACCGTCGCCATGGGCGAGACCAACTTTGTCGCCAGCAACGACACCGCCGAGGGCAAGGCCAGGAACCGCCGGGTCGAGATCATTGTGATACGATAGCGGCCGCTGGTTTCCTGGTCGGCTGCTGATCGGTTAACTCGTTAAGACGTGGGCCTTCTGGGGCGTCGGCGCCGAAGCCGAAGCTCCGAACACGCCACGCGATTTGCTGTTTGCTCTCGTGAGTTCTCATGATTGCTGTAGTCGATTACGGTATGGGCAACCTTCGCAGCGTGCAGAAGGCGATTCAGCACGTCGGCGGCGAAGCCGGAGTGGTGGAATCGCCCGAGCAGATTGCGGCCTCGGATAAGATAGTGCTGCCCGGCGTCGGGGCCTTCGCCGATGCGATGGACCGGCTGCGAAAACAGGAGCTTGTCGAACCGCTCATAGGCGCGATAAGCTCCGGCACGCCGTTTCTGGGCATCTGCCTGGGGTTGCAACTGCTTTTTGAGGTTTCCCGTGAGGACGGTCGGCACAAAGGGCTTGGCGTTCTTGGCGGCGAGGTGGTCCGCTTCGATTTTGACGGGTTGCCGGTTCGACCGCGAGTGCCGCAGATGGGCTGGAACAGAATTCAACCGGTCCGCCCATGCCCGCTGACCGAAGGCGTGCCCGAAGATGCTTACGTGTATTTTGCACACAGCTACCACGCGGCCCCCGCCGACCGGGACATTACGCTCGCTACCACCGAATACGGCTACAGCTTCTGCTCGGCGGTTTGGAAGGACAACCTGTTCGCGACGCAGTTTCACCCCGAGAAGAGCCAGGATGTGGGGCTGAAGCTGCTGGAGAATTTTGTCACGCTCTGACGATGTTGATTTTGCCGGCCATAGACTTGCGAGATGGTAAGGTCGTTCGTCTCTCTCAGGGAGACTACGACCGGCAGACGGTTTACTCCGCCGACCCGGCAGCCGTCGCTGATGCATTCGTCTCGGCCGGCGCCGAGTGGATACACGTGGTGGACCTGGACGCCGCCCGCGAGGGCCGTCCCCGTAATACCGAAGCTGTCGGAAGCATCCGCGAAAGAGTTGCGGCCCACATACAGCTTGGCGGCGGCGCCCGCGACGAGGCCGTTATCAATCAGATGCTCGCGATGGGAGTGGACCGGGTGGTGGTCGGCTCGGCCGCGACAGGCGACTGGACGTGGTTTGAACGGCTGCTGGAGCGTGCGGACCTTGCCGGCAAGCTGGCGTTGGGTCTGGATGCCCGCGACGGACGGCTCGCCGTCCATGGCTGGACCGAGCAGGTTGACACCACGGCCGACGAACTTGCCCGCCGGGTAGCCGGAAGCGCCCTGGGCGCAATCATATACACGGACATAGCCCGCGACGGCATGCTCAGCGGCGTCAACGTGGAGGCCACCGAAAGGTTGATCACCTCCACGGACGTTCCGGTAATCGCTTCCGGCGGCGTCGGCTCGATGGACGATGTGCGTCGTTGCCGACAGGCCGGCTGTGCGGGTGTGATAATCGGTCGGGCCTGGTACGAAGGACGGATAGACCTGTCCGACGCCATCGCCGAGGCCCGCGGAGGACAGAACCAAAGGCCACAAAAAACGTAAAAATGTTGTTGACTTGCCCCGGAATTCGCTAAGATACGTCTCTGAGGGGCGGAAGGTACTCTTTTCCGCGAGCGTTAACGCGGGACTCAGTGAAGGATGCTCTAGCAACGGTGGGTCTTACAAGGAAGGACTCCAAGATGAAAGACAATCGAACCTCTACCACTGCTACACGAAGGGACAGCGAGGGAGCCGACGCTAGTATCGGCTCAGGGGTGCTGGAAGTTACCGAAAAGGGCTACGGCTTCCTCCGCCAGCCCGGAAACCAGTATCGCCCGACGCCAGGAGATGTGTTCGTCGGAAAGGATTTCATCCGCCACGGCGGTCTGAGGACCGGACTGCACATCGAAGGCAGGGTCGCGCCACCTGCGAAGAAAAAGGGCGGCCCTCGGCTCGAGGAACTGCTGACCATCAACAACCGCCCCGCTGACGAATATACCGACATAATACCTTTCAACGCGCTGACGGTGGTGGACCCCCACCCCCATCTGAAGCTGGAGACGCCGGGCGGGCCGATGGAGATGCGGGTACTCGATCTGCTCTGCCCGATCGGCAAGGGGCAGCGCGGGCTTCTCGTGGCGCCGCCGCGGTCGGGCAAGACGATCCTCCTTCAGCAGATCGCCAACGCCATCTGCGAGAACAACCCGGAATGCTATGTCATTATCCTGCTGATTGACGAGCGTCCCGAAGAGGTAACCGACTTCCGGCGACAGTGCCCCAAGGCCGAGGTGGTCGCGTCCAATAACGACCAGGAAATCGAGAACCACATCCGCATCGCGGAGTTCACCAATGAACGAGCGAAACGGATGTGCGAATTCGGACAGGACGTGGTCATACTGTTGGATAGCTTGACGAGAACCGGACGGGCCTACAACCGCGCCATCAGCACTTCCGGGCGGACGATGAGCGGCGGCGTGGACATTCGGGCGCTGGAAAAGCCCAAGCGGCAGTTCGGCGCGGCCCGGAAGGTCGAGGACGGCGGCAGCTTGACCATCCTCGCCACCGCCCTGGTCGAGACCGGCAGCAGGATGGACGACCTCATTTTCGAGGAGTTCAAGGGCACAGGCAACATGGAGCTGCAACTGGACCGCAAGCTCGCCGAGCGCCGTGTCTGGCCGGCTCTCGACATCCCCCGGTCAGGGACGCGGAAGGAAGAGTTGCTAGTGGAGCCGTGGCAGTTGAGGAAAATGCACATGCTCCGGCGGTTCCTCTCGTCGCTTCACGTGGATGAGGAGATGCCGCAACTGCTCAAGGCCCTGGAGAAATTCGATACAAACGAGGAATTCCTCCAGTCCATGGAAACCAAGGAGTATTAAGCCGAGCCGCCAGCCAAGCCCGGCGGTTGACGCGGCCGTGACGGTCTCGCCATCGCCGAAACATTCGCAACCCCATGCAAAACGGGCCGATCCCTGAGGACCGGCCCGTTTTGTTGGATTTTGTGGTCGGGACTCGCCGTGGACCACAGGGCTTATTCACGAAGTAGGCACATCTTCGTGAACAATCCGCCCTGCCGGTTTCGACACTGGCGCTGCGAACCTGTGTTCCAGACAAGCCCTGCTGACCAGACCCGACCCGAAGCTAGAGGATGGCGTCTTTGGCGGCCTTGGAGACGCGGAACTTCAGCGTCTTCTTCGCAGGGATGCGAATCTGCTCGCCTGTCTGGGGGTTGCGTCCCATGCGGGCCTTGCGTTTCTGAACCACCAGCTTACCGAGACCCGGGATGGTGAAGCCGCGCTTGGCCTCCTTGTAAGCCAGCGCCACCATCTCGTCCAGGACGCCCTTGACGTCCTTCTTGGTCAGGCCGGTGTTGTCGGCCAGCTTGGATACAATCTGCGACTTGGTCAGCGGTTTGGATGCACTTTTCTGGGCCATCTTTTTCGCTCCTTCTTTCTGTTTGACACCCAACACAGACATGGCCTTGTGCCCCATGACGAAGCCACGTGCTTCGCCTTCGGCACGGCCCGGACCGACTCAGCCCGGAATTTCCGGCTAAATGGTGCATCGGTCAGAATCATCCGTCAAGATGAAAACTTCGGGAAAGACCGGAAAAAATGCGGCCCTCGTGGATCCACGTTTACCGGTCGCGGCAAACCAATCCCAAAGCTGATGCCGCTCGGAAATGCCAAAACTGACTTTCCGACTGCCCTGCTTTTTCTCGTTTGTTCCCAATCGTCCGCAATCCGCCAACATCATTCGTTACGGCAGCCGCCGGTGAAAGTGCTATCTCCCACCATCGCGGCCTGCTCGGCAGTGGCGACAGCCGGCACGGGCCAAAGCGCCGACCATCATCTGCGACTGAGAAGTCAACTCCGCTCTTCGGCAGGTTGTCAGCCGAGGCGCGCACCCTTACAATGCGCGTAACTTGGAGAGGTGACAGAGCGGCTTATTGTGCCGGTTTCGAAAACCGGTGTGCCTTCGGGCACCGTGGGTTCGAATCCCACCCTCTCCGTTACAAAAGAGCCGGCGTACGTAGTAGCTTTATCCGAGCGTCGTCGGTCGTGAGGTTCCAGTTCACTTTCATTCCGGCGGTGTTGCGATCTTCTTTCCACGTTACGCTTTCCCGCCGCAAGCCATCGGCGTTTTCGATGCGTCGCGACAGGCATTATCGGCCCAGGATGCCCAACTCGATCTCCGCCATGTGCAGCCAACTGCCGTGCCTGGGCGTGTGATGAACCTCAAACCGATTCACCAGTCGCCGGCCTCGGCCGGCTCGAAGGCCTCATACAGCGAGGCCGGCGAGTGCGTGTTCCGGCGGGGTTTGCGTGGTGCGATAGGCGAAGCCGGTAATCTGATCAATTTGCACCTCACCGCCGCCGGCCGCACACGGATACCTTATCGTCACCACCACCGAAGACCGCGTGCTGGCCTTCCGCCAGCCGTGAGCCGGCGGCGATAAATCGGAGGCATTTGCGATGAGCAGGTGAGCTTTCCGGTTGACCATGGTTCTTCAAAACCGGGCACAAGAAGGCGTGTTGAACAATAGACGCCCCAAAACCGAAACGAGCTGAGCGCCGCGGGGGCTGCAGGCATCGGGACCATGATGTCCGCCGTCCGTCTCGGCTACCGGCCGGTGCGAAAATCGCCGGGGAGCTATTTGATGCAAGCAGGGAAAGGGGGGGCAATGCGTGTGAAAATATCCGGCGGCGTAGCCGGGCAAGGTCATCCGGAAAATCCGGATTTATGGGCGTTTGTCCCCTCCGGCGCCTTCGCCGGTGAGGTTAAGATTGTTTTGTCGTGCTGACATTCAGTCCGGGAACACCGGAAAAATCTGGAAAGGACAGATTATGAGTAAGGTTGTAGGAATTATCCTGTCGGCTTTTTGCGTAATCACCATCTTGACGGCCGCGGCCCCTGAAGCCGGCGGCGACGAGGCCGTCTTCGACGAAGACAGCGTCTGGAGCCACTACTTCGTCGCCCGATCCGACCAGCGAAAGAACATCGAGCGGGAAGCCCGGGAGTGGGAAGAGCCGATGTTCGGCTATCCGCCGGCCGACTGGCACGAGCCGGACTTCGACGACAGTGGCTGGGGCGTCTCGACGTCGCCGTTCCCCGAAGGCAGCAACCGCTGGGGCTACGGCCACCGCGCCAGCGGCGCCGGATCGATACTGCTGCGGAACCGCTTCCACATCACCGACGCCTCGGCCGCCGACCTGCGGCTGAACGTGGCCTATCGAGGCGGCATCGTGGTCTATCTCAACGGCCGGGAAATCGCCCGAAAGCACTTGGTAGAGCCGGGCGATGAAGAGGCCGCCGCCGACTCGGACGCCGATGTGTTCGACCTGCCGGCGGAGGAATACCCCTTCGAGGCATGGTACACCCCGGACCGGGAGCCAATCGACTGGGAGGTGGACGATGATGTAGAAGGCGAGATGCGCGAGCATCTGACCAAATACCGGATACGCCGGGTCGAGGACCTTGAGCTGCCCGCAGACGCCCTTCGCCAGGGCGTGAACGTCCTGGCGATACAACTCAACGCCGCCCCGAGACCGGACACCCGCCATTTTCTCCGCAACCATGGCTGGGGGCAGGTCCGTCGCGACTGGTCGCGGCTGGGGCTTGTCGAGGCCCGGCTGGATTGCCGCCGCGGCGCGGCCGAGGAAGGAACCGGCGATGCCGGCGAGGTCTTCATCGGTGCTATGAACCCCCTTCAGGAGATAGATGAGCAATCCGTCGCGGCCATGCGGCACAGGCCCGAACAGACGCTGCAACTGATCGGCCCGCGCGGCGGATACGCCTCGGCCCCGCTGGCGGTCCTGGGCGATATGTCCCTTCCCGCCCCGCAGGTGCACGTGGGCGTGCTCAGCAGCGATTCCGGCGATGTCCTGCCGGCCGATGCGGTGTCGGTGCTTTACGGCTCCATGCATCACCGGGACAGCTTCGGCGCCGACGACGGCCACAGCACCGAGACCCATCACATACTTTCGGCGCAACCTACCGACACGGCCAAGCTCCACAGCGCGTGGATAGAGGTAAAGATACCCCGGGACGCGGCGCCGGGACTCTACTCCGGCCAGGCCGTCGTCAGTACAGAGCAGGCGGAGCGATCGGTGCCCGTGGAGCTTCACATAGGCCGATTCCGCATGCCGGCGGCGGCTGATACCGTCGGCTTTATCGAGATGCTACACAACCCAGAGAACACCGCCCTGCGATACGAGAAGGAGTTGTGGTCGGATGAGCACTTCGAGCTGCTCGGGCAGGTCTTCGACCGCCTCGGCTCTATAGGAAGTGATGTGCTCCACATCCCGATGGCCATGAACAACCACCTCGGCACAAGTCAGACCATGGTCCGCTGGCAAAAGCAAGGCGATAGCTACCGGCCGGACCTGTCGATAGTCGAGCGGTACCTGCGGCTGTACGACCGCCGGTGCGGGCAGCCGTAGGTCCTCGGCCTGTGGCTGTGGGATGTGATAATGGGCGGCGGACGGGATGACGCAACCGCCTACGTCACAGTCGTGGATGAGCAGGCAGAGGTCTCCAGGGAACAGGCGCCCTGGTACGGCGAATCCGGCAGCGAGGAGTTCTGGAAGCCGGCCATAGACGGCTTGCTGGAGATAATCGACGACCGCGGCTGGGACCGCGACACGGTGATGATAGTCGGCGCCCACGACCGCAAGCCGCGTACCGCCACGCTGGAATTTTTCGCCGACATCGCACCGGGCATGAAGTGGGCCTCCGTCTCCCATGCCCGCGGCTACCGCCCCCGGGACGGTGAGTTGACCGTGGACGGGCTTGAGGTCGGCTACCACGCCTACCCCTGGCAGGCGGACATGCGCATACCCGACCGCGGCATAATCGGCGGCTGGGACGGCGAGTTCCTCCAGACCACGCTCGCGCGGTTCCACTTCCACAGCTTCTCGGCCCGACGGAGGATACCTGCAACGTACCGTGCACTGATCAGCAACGCCATCAGCCCCAACCGCAATCGGCGGTTCCGCGGCGTAAGCCGCTTCCAGCTCGACTACTGGCCGGTGCCCCGCGACGGCGGCGGCTTCCGCCGGCTGCTGAACATGAGCGGCTGGGTGAACCTGATGCGCAACCACGAATTCCTGCTGGCGCCCGGTCCGGACGGGCCGGAGCCGACTGTGTCGTTCTTGCAACTGCGGGAGGGCGCCCAGGAGACCGAGGCCCGGCTGGCGATCGAGACGGTCCTGGCCGACGAAGAGCTACAGGCCCGACTCGACGACGATTTGCTCGACGAGGCCTACGACGTGCTCACCGAGCACGCCCGGCTCATCCGATCCGGTTCAATGGTCTGGCAGGGATACGTCAGCTTGCCTTGGCGAGAGCACGCACGGCGGCTGTTCGACACCGCCGGACGGGTCGAAGAGGCCGTGGACCGGTAGCGCCCGCGCGGGAAACCGCCCCGCCCCGCGGCCAACGGCCGCATCATCATCCGCGGCGCCGGCGGCATCTACTGCTACGACCTGCGCAAACAGAATGACTGAGCCGCGATCGCTACGAACCCGGACAGCCGCGCCCGGCGCGACGCTTAATGCGACACAGAGACCCGGAGGTACAGAAGAATTGCTTCTTCCAACCCTTTGTCGCTCGGCGTATCTGCGTCGGAATCAACTGCGTTGACTGCCTGCCCGGCTTCTCTGGCTCTCAAACCTCGCGCCTCTAAAGGTCCTCGAACATATGCCCGAGCTTTTCCTTTTTTGTTCGCAGGTATGCCCGGTTTCCGTCGTGTGCGGGGGTCTGAAGCGGCACGCGCTCGACGATTCGCAGACCGAACCCCTCCAGCCCGTGTATCTTCCGGGGGTTGTTGGTCATCACGCGAAGGTTGCGCAGTCCCAGGTCGCGGAGTATCTGGTTGCCGATGCCGTAGTCGCGCCTGTCGGCCTCGAAGCCCAGGTGCTCGTTGGCCTCGACGGTGTCCATGCCCTGCTCTATCTGGAGCTTGTAGGCGCGAAGCTTGTTGACCAGGCCGATGCCCCTGCCCTCCTGCCGGACGTACACCAGGGCGCCGGCGCCGGCCTCGGCTATCCGCTCCAGGGCGGTCCTGAGCTGCGAACCGCAATCGCAACGCAGCGAACCGAACACGTCGCCGGTGAGGCATTCGCTGTGCACGCGGACCAGCGCCGGCTCCTCGTGCGGGACGGGCCGGCCCTGCTCGTCGAGCTTGCCCACATCGCCCATGCAAAGTGCCAGATGCGGCTCCGGGTCCACCACCGACGTGTAGGCGATCATGTGGAACGTGCCCATATCCAGCGGCAGTTCGACCTCGATGGCCCGCTCTATCAGCCGTTCCGAGCGCAGGCGGTGGCGGATGATGTCCGCGACCGAGCACATCTTCACGCCGTGCTTGCGACAGAACACCTCCAGGTCGTCGCGGCGGGCCATGGTCCCGTCGTCCTTCATTATCTCGCAGATGACGGCCATAGGCTTCAGCCCCGCCAGCCGGCACAGGTCCACTGCGCCTTCGGTCTGCCCGGCGCGGACCAGCGAGCCGCCGTCGCGCGCCCTCAGGGGCATTATGTGCCCCGGGCGCGACAGGTCGCCCGGACGGGCGTCGTCGCGGCAGGCAACCCGGATGGTCCTGGCACGGTCGGCGGCGGATATGCCGGTGGTCACGCCGGTGGATGCGTCGATGCTGACGGTGAACGCCGTGCCGAAACGCGATGTATTGTCCTGGGTCTGAGGGTACAGAGCCAGTTGATCGGCGCGGTCGTTGGTCATCGGAAGGCACACCAGCCCGCGGGCGTGCTTGGCCATGAAGTTTATGTGCTCCGGCGTACACTTCTCGGCCGCGACGACCAGGTCGCCCTCGTTCTCGCGCGACTCATCGTCAACCAGCACGACCATCCGGCCCTGGCGAAGCTCCTCGAGAATATCCTCAATCGGTTCCATTGCCTCGGCTTTCGGCTTGACCTGAGCCACCGGTGTCGTTGTCCATCGGTTTCTGCTCTTCCAGTATGAATCCAAGTCCCATCCGGGTGTAGCTTGCACCGGCGGCTATGCACAGGGCCACAACCACGTAAAAGGAATAGTATGCCGTCAGTGAGCCAAGCTGCGGGTGCAGCCAGTTCAGCTCCGGCGACAACAGCACCAATAGTATCATGATCGCCTGCCCCCAGGTGCATATCTTCCCGGCCAGCGTGGCCCTTATCCTGAACTTGTCTGTAACCAGGTATATCACCACGAAGCCGATGATCACCCACAGGTCCTTGCCGACCACGAACACGACCACCCAGTCGACAATCGGCGCCACCTTCACGGCCGAGCTTGGCAGGGAAAGAAGCACAACGGCACAGATTACCAGCACCTTGTCGGCCAGCGGGTCCAGTATGGCGCCCAACCGTGTCCGGGCGTTCAGTCGCCTGGCCAGGAGGCCGTCGGCGATGTCGGAGATCGCCATGGCCGCGAATATCCCCAAGGCGGCGTATCGAGCGTGCGGCCACTGCTGGTGCTGACGGATGAGCACGATAAACGGAACGACCATCAGCAGTCGCAGCAAGCTGATGCGGTTTGGCCAGTTCAGCCAGGACCAGACCTTAAGCCGGGTGTATCCCACCTTTACCCTCCGCGGCGGGCGCCGGCCCGATGCATAATCCAGGCGGCCAGAATCAGCACCGCCGCCACCGGGCAGGATACCAGCACAAGCCACCAGCCATAGGTCTGTAGCGGGCCTTCCGCCGCACCTCCGTCCAACAGCAATCGCAATATTGTCAGGCCACTAAGCAACAGCAGCAAAGCCGCCACGCCCAGCAGCATCGGGACCATCAGCTTATGGTGGGACGGCGCTCGTCGCGGGCCGGCGGAGGGGCGACTGACGGAAGCCGACGCAGGGACCGCCTCGGGGATATCGTCATCCTCGTAGGGCGGAGCAAGCTCGTATCCGCTGTCTTCGGCGTCGTCCTGCTCGGGCCATAAATCCTGTTCGGCGTCGGCGGCTTCGTGTTCCTGACCGTCCGGCGGGGATTCATCATCCGTCTGGTCGGTAAGGCCCTCGGCCATTTCACGCAATGCATCGGCTGGTTTGTGCTTGTCTTCTTGTTCGTCCATGTATTGCGGCCTCTGGCTGAATATAATGTTATGATAGTAACGCAGCGAACATCGCCAGCCAAGGTTTTTCGAAGCCGGAGGAGCGGCATGACTGTACGCCAACCTGTCCGAGCCGGCAGCTTTTACGATGGCTCGCCGGACGACTGCGAGCGCCACGCGCGCAAACTTTTTAAAGATACACACTTACCTAGCAACCTGCCCGAGACGCTCCACGGCGGCGTGGTCCCCCACGCCGGATGGATGTATTCCGGCCGGCTCGCGGCCCAGACCATAAAGGCCCTGCACGAGGCCCGGCCTCTGGATACTATCGTGCTCTTCGGGGCCGACCACGTGGGCGTGGTCCGCGCCGGCGAGGTATACTCCGAAGGCACCTGGCGGACGCCGCTGGGCGATGTGCCGATAGACGAGGAGGTCGCCGGGAAGATACTCGAAGCCGACACCGACCTCTGGGCCAACCCCGATGCCCACGGCTACGAGCATTCAATCGAGGTGCAGGTGCCGTTGATAAAGCACCTGGCGCCGGAGGCGAGGATTGTGCCCATAGCGGTCCCGCCAAGCGGCGTCGCCATCGGCGTCGGAGAGACGGTCGGCCGAGTGCTCGCTGAGCACTTCCCGCAGGCCCGCGTAATCGGCAGCACCGACCTGACGCACCACGGCGGGCACTTCCCCTCCCCCGGCGGCCGGGGAATGCAGGGCGTCGAGTGGACGCGGAACAACGACCTGCGGATGCTGAACCTGATAGAGGTAATGGACGCCGAACGCGTCCTGTCCGAGGCGGCCGAGCGGGGCAACGCCTGCGGCGCCGGCGCCCTGACCGCGGCTATCGCCGCATGCCGGTCTCTCGGCTCGTCGCGGGGGATAGTCCTGGAATACACAAACAGCTACGAGGTCATCCACAGCATGTATCCCGACGAGCCGGACGATACCACCGTCGGATACGCCTCGGCCGTGTTCGCATGAACCGCCGACATGGCATCAACAAGCCGGACGCGGTGACCTGACGTTTGCCTCCTCGGGTGCCGTGGTTTGACGTTTGCCGCGCGAAGCGAGACAAATGTCAACCACGTTTGTCATATAATCGCGGTTGCCCCTCGCCCCGCGTTGCGGGCCGGGGGGCAAGCCACGCCATCCGTCAAATCCGCAATCCTCAATCCGAAATCCGCAATGGAGCCGTTACAGCACCGGCAGGTACTTTTCCAGCTCGTAGCCGGTGACCTGTACTCGGTAGTGGTCCCATTCGATCTTCTTGTTCTCGATGAACTTTTCGAAGATGTGGTCGCCGAGGGCGTCGCGGACCAGGTCGGATTTCTCGCAGACGTCGATGGCGTGGCCGAGGTCGCGCGGCAGCGACTCCACGCCCATTTCCCGCCGCTCGGTCTCGGTCAGTGCGTAAACGTCCCGCTCGACGGGGGCGGGCAGCTCGTAGCCCTCCTCGATGCCCTTCAGACCGGCCGCGAGCATCACCGCGAACGCCAGGTACGGATTGGCCGCCGGGTCCGGGCTGCGCAGCTCGGCGCGGGTGGCCTTCT
Source organism: Phycisphaerae bacterium (assembly GCA_003551645.1). GTDB lineage: Bacteria > Planctomycetota > Phycisphaerae > SM23-33 > SM23-33 > PUND01. The sequence goes on along the minus strand of PUND01000036.1, from coordinate 20,486 downwards.
CCTTGCCCGGCTTGTACATCGGCACGCGGACCATCGCCGAGCGATTCCGCCGGCCCCAGCAGATATAGCAGGGGGCCTCGTAGCCGGGGACAAGCCGCTTGTAGCTGTTGACCCACTGGGCAATGACCGCGCAGTACTCCGGAGCGTGCGCGAGCAGACCGGCCACATACGCCCGACCCACATCCGATAGCTGGTACTCGTTGGAGGCGTCGAAGAAGGCGTTTTTCTCGCCCTCGAAAAGCGACTGATGCGTGTGCATGCCGGAGCCGTTCTCGCCGAACAGCGGCTTGGGCATGAATGTCGCGTGAACGCCGTTTCGCGCGGCGACTTCCTTTACCGCCTGGCGATAGGTCATCACGTTGTCGGCCACGCGCAGTCCCTCGGAGTAGCGGAGGTCTATTTCGTGCTGGCTGGGGGCGACCTCGTGATGGCTGTATTCGACCTGTATGCCCATGCACTGGAGCGTCTGCACGGTCTGGCGGCGCATATCCACGGCGAGGTTCTGCGGCGTCAGGTCGAAGTAACCGCCGCTGTCGAGCACGCTGCAGGCGGGGCTTTCGTCGGCGAAGTAGAAGTACTCCAGTTCCGGGCCGACGTATAAGGTATAGCCCTTGTCGGCGGCTCGCTTGAGCATCCGACGCAGCGCGTATCTGGGGTCGCCCTCGTAAGGCGTCCCGTCCGGGCGGACCACATCGCAGATCATCCGCGCAACCGCCCCGTCCTGAGGCCGCCAGGGCAGAATCGCGAACGTGCTCGGGTCGGGCCGGGCTATCATGTCCGACTCTTCGATACGGGCGAAGCCCTCGATGCTCGAACCGTCAAAGCCCATGCCCTCGTCAAGGGCGGTGTCAAGCTCGTCGGGCGTGACGGCGAAGCTCTTGAGAAACCCCAGCACATCCGTGAACCACAGGCGGATGAAGGCGACATCAAGGTCCTTGACCTGCTTTCGGACCCACTCGGCGTCTTTTCTTAATTCGGCCACTTGGAGTTCCTTTCGGTAGGCGTTCCAGACGCCGCAAAATACCCCCGCCCTGCCCCGCTGTCAAAGCCCTGCAGGACGCCGGCGACGGATAAACGTCCCCGAAAGCGATTGCCAGAGACGATCCCGACATAGCCCGCCGCGCGGCTCGGCCGGTCCGTCGGCCGGTGCAGTCAATCCCACTTAAGCCGCACAAGCGCCGAGTCGGCTTTTCCGACGACATCCACGCCGAGGAACGAGGTGATTGCGGACCGCTGCAAACCGTTCAGCGACGGCGCATCGGTCCAGCCGCCGATGTAAACGCCAGACGGCGTGACGGCAAGGCCATCGAACGAGGACCCGCCGATGACCTCGCCATCGTCGTCGGTCTCGGTCCCTCGAATGAGTGTCGCGTAGAGTATCCGGTCCAGTTCGGGCGTCAGGACGTAAAGGAAGCCGTACCGGCCCCACTGATCGCCCGGCCAGGACTGGTGGGTGTTCTCGCAGGTCCATGTCTTCGTCGCGCCCCTGCCGGTGATATACACCCTTCCCTCGTCGTCGGTCCTCACCCGGCTGATGTAGTTGCCGCTCAACGCCGGCCAGCCGGTCGGCGTCCCGTCGTCCTGGAAATGCCCGTTTGAGTCGGGCCTGATGTTGTGGAAGTACCAGCCGTCGCGGAGGTCGCCGGTCTGTACATCAACTCGACCGAGCCAGTAGATGGACAAGTTGCCGGTGTCGCCGACAAGGTCGCCCTTGAACCGGTACACGTTGGAGCCGTGCTGCCAGGCGAGCACATACAGGTTGCCGGTGTTCGGGTCGTAGTGCAGGTCCTGCGCCTTCTGGTCGGGGGTGTGGACGCTGTCGCCGGGCATGTACAGGTTGGTGGACCACAGCAGCTTTCCGTCGGAGCGGTAGCGCGCCAGCAGCAGGTCGAAGGCCGGAAACCGCCTCTTGCCCCTGACCTGGAAGTCGTACTGCATCGTCCCGGAGACGATGATATCGCCGTCGGGCAGCACTATGACCTGCCCACCCTCGCGTATGCCGTGCAGCCAGAACCGCACCGGCGCCCAGCCGTCCTCGCCGTCGTAGTCGAAGTAGCCGTCCTGCTCGCCCTCGTTCCAGCCGCGCTTGTAGAACCACCAGAACTCACCTTCCTGGTTGAGCTGCTCGTCGTTGTGGTGCAGGTCCACGGCCCAGTGACGAGTGGCCTCGTAGTCCCATTCGCTGGAAGACCCGTCGGGATTGAGCCGAATGAGGTATGCGGCCATCCGCGCGCCGCGCGTGCCGGCGGTCCAGTAAACCCGCCCCTTGTCGTCCACGTCCAGTCCGGTAACGCCGGTCTGGTTGGCACCGCCGGCGCGGACCCACTCCAACTCCCTGCCTTCTTCGCAGAGCTTGGCGATTACCGAATGCCTGCCGTCCCAGTCCTCGTCCGGGGCTATCGATTTTATCTCGTCGCCCTTTTCCCCGCCGAGGTATATCGACCCGTCCGGCGCAACGGCCATGCGGCTGGGCTTGAAAGTCTCGGCGCCCATCACCGAGACCCACTCCAGCTTCGACAGGTCATAGGCGACTTTCGCCACGAACGGGCTGTCCCGGCCGACACCGCCGCCACCCGCGCCGGGCCGGCGCATCGGAACGCCTTCGACCCAGTCGTTCAAGCCATGTATCACCCCGCAAATAAGCAAAGACCCATCCGGCAGGGCGACCATGTCGGTTATGCGATCGGATTCGCTGTCGGAGTGGCTGCCGAAGACCATCGCACTGACGTCGGCCGTGCTTTGGGGATCCCACCTGCCAGTGGGTTCACGAGCAACAGGCGAAGCCGCATCCTCATCTTGCGGCTCCGGCGTATCCGTCGTGGGTTCCTGCGCCACCTGTGGCGGTTCGTCGGCAAGCTCTTGCGCCGGCTCGGTGTCGGCCACTTCCAGCCGTTCTCCGTCGTCCACCGGCGCCGGCCGCTCTGCCGTCTCGGACGGCTGCTCGGCCAACTGCGTTTCATCTGACCGGCCGGTCGGTTCCGGAAGACGGCCCGAACCGGTCCAGCCCCCGATAAGCACCACCGACACAACCGCGATAGTCAGAACGGCCGCCGCACCCGCGGCCGCGACGACCCAAAGCCCCCGCCCGGCTGAGGCCCTTTTTGCGTAGCCGGGTATTTCCTCACTGGTTTCGGGTACGACCGACGACTGGCCGCACTGCGGGCATCGGCCCTTCCTGCCGGCGCCTTCGTCGGGCGCGCTTACGACCGAACCGCACTTCCTGCACAAAAAACGAATCATCGCATCGCTCCTGTGGACACCTTCCGTCCGTCCCATCCATAATATACCGATTCAACCGCCGACGCGCCCAGCCGGTCTTGCCCCAGCGCAACGAAAACGGTGCTCCGGCGAACGCGGGATTCCGCAACTCCACGCCCGGCGGCCCGCCCCCGCGAATAGCATGCCGGCCCGAACACCACGAGTGACCGGCTTTGGCTCAGGCGACGTGGCGCACCTGGCCGAAGGCGACCACACGATCCCTGCCCCGTTGTTTGGCCAGGTACAGGGCGCGGTCAGCCATCGAGAGCAGGTGGTCGGCGTCCCGCGGCTGGTCGGAGCGGAGTGATGCGACGCCCATCGAGACGGTAACGCCCCGGCCGTCGCATATCGGCGCGGTTGCGGAGCTTATCCGCGAGCGTATGCGGTCCGTGACCCGCATAGCCCACTCAAGCGAGGTATGAGGCAACAGCAGGACGAACTCATCCCCGCCGTACCTGCCGGCGACGTCAACCTTACGCAGCGACGCCCGGATAACGCCCGCCGCCTCGGCCAGCACGTGGTCACCCACCTGGTGCCCGAATGTGTCGTTCAGCTGCTTATAGCAGTCGAGGTCGCACATGCAGCAGCTAAGGTCGAAACCATACCGCGATGCCTCGTAAAACCGCTTGTGGAGCAGTTCGTCGAAGCGCCTTCGGTTGGAAAGCCCGGTCAGCCCGTCGGTAGTGGCCATCCGCCTTTGTTCATCCAGCGAGACCTGAAGCTCGGCGTTCCTGAGTCGCAACTCGTTGAGCATTTCCTCGAGCCGTCTCTGAAGCCGGACGTTCTCGCGCCGCAGCCGGTGCTGGTCGATGGCCTTTTCCACCAGAACCGGTATCGTCAGCAGATAGTCGCCCAGCTTGACCACGTAGTCCTGCGCGCCTCGGGCAATGGCCTCGGCGGCCGTGCCGGAGTCGTTATGCCCGGTAACCACCACCACAGGCACATCGGCTCGCCGGATCAGTTCCGCCAGCAGTTCAAGCCCCGGCATATCCGGCAGGTTCAGGTCCTGAAGCACCACGTCGAATCGTGAAAGTTTCTCGGACAGGCACTCGCCGGCGCTGCGAACGCCGATGATTCCGCCGGCCGAGGCCGGGCCGTAATGCGCTCGCAGCGACTCCCGGATGAGGTCGAGCTGGTCGGGGTCATCCTCGACCACCAGCACCCGAGGAATCCGCTGTTTTGGGCACATCCGGGTCATGTCCGCTCCGTTGTCTCGAAGGCGGCGCCCACGGCGACCGGCTCTGCCTGTTCGGCGGTGAAGGACTCCCGGCCGGCGGCGGACCCGCGGCAGGTCGCCTCGGCCGACAGGGAAAGGTAGAATGTCGCCCCCTCGCCCTCGACGCTATCCACCCAGGCATCTCCGTCGTGGTTGGCGGCAACGGCCTTTACCAGGGCCAGCCCCACGCCCCTTCCGGCCACCTGTGCGGTAGCCGGGTTGGCCGCCCGTTGGAACACGCAAAAGACCTTCCGCCGCTCCTCGTCCGAAAGGCCAGGCCCGTTGTCGGCGATGTGGAACTCGTGCTGCCCGTCCCGTTGCCGGTAGCCGATTTCGATCTTCCCGCCCTGGCCGCGGTGCATGTACTTGACGGCGTTGTCGATAAGGTTCTGAAACGCCTGCCGCAGCCGCCTTTGCTCCACGTTTAGCACCGGCATGTGGTCGTGGATCTCAAGCTCGATGCCGCGGGCCTGGAGAGCGAACTCGAACGCATCCCGCACCTCGCGAACCAGGGCGTACATGTCGGTCGGCTCGCGCCGCTGCGGTCGCATCCTGACGCGGGAAAGCTCCAGCAGGTCCTCAAGCATCCCGGCGGCAAGCTTTACATTGGCGCCGATGCGATCCAGGCGACGGCGGACATCCGCGTCTAGCTCACTTCCGCAGCGACGGACCACCGAGTCGGTCAGGCCGGAGATATTGCTCAGCGGGGCGTTCAGGTCGTGACTGACCGCACGCAGGAAGTCTTCCTTCTCGGCGATTTCGTTGCGCAGGCGCCTGTTCACCCGCCTGAGCTTGGCGGTTCGGCCGCGAACCTTTGCTTCGAGGTTTTCGTTGGCCCGAACCAGGGCGGCATGAGACCGCGAGACCTCGTCGGCCATCGCGTCGAAGGCCAGTGCGAGTTCGCCTATCTCATCGTTCCGGGGCAGCTTGGCGCGTGCGGAGTAGTCCCCGCCGGCGAAACGTGTGGTTGCCATCAGCAGCCGCCGCACCGGGCGGACCAGCACCCGCCCGACCAGCAGGCAGCTCAAAGGCAGACCGGCTCCGACGAGTACCGCCGCTATGAGCGCCATCGCCCGGCGGACCTCCGCCAGCGATGCGGCAAGCGGCGTGGTGTCCACCACCAGCCGAACCGAGCCGATGAGTCGGGCCTGCCGCTCGCCGTCGGCCTCCAGCACCACCGGCCGAGCGACCGCGAACAGCCCCGGCTCTATTCGGCGGGTCTCGGAGACCTCCGGCGACCGGTCCGGCGGCATCGGGATGACGGCGCCCGTTACGGACGAGGACCGCGCTACCGGATTGCCCTCGGCGTCCAGGATGAGCACATCACGGACGCCGTCGATGTAAACGAACTCATCGGCCAGCCGCTTCAGCGAACCGGCGTCCTCGTCGCGAAGGGCCCGACGCAGCGAAAACGCCAGCGACTCGCTGAGCGCACGGACGTGACAGCGGCGCGACTCGGCCAGACCGTTGGCGACCACGGCGTAGTAGGAACCGCCTCCGACGGCGGTGATCACAACCACCACCGCGGTCAGCACCAGGACGGACTTTACCTGGAGGCCGACCCTCGGCCGGCAGAAGCCTTTCAGGTATGTGAAGATGGTACCGATCATGCGGTTCATAGCTGATTTTACCGGTTTTCCGGCCCTGGCCGGATGCATCGGCTGTATCGGACGTTCTGGGAAGTGACTTTGACATGGAAATGCCGACAATTACCGGCCAACGAGAGAGTGTACGGTGATGCCGCCACGTGCAGCCACCTCGAGAAATGGAACCAACACGCGGTACGCCAGCGGGCCTTTCCATCGGTTACGCGCGGCTCCGGCCAATAACTGCCGATCCGCCGCATGCCGGGCGTCTCTCCAAAGATGTGCCTCCGGCGGATCGGAAATCTGGTCGGCCGCCTCCGAGGTACCGCTCAGGCCTGTTGAAAAGACTCTCTGTAAGCCATTGACACGGTTGACCTTTGTTGTGGGACGTCCTCGCTAATGCCGCATACAGTGAGAAAAAACCACGGATTTTGGGCTTGCCGAATCGGCAGATCCGGGGTATAAGCATAAGAGAGCGGCGAAGCACAAATCATGGGCAGCGAGGATCAGCGAGGCTCACCTTCTCAGTGTGTGCCTGGGCAGGTAAAAAATGGCTACTGGAGGCAAGGAATCTTCCGGCCCCAGGGATGGAGGTCTGCTGAGCGCGGATGGTGTTGCTCCGCGCATTATAGGCCTTAGCTCTCTGTTCGGTCGGGTCTTGAGTACCGCCGACGAGGTGGCGTGTAACGATTGCGTGGTGCTTATCGAGGGCGAGTCGGGCACCGGCAAGGAGCTGCTCGCCAGGCGCATCCACAACCTCTCATCAAGGCGGGACGGGCCTTTTGTTCCGGTAAGCTGCCCCGGCATTACCGATTCGCTGTTCGAGAGCCAGTTCTACGGCCACATCCGCGGAGCGTTTACCGGCGCGACCACCGACACCCTGGGCGTTGTCAGATCCGCCGAGGGCGGAACGCTGCTGCTCGATGAGATAGGCGAGCTTGGGCTTCACCTGCAGCCGAAGCTGCTGCGGCTGCTTCAGGAGCGCGAGGTCGTTCCCGTCGGGGCGGCCAGACCGATAGCGGTCAACACTCGCTTCATCGCCGCCACCAACCGGAATCTCGCACAGCAGGTCGTCAGGGGCGAGTTCCGCACCGATCTGTATCACCGGCTGAACGTGGTGCGTATAGAAATACCGCCGCTGAGGGAAAGGCCCGAGGACATCGACCCGCTTCTGGACTATTATCTGAAGCACTACGCCGAGCGCTACCAGACCCCCCGGCGGGAGATCCCCGGTTCGGTCCGCTCCGACCTCCGCTCATATAACTGGCCGGGCAACGTCCGCGAGCTTTGCTGCTATGTGGAGCGGCTTTACGCGGCGAATTTGACGCCGACGCCGCCCGTGCCGGCCGGAAACGACACCGACGAGGACCGGCACTACCAGCCGGCCGAGACAGGCGGCCAACGCAAGATGCCCTTCAGCTTGGCGGCCGCCGAGGCCAGGGCCATCCGCAGGGCGCTGGAGACGGCCGGGCATAACCGCTCCGAGGCGGCCCGGCTGCTGCATATCCACAGAAGCACACTCCTTCGCAAGATGCGACTCCACGGCCTGGACAAGCGCCGCTGACCCGCCCACTCCCACCGGTTGTAACCCGCTCCGGTACAGATTGCGCGCAGCGGGCGCCGCAAAATGCGGCAGATTGACGCGCATTTGAAGCGGACTGCCGCAAAACGCGGCGGCCGCCAAATCGGCCAAACACGCGCGGCCCGCGCAACTGCGCCTTTCTAAGGTTTGCCATAGCAACTTCTTACAATTTTCTGATGCCCACACATATCCTTCGGCACGGCGGTTGTATTAAGTACCAACGCTCGTGGAGCAAGCAGATGCTAGACAGATTCAGTGAAATGCCGGCGCTGAGGCCGGCAGAGCGACCTTGTGTCGTCCTGGTGGCACGGGACGACGGCCTGTCCGAGGACATACGGCGGGCCTTCGCGAGGCAAGTTAAGACTGGCCGACTGGTTACGTACCGTCGCGCCGAGCAGTTGCTGCGGTCGATGCCGCAGGCGGAGGTGGCGCTGGCGATCCTCGCCGGACCGCCGGAACCGGCCGAACTGGCCCGGACTCTCCGCCGCCTGCGAGAGGCGCTTCCGCGGGCTGTGCTGGCCGCTGTCGGTACGTCAGGTGCCGGGCAGGAGGAACGGACCGCTCGAGAGGGCGGCGCACTGTTCTTCACCAGCTCGATACCCCGGCCGCACCTGAGAGACCTTCTCAAGAATGCGGTCCGCACCGGAACGGCCCCGCCGCCGGCTGGACGGCGGACACAGATGTGACAACCGAGTTTCCGGCACAGACCGACTTCTCAGCGGCTTCGCCGCCTGTCGGTCCGGATGCCGGGATGCCTGCGAGTGCCGAATTACGGACACGAGCCGCAAGTGGTCTCTGAGCGCCCACTTGTAAACGCCCTATTTTCCTCCCAGGGCGTCCGGATAACGGCACTCCACGGTGGAGCGTGCGGTTCGCAGGTCGATGGAGATGAGCGCCCATCGGCTGAAGCTTCGGTCTCTCCTCCTCCGAAGCATGTGGACCACGGTTCCCGCTTGGCGGGAACACTCTACCAAGGCGAAGGGCGAGAACGGGCCTTGAGCAAGTCCTTCTCGCCCACTTTTTTGCGCCCATCTCCAAGGCCACTTGAATTATACGCTCCCCGGCGTCCTCACACACGGCAAAGGCCCTGTGCGGTTGTCCTCGCTGTTTTCTTCGTTCCGCTCAGACCATAGCCACTGCCTGACTGCGGAAAGACCACACCTCCGTCTCCGAGACCTGGCGGGCGCCCACCGGACTGAACGCCCCCTATACGCCCGACCCGACTGCAAACGCCGTGTACCGACGCCTCCACGCGCTGTATAAATAGCCGAATAACTACACGGCTCCTTCGGTACCACCGAACGGAATCTCCATAATGTAATGCAGGAACTGATGGACATCCGCAGCCCTGCGAGTGGCGGTGCGTGAGGAACGATATGCTTGAGGAACTCAAACAAATAGTCTGCGAAGCGAACCTGGCTTTGGCGAGGTCCGGCCTGGTGGCGGGCACTTTCGGAAATGTCAGCGGAGTGGACCGCGACGGCGGGCACGTGGTAACCAAGCCCTCCGGCGTGGCCTACGACCGGATGCGGCCGGAGCAGATGATCGTCGTCTCGCTGGAAGACGGCCGGGTCGTCGAAGGCGATCTGTGTCCCAGCGGCGATACGCCGGCTCACGTCAAGCTTTACCGGGCCTTCGAGGAAATCGGCGGCGTAGCGCACACCCGCAGCGTCTGCGCGACGGCATGGGCACAGGCCCGCCGCGAGATACCTCCGCTAGGAACCACCCACGCGGATGCCTTCCACGGGCCTATTCCCCTGACCCGACTGCTGCATACAGGTGAAATCGCAAAAGATTACGAACTCAACATCGGCAGGGTCATCGCCGAACGGTTTGCGGAAATCGAGCCGATGCAGATACAGGCGGTCCTGGTTGCCGACCACGGACCGTTCACCTGGGGGTATTCGCCCCAAGAGGCCGTCACGGCCGCGGCGGACCTGGAGCAGGTCGCCCGGCTGGCCAGCGAAACGCTTCGCGTGGAGCCATACCCGGTAATGATGTCCAGGGAGCTGCTGGACAAGCATTACAATCGCCGGCACGGCGAGGACGCCCGATAGGGTCAACAGTCGCATTCGCTCTGGCATTGCACACAAGCTGCCTTAGAATAGCCCCATAATCGGTCTGAGATTCCAGAGGAGCGCAGACATGGCGGGACTCGGTGTAAACATCGACCACGTTGCCACTATTCGTCAGGCGAGGCGGACGGTTGAGCCGGACCCTGTCTGGGCGGCCGTCGAGGCCGAGCTGGGCGGCGCCGACTGCATAACCTTCCACCTTCGCAAGGACCGGCGGCACATCAGCGACCGGGACGCCCGGCTGCTGAAACAGACCGTCCGCGGCAAGCTGAACATGGAGATGTCGCTGGATGAGGAGATAGTCGCCATCGCCCGCGATCTCCGGCCGGATCAGGCAACGCTGGTGCCCGAAAGCCGCGAGGAGATAACCACCGAGGGCGGGCTGGACTGTCTGGCAAACGCCGACCGGCTCCGGGCGGTCACCAAGGCCCTCCACGAGCAGAACATAGTAGTCAGCGCGTTCGTGGACCCCGAACCCTCGCAGATAAGCGCCGCACGCGACGCCGGCTGCGACGCCGTCGAACTGCACACCGGAAACTACGCCAACGCCACCGGCGACGACGTCGGACCGGCCTGGGAGGCGGTCGCCGAAGGGATGGAGGTCGGCTTCGAGAACGGACTCATCGTCCACGCCGGGCACGGGCTGACATACGAGAACATCCAGCCGATAGCGTCAATACTGGGATTCGAGGAATTCAACATCGGGCACAGCATAGTCTCGCGGGCCGTGTTCGTCGGAATGCGCGAGGCCGTCAGGGAGATGAAACGGCTCATCGATCGCGCGGTGTTGTTCAGCGAATAGCGACGGGCGGAGTGCCGTGGGCCGCAAAGCCCCGGCTCGCCGGCACGAAGCAACCACGAGGTTTCAGGACAGCGACGAGCGAACACGGAGAGATGCAAAAATGCCTGAGCACATAAATCTTCAAGGGTCTTTCGTCGCGATGGTGACGCCCTTTGCCGACGGCGGGATAGACTGGGACGCCTTCGCGAAGCTGATCGACCGGCAGATCGAAGGCGGAACCCAGGGCCTGGTCCCATGCGGCACCACCGGCGAGTCACCCACGCTCAGTCACGACGAGCACGACAAGGTCGTCGAGTTCACCGTGGACCGGGCCGCCGGGCGCGTGCCCGTGGTCGCCGGCACCGGCAGCAACTCCACCGCCGAGGCGGTCCGGCTGACCCGGCACGCCAAGGACGCCGGCGCGGACGCCTGCCTGGTGGTCAACCCCTACTACAACAAGCCCACGCAACAGGGCATGTACGAGCACGTGGCCATGCTGGCCGACGTGGGCCTGCCGATAGTGCTCTACAACATACCAGGCCGGACCGGAGTTGCGCTGACGCCGGATACCATCATTCGAATGGCCGAGGAAATCGACATGGTCGTCGGCGTCAAGGAAGCCACCGGCGACCCGGACGTCACCAGCGCCGTCGCCGCCGGCTGCGACCTGTCGATACTCTCCGGCGACGACTCGCTGACCCTCCCGCTGGCCGGCGCCGGAGCACACGGCGTCATTAGCGTGCTGGCCAACCTGCTGCCGGCCGAGATCCGCTCGCTGTGCGATGCGATAACAGCCGGCGATCTCAACGCCGCCCGCCAACAGCACCTGAAGCTGTTCGGGCTTTTCCGGGCGATGTTCCTGGAGACAAACCCGATCCCGGTCAAGGCGGCGATGGCGATGGCCGGGCTTATCCGCAACGAGCTGCGCCTGCCCCTGACGCCGTTGAGCGACACGAACCGCAACACCCTCGCCGAGACGCTCCGTGATTACGGCATGAAAGTCGGCGACGGGTGATTGGGTTAACTGGTTGATTGGTGAATCGGTTAACGGGGGCCGTCCGGTAATCCGTGACGAGCGTGTTACTGCCGGGAGCAAAGTATGTTGCACATGCTGTAAGTGTCGGGCAGGCCCTCCGTGCGTGGCAGCTCGAACCAGGTGTTCAAAATCCCCGGCTCTGAGCAGTAATGACTTACGACAGAAGCGCGGAACTGTACGTGGTCGATGCTGCAACTCCGGCCGACCGGAGGTCCGAACAACCGGCAGTGATTGGCCGGGGCCCGTTAGGCCACGGTGAAAGAATGCTCACAAGCTTTAACAGCGAAGGGGCGGCAGTGCCGCGTGCTTGTGGGAGTCCTCTGTCGCCCCTTCGGGCCTAAGGTCCTTACTAGACCTGAGTTCCGGGGGCTGACGCCCCAGGCCATTTGCTGTCGCCCCTTCGGGGCTGACACACCTCACTTCCCTTGAATTAATCGAAGTGGTTGCAAGTATCAGGATTATCGGACACCCTCGGTAGCCGACGGCCCGGAGCAGCGATGCGCCGGTGCCCGGCCTCGGTTGAAAGCTATGTCTTAGGGATCATGTCGACGGGCTACCGGCTCCTGACTACTGGCTCCCGGCTCCTGAGCACTGAATCCTGCCTAGCGGCCGCCGCCGCCCAGACCCAGCACCTGGCGGTACACCTCGACAATCTTTGAGACCATGGTCGCGGGGCTGTGGCTTTTGCGCAGGTACTCCAGCGCCTTGTCCGCCAGCGAGCGGGCGGCCGCGCGGTCCTCCATCAGCGACTTCAGCTTGGCCGTCAGTTCCTCCGATGATCCCTTCTCGAAAAGCAGCGCCGTCTCGTCGGCCACGAGGAAATCGGACGGGTCTTTCTCGTCGGTCGCCGCCAGTACGGGCACACCCGCGGACATCGCCAGCAGCGAGGTCATGTCCACCGCCCTCGCCGGCGCCGGCGATATGTATATGTCGGCGGCCTTGAAGATGCCCGGCAACTGCCCCTGGCCGGGCCTGTCAACGATGGTGACCTCGGTGCGAACGCCCAGGGCATCCGCGAGCTTGCGGAGTTGCTTCTCCGCCCGCCCGCTGCCGAGGATGAACAAAGCGCAGTCGATATCTGCCTTCAGCAGAGCCGCGAAGCTCTCTACAACCGGCCGGAACGCTCGAAAACTGTCCAGCGAGCCGCCGGCGACGATTGCGACGGTTTGCTGGGTCTGTGTGAAACATGTCGCCCGCTTCGCGCAATACACGCCTGGGTGAACTACGCGGATTTTCTCCGGCGGCGCGGCGTGTCGTTGCACCAGCCGTTGTCGAATAAGGTCGCCGGCGGCGATGATAGCGTCCGGCCTGCGAGTCATGCCCCCTAGGCGTTCGGAATCGCCCAGTGAAAAACTGCTGAGCACGTACGGAAGCTTGAGCGTATCCGCCAGCCGGCCGGCCAGTCCGGCGGCCTGGGTGTCCAGTGCGTGCAGCAGTTCCAGGCGCCGTCCGCGCATCTCCTGGCCGAGGCGCTCGTGCGCGCCTGTCCACAGCCCGAACCTCCGCACCGGGCCGTAGGACAGAACCTCCACCGGCGGCGAGGGTATCTCACCGGTGTTCGCTGCGCGGGGACAGACCGCCACCAGCTCGACAAGCTCATCGAGCATCCCCACCGCCAGCGGCTTGACGACCCGCGCCAGGTGGTCCAGTGTGCCGGTGTCGGCGATCCACCCGACGCGGATAGGCCGCCGCGGCTGCTGTTGCTCGCTCGTTTCCGTGGCTGTCTCGGTCTCCGTTGCCATGACTGCATTTTATCCACGACCGCGGTCGGCCGAAAGAACACCCGCGTGCAAGCGTTACGCCCGATGGGCTATAATCGACACAGGAGACGGCCCACATGACAGATGAAAACGATTTTGCCCAGCAACTTGACCGCGCCCGCCGTGCGCTCTCTGGCGCCGGCAGGGTAGCGGTACTGACAGGCGCGGGGGTTTCCGTCGAAAGCGGCGTGCCCGCCTACCGCGGCGTCGGCGGCATCTGGCAGGAAGTTCCCATGGAGGAGGTGGCCACGCCAGAGGCCTTTGCTCGCGATCCGAAGAAGGTATGGGACTGGCACGCCGAGAAGCGCGCCCGCCTGGGACAGGTCCGCCCCAACGCCGCCCACAAGGCCCTGGCGACGCTGGAGCGGCAGATAGCCAATCGCGGAGGTCGCTTCCTGCTGGCCACGCAGAATATCGACGGACTGCACCAGATCGCCGGAAGCTGGAACGTCCTGGAGCTGCACGGCTCGCTGGTTCGCATACGCTGTTCCGGCTGCCGTCACAAACAATCCGTGGGCTTCGATGAGTCACCCGGACCGCCGGGATGTCCGGAATGCGGCGAACCCATGCGGCCGGATGTGGTCTGGTTCGGCGAGGCGCTCGATGAGGACATTTTCCGCACCGCCGTCCGCGCGGTTATCAGCAGCGAGGTGTTCCTGACCGTCGGGACAAGCTCGCTGGTCTATCCGGCCGCGGGTCTGGTCGAGGCCGCCGCCGACGGCGAGGCGCATATCATCGAGGTCAACCTGGAGCCGACGCCCGCGACACCGCTGGCGGATGTGGCCCTGCACGGCAAGGCGACCGAGATACTGCCGGAGCTGGTCCGCTGAGCCGCCGGGCGAACAGGATGACGCCATGAGCGGCGAAGACGATTCGCCCAAGTTCCTCTGCGACGCGATGCTCGGCGGGCTGGCCCGCTGGTTGCGGGCGGCCGGCTACGACGCCGACTTCGAGTACGGCATCGAGGACGGAGAACTTATCCGCCGATCCGCCGAGACCGGCCGGATGGTGCTTTCCTCCGACGGCCCGCTGTTCGACCGCAACGTCATCCGCCGCGGCGAAATCGATGCCCTGTACATCCCCCGACAGCTTACCAAACTCGAACAGCTCAGGTTCGTCATGGGCCGGCTGGACCTGCCGCTGCGCAAGCCGCGATGCATGGGCTGCGGGGGCGAGCTTGCCGAAGTGCCCAAACACGCCGCGGTTGAAGAGGCGCCGCCTCTGGCGTTCAGGAACTGCGAGAAGTTCTGGCGGTGCAGTCGCTGCGGCAAGCTGCTCTGGCGCGGCACACACTGGCATAAGATTACCCGGCGACTCCAGGAAGCAGCCGGCCGGGAATAGCCGGCTACTTCGGGATATCGCCCACGCGCGGCGGATTATTGCGTATGGCCACCACCGGCGGGTCAGTCTTCGGCCCCGCCGCTACGGTGACACACGGAAGTAATATGGCAACGCGGTCAGCAGCATTTCCTTATCCAACCACATGGCCATGTTCAACAGATAGGCCGCCTCCGGAGAACGCAGGGCGGACAGCCGCAACAGGGCGTCCGTATCGGCAGAAAGCGTCTCCGGCCGCGGAACGGCCGTGGAGTCCCCGCCCCCCATCATATCCATCAGCGTCCTGGGGCGCGGCAGCGTGATGAAATGGCTCCTTTCAAGCCCCGCCGCCTCCTGTGCGGCCATAACCGCCCTCCGCATGCCGCCCACACGGTCTATGAGTCCGTTGTCTGCACCCTGGCGGGCGGTGAAGATGCGCCCCTCGGTGACCGAATCGACATCGTCTATTTTCTCGTCGCGAGAGTCCATCACGCGGCGGACGAAGACGTCGTATGTGTGGCCGACCAACTGGTCCACACGATCGGCCTCCTGCTGGGTCCAGGCCCTCGACGACCACATTCCGGCGCTTTCTCCGCGTGTGAACTGCACGGCGTTGATGCCTATCTTGTCCAGCAGACCGGTCATGGCCAGCTTTCCGCCGACGACGCCCACGCCGCCGACCATCGCCGAGTCCTCGGCCATTATCTCATCGCCGCCCAGGGCTATGTAGTATCCGCCACTGGCGCCGACCGAGCCGATAGAGACTATCACCGGCTTTTCCTTGGCGCATCGCCGCACCGCCTGGTAGATGTGCTCGCTGGCAAGGGCGGAGCCGCCGGGGGAATTGACTCGGAATACCACCGCCTTCACCCGGTCGTCCTGGCGCAACTGATCGAAGATACTCACAAGCGTCTTGGCCCCGACCATGGACTGACCTAACAGCCCTTCCCCGCTGCGTCCGGGCACTATCATCCCATCGGCATGGACTATGGCGACCGTCGGATCGAGGGTCGGGTCGGGTTCCGGCCCCTCCAGCAGTGCCCCCAGCAGTGCGAATGGGTTGGAGAAGTCCGGCTTGCGCTCCACCGGTCGGGCGAAGTTGTCCATCCAGACCACCTCATCCGGATCGTCGGCCACCTGCTCGGCAACATGCCGCCGCCACTCGGTGACCGATACCAGCGCATCCACCAGCCGCTCCTGCTGGGCCTGGACCGCGGTGAACGGGCCCCGGTCAATTGTCTCCTGTACCTGCTCGGTCTCCAGGTCTCGCTGCCGGGCTATCTGTTCGCAGAGCTGGTCGTAAAGGTCGTCGAGCAGCCCGTCGAACATCTTCCTCATTTCGTCGGACGGCTCGGTCCGCATCATCGGCTCGGACGCCCCCTTGAAGCGACCGTGCTGTACGAACTGCGGCTCGATGCCGAGAAGGTCCAGTGTCCCGCGGTAGAAGAACAGCTCGGCGGCCACGCCGGTTATCATCAGCGAGCCGACCGGGTCCATCGCGACCTCCGTGCCGGCGGAGGCCACCAGGTATGGCGTGCTTTCTCCGGCCGGTATATAGGTGTAAACCGGCTTGACCTCCGCGATGCGTCCGACGGCGTCAGCGAGTTCCTGCGCCTGCGCCCACGACAACCTTGGCGAGTCAACCTCGATGGCGACGGCCTTTACTTCCTCGTCCCTGCGGGCCTCGGCGAGTCGGTGCAGCCAAATTCTCAGGGTGTGCGATTTACCCGCGTCGGGCCAGAGCGTGAAGCCCGGCGGGCTGTCCAGTATCCGACCGGCCAGCCGCACGTGGGCAATACGTGCCGGCGCGGCCTGTTCGGTGTCCTGGGCGACCGTCGGGATGCACAGCAGAGCGACTACCATCATTGCAGCCAGCAGCGCCGCCCGGCTGATCCGCGGATGCAGTTCGTTAGTAAACACGCTACCTCTCCCGTCTGTTTGTCGTCTTCGGATTGCGTTCTGCGAACAGTCAATTTTAGCAGGTCGGGCCGCGTATTACACCAATCGTCACAATGGCGGGAAAACACAAGACCCGATCCGGGAACGCCCGACGACCCGAGCCGGGCCACCGCCCGGCCGAGACAGTCGCATCACGGATACCGGCGGGACGCCACCCTGTGCCAACTCAAGTAATTTCATAATCTTGCCGAACCCAAGTAAGGCGAGCCGTTTCCGGTTGCCGACGGCTGCACGCGTGCGGTCAGGCGAGACGGCCCGATCAGAAGAAATCGGAGGAAAACGCTCCCGCCACAAACGGTCCGGGTTCTTAGGACGTATAACAAGGTGGAAAAGCATTTTTACGGTGCGATTATCGCCTTGACGCGACGGCGCGGCGGGCGTACCCTGCTCAGGCCCACGCAGGCAGGCGCCCAAGGGCGACCGCCTGATCGGGCCATTTCCGAGGTTGCAGACAATGGCTTCACAGAGACCAAACGGCGCTCCAAGCACATCGGTTGATTCCGAGTTGGGGCGACTTATAGTCGAGCATAATCTCGCCACCCCCGAAGAGGTGGAGCAGTGTCGGTCTGTCCGCAATGAACGCAGCCAGTCCGGCAAGGAAAGCTCTCTGTCGGACGTTCTTATAGAACAAGGGGTCGTGACGCAGCGCCAGATCGGCCGAATCAAAAAGACCATCGACGAGACCCGCAAGGGCCATCAGCTACCTGGCTATATACTGCTTGCCAAGCTCGGCGCGGGCACGGAGGCGACTACCTACAAGGCCAAGCAGGTATCGCTGGACAGGATAGTGGCGATAAAGATCCTGCACCGCCGGCTGTCGGAAGACCCCGAATACGTCGAGCGTTTCTATCGCGAAGGCAAGGCCGCCGCCAAACTCAACCATCCGAACATCGCCCAGGCGTTCGACGTCGGCGAGGCGGGCGGCTACCACTACTTCGTGATGGAGTACATCGAGGGCAAGGAGCTTCACAAACAGATAGCCGACGGCCGGCCGTATTCGGAGCAGGAGGCCCTGCGGATAGTAATCCAGGTCGCCAGGGCGCTGGAGCACGCCCACAGCCAGGGGCTGGTGCACCGAGATGTCAAGCCGCGCAACATAATGCTCGCCACGGACGGCACGGCCAAGCTCGTGGACCTGGGTCTTGCCCGCGAGGTGGCGGACATCGAGACCGGACGCGCCGAGGCGGGGCGGGCATTCGGGACTCCCTACTACATCTGTCCCGAGCAGATACGCGGCGAGATGGACATCGACTTCCGCGCGGACATCTCCTCGCTCGGCGCCACGTTCTATCACATGGTAACCGGTCGTGTGCCCTTCGAGGGTGAGACGCCGGTGGCGGTCATGCAGAAGCACCTGCGGGAATCGCTGACTCCGCCGGACCACATCAACACACAGCTATCAGCCGGAGTGGGCGAGGTAATCGAGGTGATGATGGCCAAGGAGCGTCGGCGGCGATACGCCTCCACCGGCGATCTGCTGCACGACCTTGAGGATATACAGGCCGGTCAGCCGCCGCTTCAAGCACGCAAGCAGGTGGACGCCGGCGTCCTGACCGGACTGGCCGAGGAGGCCGAACAGGCCCACGGCGAGGACGGTACGGCAGTGCTGGAAGGCCGGCGCGAAAGCAGCATGTTGCTGCCGGCGGTAATCATCCTGGCCGCGGCTCTTCTGGTGAGCTTGATCGTCAACATCATACTGCTGACGTCGTGAGCATCGGCGTCCGGACCGCCGGAAGCCGTCAGAGAGTCCGCCAAATATGTCCGCCGGACGACTTGACAGTGACCCCGCCGCAACCTACTATCCCTTCGCGAGTATCCGAGGAGAGTCCCCATGGAAGATCAGAATTCCGGTCTGACGGTATCGACGACAGACGGCGCGACCGTGGTGGAGATGACCCACCGAAAGATTCTCGATGAGATCAACATATCGCGGATCGGCGAACGGCTGAACGCCATAGTCGCGGAATCGGACACGCCCAAGCTGGTGCTGGACTTCGAGAACGTATCCCACATGTCCTCCAGCGCCCTGGGAATGCTGATTACCGTCCACAAGCACGTCCGTGAAAAAGACGGCTCGCTCTGGCTGTGCAACATCCAGCCGAGCATATATGAGGTCTTCGTCATCACGCGTCTGAACGAGATCTTCCAGATAGCGAAGTCGCGTCAGGAGGCGCTGGAGCAACTGGCATAGTCCCTGGTGGTATCCGGATGGTGGGTTTGGTGAGGAAGGTGGTCATCGCGTCAAAATTGGCGGAGGCCCGCAAGGCCGAGGACGCCCTGCTCCGCGAGGTGCGGCGGTGCGGTTACAGCGACTCGGTCCTGTTCGCCATCAAGCTGGCGCTGGAGGAGGGGCTTAACAACGCCATCAAGCACGGCAACGCCTACGACCCGGACAAGATGGTGGAGCTGGAGTTTGACGTGACGCCTCAGCAGGCCCGCATCACCATCACCGACCAGGGCGAGGGATTCGACCCCGACGCGGTGCCCGACCCGACCGCCGACGAGAACCTCGAGCGCCCCTGTGGGCGAGGCATAATGCTCATGCGGGCCTATATGGACAAGGTTGAGTACAACAGGCGGGGAAACCGGGTCCGCCTGCTGAAACATAACCGGTAGTCGAGGCGCCCAGTCATGAAGCAGTCCGAAAGCAACTCCACTCAGCTCCGGATCGACGTGGAGGACCGCGGAACGGCCACCGTGGTGACCGTACACGGCTCGGTGGGCATACAGGACGCCGAGCGGCTACGGGAGTCGCTGGAGGAGCTTACCGACAGGCACGCCCCCCTGCTGGTGCTGGACCTCAGCGACATGGACTTCATCTGCTCACTCGGTCTGGGGGCGATGATCAACGCCCACCTACAAAGCCGCCACCACGGCGGCAGAATACGGCTGGTCAACCCACAAGAGCCGATACGCGACCTGCTGGAGACCACGCGGCTGACACGACTGTTCGAAATCTACGGCGACGTCGAACAGGCCCTGGCCGAATGACTCTCTCGTTCACCGGTTGAGCCGCCCGGCCGGCGCCCGGCCCCAACACCCGTCAGAAAAAACGCCCGCACGACATTCGCGCGGGCGTTTTCTGACGGGGCTTATCGACGGAACTCAACTTGCCGTCCGTCGGTTGGTCGTACTCTATTCCTTGCCGTCAATCAGTCTATCGACGATGGCCGGGTCGGCAAGCGTGCTGGTGTCGCCCAGCGTACCCTTGTCGGTAACACCCTCGGCGATCTTGCGGAGGATTCGCCGCATGATCTTGCCCGAACGGGTCTTGGGCAGCGCCGGGGCGAACTGGATCTTGTCCGGCTTGGCGATCGGGCCGATCTCCGAGCGGACATGATTGGCCAGTTCCTGCTTCAGCTCATCGCTCGGCTCGACACCGTCCTTGAGCGTGACGTAGGCGTAGAGGCCCTGACCCTTGATCTCGTGTGGCATCGGCGCCACGGCCGCCTCGGCGACCTTGGCGTGGCTGACCAGGGCGCTTTCGACCTCGGCGGTGCCGATGCGGTGACCGGAGACGTTTACCACGTCGTCGATGCGGCCCATCAGCCAGTAGTCGCCGTCATCGTCGATGCGGCAGCCGTCACCGGTGAAATACATGTCATTGAACATGGCAAAATAGGTGTCGATGAACCGGTCATGGTCGCCCCACATGGTGCGCATGATGCCCGGCCAGGGCTTGCGGATGCAAAGCTTGCCGCCTTCGTCAATGTCACACTCGGCGGCGTCGTCGCGGAGAATGACAGGGTCCACGCCGAAGAACGGCTTGGAAGCACTGCCAGGCTTCAGCGTCATGGCCCCCGGCATCGGGGAGATCATGAAACCGCCGGTCTCGGTCTGCCACCACGTATCCACAATGGGGCAGCGCTCGCGTCCCACACGGGTATGGTACCACATCCACGCTTCCGGGTTGATC
>PUND01000131.1 GCA_003551645.1 Phycisphaerae bacterium | reverse complement strand
CCAACCAGCGCGAAACCCTCGTGTTCTGGGACCGCCAGAGCGGCGAACCTATAAGCAGGGCGATTGTCTGGCAGTGCCGCCGTACAGCTGAAATGTGTCAGCGTTTAAAAGACGATGGCTATGAGCAGATGGTTAGGGAAAAGACCGGTCTTCTGCTGGATCCATATTTTTCAGGAACGAAGCTGAGATGGGCTCTTGAGAACCTGGAGCCGGTAAAGAAAGCGGCGGAGGAGGGCACCCTGGCATGTGGGACAATTGATAGCTTTTTGCTTTTCCGCCTGACCGGCGGAAAGGTTTTTGCCACTGATTACTCCAATGCTTCACGGACCCTGCTTTACAATATCCATGAGCTTCAGTGGGACAGAGAACTGCTTCAGCTTTTTAAGGTTCCCGAGGCGATCTTGCCGGAAGTTAAGCCCAGCAGTGCGGTTTACGGGCATACGGAACCGGATATTTTTCATGGTGTATCTCTTCCGGTTGGCGGGATGGCCGGCGACCAGCAGTCAGCTCTATTTGGTCAGGCCTGCTACAGCCCCGGCATGACGAAGAACACTTACGGCACCGGCTCTTTCCTGCTGATGAATACCGGTGAAAAGGCAGTTTCTTCGGAGCAGGGTTTGCTGACCACTATCGCGTGGGGACTAGGTGATAAAATAGAATATGCTCTTGAAGGCAGTATTTTCATAACCGGGGCTGCAGTCCAGTGGTTAAGGGATGGCCTCGGTATTATTGAGCGCTCGTCGGACCTGGAAGGGCTTGCCGCCCAGGTTAATGGAAACGACGGGGTTTACCTGGTACCGGCTTTCGCCGGTTTAGGCGCACCACACTGGGATCCCTATGCCCGTGGGCTCTTGATCGGTATTACGGGGGGCACCTCAAAAGCGCACCTGGCCAGGGCGGTGCTGGAGGCAATGGCTTACCAGACCAGGGATGTACTTGAAATAATGTATAAGGAAGCTAATTTGCCCCTGGTTGAGCTGCGTGTAGATGGTGGGGCCAGTGTGATGGACTTGTTGTTGCAGTTCCAGGCTGATCTGACCAATACTACTGTCCGCCGCTCTGCCACCTTTGATACAACTGCTCTCGGGGCTGCATACCTGGCCGGACTGGCTACCGGGTTCTGGAGCAGCATCGAAGAATTAAGCGATCGTTGGAAGGAAAGTGCTGCCTTCGAGCCGCAGATGAATGAGAAAGATAGGGCTTTGCTTTACAAGGGCTGGAAAAAAGCGGTCTCCAGGTCTCTTCAGTGGGCCGAACAGGCAGAATCAGGAAGTTAGGAGGCGGAGATAATATCATTTTATTTAAAAGTTAAAAATAATAGTTACCTGCTATTGCTTGTCCTGGTCGGAGCATTTATTGGATTAATAATCCCCGGATGTTCCGGGAGCGAAGAAGCCGGGGCAGGACAGGATGACAATTCCGGAAATGATTTGATCGAGCAGGTAGTGTTAAATGATCACGTCATAGATATGGAGCTGGCTGTAACACCTGATCAACGTGAAACCGGCTTGATGGGCAGGGAGTTTTTGGCTGATGATGAGGGCATGCTTTTTGTTATGCCCGATGAGGATCCCTTTCCAACTGAAGTTGGATTTTGGATGAAAGACTGCTTGATTCCTATTGATCTTATTTATATCAGCAGGGATGGCACTATAGATTCAATCCACGAGATGCAGCCGCCCGAGCCTGGCACGCCGGATCATGAACTACCCGTATATTACAGCAGCGGTCCGGTACAGTTTGCTATCGAGTTGCGCGGTGGTTTAGCGGCAGAAATAGGCCTCAGTATTGGGGATAATGTAGACTTGAGAAAAGACTACCTTTTACAGCTGGCGGAGTAACTAATTGATAGTTATTGACCGCCAACCGGTGGAACATAAGCAGGGGACCAGCCGTAAGTACTACCGGCGGAAGGTTCCCTTTCCCTGTACATATCACTGTAGGGTGTAAGGAAATCAGGAAAGTAGCCGTGCAGGAAGCTGTCGAACTCGTAACGATATCCGCTGCCGGGGTTGTCGGGATCGCCGCTGTCGTAAGAGGCGAAGTTTGCAACCAGCTGGTGATCCCTATCGACTACAAAAGTATATATCACTTCGGTGCTTACTACCTGGCCGTCTTCTGTCCAACTGACAAAATCATAGTCGATATTGGGCAGGGCTGAAACGGTAATGGTTTTTCCTTCAGTATATTCTCCCCTCCCGTATACCCGGCCGCCTTCTAACGGTGAAGGAGCAAGGCTGATGCGAAAGGTTTCTGCATTTTCACTGCTGCGGTTTACAAGAGGAGCAAAGGTAGCGACCAGTTCGCGGTCTTCTGTGGCGAGAAAGGCATAAGACCTGGCCACGCTTACCTTTTCATCATCTTCCATCCAACCAGTAAATTCGAAACCCTCATCAGGTATAGCATCAAGCCCGACAAGCTTGTTTTTTTCATAATATCCCGCACCTCTTACTTCTCCGCTACCATCCGGGTCAACAGTAAGTGAAATGAAGTATTTTTCTACGGGGTCCTGTCCGCTGCTCTGGGGGATATAAATGTCGCTGCCGCCACTGTTAGCGCTGAAAGTGTTGCCGGATTCAAATGACCCTGATTGATCTTCATTCTGGTCATTTTCACCATCAAGCTGGTCCCCTTCATAACTGATTTGCTCGAAGTTTGCTGTCAGGTTGCGGTCACGGGTTACCCCGAAAGCATATTCGGCTTCAGTGCTTACTACGGAGCCATTTTCGGTCCAGCTGATAAAATCATAACGGGTATCGGGGATGGCCTGCAAAACTGCTTGATCATCAGCCGGGTAAACCCCACCACCAAGGACTGTTCCTCCCCTGGCCGGGTTAGCATCTATATCAATAGTATATATTTCTTCTACTTCTTCAGGCTCCAACCAGGCTGTTAAATTGCGGTCCCTGGTCACGGTAAATTCATATTTTTCATCAAAGGAAGCAATTTGATCACCTTCGTACCAGCAGTAAAACTCATAGCCTGCCGAAGCTTCTGCTGTAACTACGGCCTGGTCGCCATACTCATAATATCCTTCACCGGTAACTGCCGTACTTTCATCTGAATGATAGTTTACTTCGATGTAGAAAACATCTTCGTTTTGACCGGATCTTGATTCAAGGGCATCACGGACTGATTCGTAATCGTCATTTGATGACTCTGTATTACTATCCCCGGTATCACTGTCATTTGAAAAGACAGCATCATCAAAAACGGCAGTTATAGTAATATCTACGGCTGGCATGGTATAAGTAAAAACATTATCCATGCTCTCGGTATCGCCGTCTATTGTCCAGGTTATAAACTCATATCCTTCAGCAGCGGAGGCTTCCAGGGTTATGGTTTCTCCTGCTTCATATTGGCCGCTGCCTTTGGCAGTGCCGCCTTCAGAAGGATCGGGAACCAGGATAAGTTCAAAAGTCTCGGGAGCTTCTCGCTCCTCGGGCTCTTCTCGTGCCTCAGGTTCTTCCGTAATTTCTTCGAAGTTAGCGGTTACCGTACTATCTTCATTGGACATGGTGTAATTAAATGCAGCCAGGCTGCTTACTTCTACACCATCTTCAGTCCAGTTAACAAACTCGTAACCTTCTTCAGCAGAGGCGCTTATTTCAACTTCTTCGCCTGCTTCGTAAACGCCTGATCCTTCAAGTGTACCCCCGCTTTCAGGCGCAGCAGTCAGTTCCAGGTTATAAGTTTCCGGCTCTTCAGCTTCTACAGTGAATGATTCAGCCTGCACGGCGTCGCCATCGTGGTAGCTTACCTTAACCGTGTAACCGGTATCCTCATCGCCTGCTTCGAAAAGTTCAAAGGTGAGTTCAACCTGGTTTGCCTTTTCGCTGTCCCAACTTATTTCGGTTAAGTCTAAGTTACTCCACTGAGGTTCTTCCTGGGTATAATTGTAAACCAGATCGCGATCATCGTTTGTCATGCCATTATAGGTTGCTTGCTCCTGTTCATTCTGATCTATGGAATCAGCATACAAAACACTGAAATCATTTCTTTCCGGAGCTTCGCTAAGATCCTGATTGAAGCTCACCGTTATTTCACCGTTAGCTGCACTGACTGTTTCTACTTCAGGTTTGGTTTCAACAGCTGTAAAGTGAGCAGTAAAGAGCAGGTCTTCAGCCGGCATGGTGTAGACGAATTCAGCCGCACTGCTAATTTCATTACCATCATAGGTCCAGTTAACAAACTCGTAACCTTCTTCGGCGGTGGCCCTTATTTCAACTTCTTCGCCATCTTCGTAAGCGCCTGATCCTTCAACTGTACCGCCGCTTTCAGGCTCTGCGTTCAGCTCTAAATTATAAGTGCCCGGTTCTTCAATAGCTTCTACAGTGAATGGTTCAGCCTGCACGGCATCTCCGTCACGGTAGCTTACCTTAACCGTGTACTCGATATCTTCATCGCCTGCTTCGAAAGGCTCAAAGGTGAGTTCAACACGGGCAGCATCTTCGCTGTCCCAGCTACTGCCGGTCAGGTCAAGGTTGTTCCATTCGTTGTTGTCATCAGAGTATACATCACCGGTCGGGTCCTGCTCTTGCTGGTCAGCACTGCTGAAATATAAAGCGCTGAAGTCGTTTGTTTCCGGTGCTTCGCTGAGATCCTGATCGAAGCTTACCGTTATTTCACCGTTAGCTGCACTTACTGCTTCTACTTCAGGTTCCGTTTCAACAACTGTAAAGTGAGCAGTAAAGAGCAGGTCTTCAGCCGGCATGGTGTAGACGAATTCGGCTGCACTGCTAATTTCATTGCCATCATAGGTCCAGTTAATAAAATCGTAGCCTTCTTCAGCGATGGCATTTATTTCTACTTCTTCGCCTGCTTCGTAAACGCCGGATCCTTCAAGTGTACCGCCGCTTTCAGGCTCTGCGTTCAGCTCCAGGTTATAAGTGTCCGGCTCTTCAATAGCTTCTTCAAAGTTGGCGATTAATACCCGGTCGCGTTCTAAGATAAAGCTGTATTCAGCTTCTTCGCTAACATCGACATATTCACCAACTTCGTAGCCCTCTTCATGACCAGACTCAATGATTATCTCAGTCCAGCTGGCAAACTTAAACCCTTCTTCGGCTTCAGCGCTGATGGTAATTTCGTCACCGTCCCGGTATTCACCGCTGCCAAATACCTGTCCGGCTTCTTCAGGTGTTGCTGATAATTTAACTTCAAAGATTTCGCGCTCGTCAATTTCATCGGGCTCAAAGTTAGCGATCAGGCTGCGATCACTGTTTACGGTCAGCTCATATTCTGCGCTGTCGGTAATTTCCTCATCATCTTCAGTCCAGTTTACAAAAACAAATCCTTCTTTAGCTTCGGCGCTGATTGTGATTTCAGTTCCTT
>PUND01000004.1 GCA_003551645.1 Phycisphaerae bacterium | reverse complement strand
CTCCTGCTGCTGTTCCGCCCGACGCGACAGTACTTCTTCCAGGCCCAAGCTCTCAGCCGCCTCCGGCTCGGCCGCCTCCAGTATATCGCGGGCCTCGCCGGGGGACAGATCATCCGCAAGGGCCTGAAGCTCCTCGATATACTCCTGCGTCGGCGCCCGTTCCAGGGCATCTTCGGCCTGTTTGGTCCGGAACAGCCGCTGGGCCTCCAGCCGTATTGCGGCCACGACCCGTCCGCGGGCCTCCTCACGCTCCTGGATGACTTCATCGTCGCGCAGAAGGCGCGTCATGCGATCGGCCTGGTTCCAGGCCAGACCGGTCTTTGTCGGGACCAGCGGGAACCAGTCCTCGTTCTGGACATTGTATGCCGTCCTGTAGGTACTCGTGCCGTGCTGCAGATACTCCCGATGCACGGCGTTTATGCTCAGGAAGAACGGGCGCACCAACCCCAGATTCATCACCGGCACGGAGATGCTCAGCATGCAGTAGAGGATTACCATGCTGTGCTTGCCGGCTATCGGGCGAATCAGTCGCAGCACCGCCATTACCAGCGCGATGCTGAAAACGATTCCGACGGCCCAGCCGACCGGAGTAGCCGTCTCCAGGTCCAGGTTGACCGTCATGATGGTCAGAAACTGGCTAAGCGGGGCGATTAGACCGATTATGAATACGCCCACCAGCATCGTCACTATGTGTGACAGCTTCATGCGGCTCCCTTTTCGCCTGTTGCGCGCGGGCGGCGGCGAATCCGGCCGAGTTACTGCTCGTCGCCGATGGACCCGACGGAGATATCCAGGTCCTCCCGGCTGACGATACGCTCCACCTGCCCGTCGCGCAGGTATACCACGCGGTCCGATACATCCAGCATGCGATGGTCGTGTGTCGCCGAAACCACTGTCACGCCCTTCTCATCGCTCAGTTCGCTGAGCAACTGGACGATCTCATGGCCGGTCTCGGAATCAAGGTTCCCGGTCGGCTCGTCGGCAAGCAGCAAGCTGGGGTCGTTCGCCATCGACCTGGCGATCGCCACCCGCTGCTGCTGACCGCCGGACAACTCGCCGGGAAGGTGCTTCAGACGGTGACCAAGTCCCACGCGCGTCAAAACATCGCTGGCGCGCTGCTCGGCCTCCTTCTTTTCCATGCCCAGTATCCGCATGGGCAGCATAACGTTGTCCAGAGCGGTGAACACCTCGATGAGGTTGTAGTTCTGGAATATGTAACCAATGTTGACGCAACGCAGATACGACAGTTCCGCTGCCGACAGGTCCAGCAGGTTACGACCGCCCAGCAGAACGTCGCCCTTGGTAGGGAAATCCAGCGCGCCTACCATATTGAAGAAAGTCGTCTTGCCCGATCCCGAAGGCCCCATCAGGGAAACGTACTCGCCCTGACTGACCGTCAGGTTGATACCGCTCAAGGCGTACACGACCGTATCGCCGGTCTTGTAAACCCTCTCTACCTCGTGCGCCTCGATGAGAATCTCGTCGGTTTTGGGCATCGTCGCGTGTGTGTGTCAGTTCAGCCGACATGCGGCCGGAACCGGTGGGTTGGAGTACAAGCGTCCGGGCTTTTCAGGGCTGGCACTGTAGGCGTCGGCTCCGTCACGCGGGGCATATCCGGTGGAAAAGACCGAGCCATTGGCCGGTCGCCATCGCACGGACATCCCTGTAGCGTGCGAATCCTAACATACAGCCCAAAGCTGCTGCAAGGCAATCTGTCGCCTGCGAAAAAACAACACGGCAAGTGCGTCACTTCTCAAGACGTAGCCACCGACCTCCACAACACGGCAGTTCCAGGCCTTCGCCCAGGTTCACTTCCTCGCACGTTAAGGCGTCTTCAGCCCGGCTATACCGCAGCCGACGCGTATCCAGCGACACGGTCCGCCGGCCGCCGGGATTGATTACGAAGTAGTGATCCGCCTCCGGAGCGGCCAGACGATATACCAGCGCCCCCTCGCATGCAAACGGGCTTTCAAGCGAACCAAGCGCATCGTCCACCAGCCACCGCGCCTCCTCGCCGTCGGGCCGCTCAAACGACGCCAGCGAGCCGTCGTATCCGAGTATTACGGCCGTGCCTTCGCCCAGCCGGTTCTCAGTTATCGCAGCGGCGCCATCGTCGTAACGCTCTGTTACGCCGGCGTCCGTCGGCGAAAGGTCCATAACGAACCCCTCAAGCGTCCGTCCGCGAAGCACGCGGGGAACATTCCGCGAGTACTGGAAGTCGCATATCGTGCAGCCGAACGTCCGCTCGAACAGCGTTCCCTTGTCGGTGTTGAGCAGCCGGCCGTATTCGTCCAGCCAGCCGGACGGGGCGTCCATCACCAGCCGGCCGCCGCAGCGTACATATTCATGGAGGATCTTCAGCAAACCCTGGTCCATCGCCAGTATCGCCGGCAGGTAGATGACCTTGTATCTCTCGGCCAGCCCGGCCCGCAAGTCCCGGCCGCTGACGTGCTCGAAAGGCACGTTCCACCGCTGAAACGCCCCGGCGGCGCCGACCCGCGCCTCGACTGGCATGGTCTTGTACTTCTCCCTGCCCACGACCGAGGCGGCCGTCCACATCGCGTCGCTGTCGAAGTCGCTGAAGACGCCGACAATCGGCTCCTTGCGCGCCTGCCAAAGCTCATCCCGCAGCCGACGAGCCGCCTGTCCTATCCGCCCGGCCTGGCGGGCACGTTCGGTTACGTTATTGTTGCGGTCAAGCAGTGCGTATTCGCCCGCTTCCCAGCCGGCCGTCCGCGCGCTCCAGCACCACAGGCCGAACCCGCGGAAACCGGCGGCCAGGTAGCTGAGCATGAGCTGGGTCATCACGTTCTCATCAACCGTGAAACCGGGCGTCTCCGCCGCCGCCTCGGGCGTCCAGCCCTTGCCGCCGGAAAGCTGCTGCGGCCCGCCGGTGGATTCCCAAGTCGCCGACCAACCGCCCTTGAACCAGTCGGCCGCCAGAGACGCCTGCAGGTACACCGAGTGAGCTATCTCAAAACCCGTCTCCTCAAAGTGCCACGCCAGGTGCATCGACGGGTAAAACGAGCCGGAACCGGCCATCAGGTCCGCTATGCCCTCCATGTCCGTAGCCCTGGCGGCAAAAGGAAGGAACAGCCCCATCTCCCCGCCGGCGCGGTAAGGCGCTTCGCCGGATGCCTCGCGAAATCGCTCGGCACGGCGGCGTATGCGGTCCAGGAACACATCCGCCTTGAATCGCAGAATGTCGCGGAAGTGGCGATACTCCTTCGGCGGCAGCTTGGGAATGCCTTCACGGACGTCGTCCCAGCTTTGGAAGTCCATCCGCGGGCCGCCGATGCCTGCATGGTGGTAGTTCCACGCCTCCTTGAGCCGCTCCACGGTCTTGTAGGTCTGCTGGAGCCATTCCACGAACGCCCCGACCGCTCCCTCGGCCAAGTCCATATCGAAGCTGAACGGCACCTCCCCCTCGCCGGGCTGGTTGGAAGACCGGCCGCGCATCAGCCCGGCATCCACTCGCCGACGCATCACCTGCTCCTGATGAGCCAGGAACTGCTCGTTGCGGCGGATTTCCTCGATGGGCGTGTCAGGGTCAATGCCGAGCCGCTCCAGAAGCTCCTCGGAAAACTCCCAGCCGCCCTCCCCGTACCACCAGGGGATAAGCCCCTCGTCGAGCGCCATGTTCTGGACCTTCTTGCGGTCGGTCCCGGGGCAGAGCAACAGCCCCTTCAGACAGGTAAAGCCCAGCTCCTTCATCAGCCGGAAGTGCCCGCGGATGTCCTCATCAGTCATGCCGGGCCATTCAACGAAGACCACCCCCACGGGCATCGGGCATATGCGGCGGAACTTGCGCTGCAAAGGCGTGTCGTGTCGGGCGTCGTAGATATCGGCCGCCTGTTCGGTGTCGGACTGCATGCTTTCTCCTGATTTATTGCGACAAAGGAGGACGCCCTCCTACCGCCGCGACCGAAGCATGTCAAGCGTTGCCTGCTGGTGTGATTCTACATGTGCCCAACCTGTTATTCGTGAATCAGTGGCTGGTGGCGTGTAATGTGGCTCCGTTCGGTGGGGTCGGAGGCAACCACGGTCGCCGCCGGGACACCGGCGGACCCGGACGGGCTTATCGCCAACAAATGCTCGCTCGGTCGCGTAATATGGTTGGAAGGAAGCTTGAAAGGTCAACAGCGCATGGAACTTGCGACAAGACTGCTCGCCGGGGCGATCATAGGCGGCGGATTGGGTCTGTTCATAGGCCGGGCCAGGATCTGCTCGGCCGAGGCGTGCCACGCGCGGCTCAACATGGTGTTCGCCATCCTGGCAGGCGCCTTTTTCGGCGCTGCGGCCGCCTGGGCGATTATGAGCACCTGAACGCATTCGCCCCGTCGGCACCGCCCGACCGGCGCTATGACATCGCCGGTGGCCGTCCTCAGAATGCTTCCTGACCCTTGGGTCCCTCCGGCGCCGGCAGGGGCACGCGGATGACAATGTCGTCGTGGCCCTGCTGACTGTCGTCGCTGCCGCCGTGGTCGGTCATGCTCGGGCCTACGCTGTAGAGCAGGTAGCCGTCGTCCGTCCGCCGATACCGCAACGGCTCGTTCACAAACAGGTCTTCGGGCATCGAGTCCAGGTATTCCGGCGTCAATTCATCAAGCCGGTCCGGATATTCGCCCCGCTCGACATTGAAAATGGCCAGACCAATCGCCACGTCCGTCAACTCCCGTCCCATAGAAAGTCGATCACGGAACTCCGCAGCGCGATCCAGAGCGGACATGATTGTGACTACCACACCAAGCCCTATACGACGGGAATACTCCCGAGTTACAGTACCGGTCATCGCCCGTGCGGCCCACCTGTAAGGCAAGCTGGAATCCAGCAGGTTGAAACCTTCCTGGCGGTCACTCATCTCCTCGAATTCCCGATTGAACGCATCCAGCGCCTCTTTCCGTTCCCCGTAGGTCGGTTTGCTGAGGGCCACGACCTTCTTGCCAAACCATTCGTTGATGGGCTTGAGGACCTCCCCCCAGTAAGTCCCTCGGCGGACGAAAGCCCATTGCCGGTCGGTCAGGCCGTGCTCGCAGTCCTCTGCATCCCCCGGGCCGCGGTAAAGAGACACTACCGAATCCAGCATCATGAACCGTTCTGAGTAGTTGATAAACCGGCTGAACTCCGGCGTCGGGCGCAATTCCCGAAACTCCGCCTGAAACTCCCGCAATTGTGCCGCCGCCAGGTCGCCTTCAGCGACCACGGCAATAGCCGGGCGAGAACCGATACGCTCAACTGCCAATCCGACCAGGAAACCTATAAGCGTCGGAGCATCCTGATGCAGCCGCCCAAGGCGCATGACTGTCATCGCATCGGCCCAGGCGGCCTCATAGTCTCCT
>PUND01000064.1 GCA_003551645.1 Phycisphaerae bacterium | reverse complement strand
TGCCGGGCATCATCACGTCCAGCAGGATGAGATCAATGGGTGTGTCCTCCAGAATCTTTCCTGCATCTTCTGCATTGATGGCTAAGGCGATTTGATACCCTTCGTTTTTCAGGAAGTTGCTTACAACTTTCAGGTTGTCTTTGTTGTCGTCTACAACAAGTACTGACGATTGTTGTTTATCCTCTTTTCTCATCCCGAATGTTACGTTTTTTACAGTAATACAGTAGGAAGCATACAAATATAAGTTTATTTTCTTGTTTTGGGTGTCAGGCTATTTATTTTGTTGTTTGCCGGGAAAAAATATAAAACCCCCGTCGTGGTAACGAGGGGGTGGGTATGTATGGTGCTTTTGAAGCGAAACTTAGTTGACGTTGTCCAGGAGGCTGTCCAATGATTTCTTTAAGCCGGCATTCAGTTCGTGGGTATTGAACGGTTTGTGCAGGAAGGTGTTGATGGTTTTGCTCCGGGTAAGCTTTTGTCTTTCTGCGGGCTTGTCCACGTTGGAAAGCACGATGATGGGAATCTTGCTCCAGGATTTTTTGTTTCGGATGTTTGAAATGAGCTGATAACCATCCATTCCGGGCATGATCAGGTCCGTAACGATTACGTCTGGGTTGAATCCGCCTTCAATCATGTCGAGCGCCTTTGCTCCATCCTCGGCAGTGGCCACGTCGTAACTGCCCGAAAGGAGCACTTTCAGCAGCGCGCGGAACTCTTTGATGTCGTCTACCAGAAGGATTTTTTTGCGCATGATTGAAAAACGATCGTTTATTTGTCCAAATGGACGAAACAATACCCTTAATAAGAAAGGCTACTTGTTGCTTTATTTACTGAACAACCAGCGTGCCGAAGCGGATAAAAAACACATAATCAGTAGCATAAATAGTTGTCAGCGGGTTGGTTTTTTGCGTTTTCTCTTCATTTTTATAGTCAATTTCTTCGTTTTTGAACAAGGCAGGGAAAGCTCCTTCACCTGTTGTCAAAAATGGTTACAGGCCATGAGGCCCGGCTGTGCCTTTTTTTTATTGTAGCTACTTGATCAGGGTGATTTTCCTTGAATCTTTCTGGGAGCTTGTTTGCAGGGTGATGACATAAACACCGCTGTTTTGGTTTTGCAGGGAGTATGCTGGCAGGGTATGGTGTCCACTGTCAAATTTTCGGTCAGCCAGGGTGGTTACAAGGCGTCCGTGCAGGTCGTACACGCGAATGGTTACGTGGCTCTCCTCAGGAAGATTGAAAGGTACGTGTACCTCCGCATGAGTTGGGTTGGGGTAAGGAGGAAGCAGGGATGGCGTGTCTGGGGTATATACGGGGTCATCGTCTGGGCTTCCAGGGGTGGCGACCAGGGTAAAGCGGTTGCTGCCTTTCTGCTTGGCTTTGGTGGGTGTTTCCGTTGGCCTGACGATGTGTTCGGGGTATGTAAAGCCTGCATCGGCTGATTTTTTGACCGATGTTGTGCTTTGATGATGAAAATGATATTCCTGTTGATGTGTAAGTGGGATGGCTTTTTCTTCGTGGTGATCCATCAGGGCGAGCCCCCAGTCTGCCGGCCAATTATCGGGCAGCCTCCACTGCAGACTGTAATTGCTGGTTACCGGCTGTCCTTGTCGGATGCCTCCCACAAATAAGGGAATGCGCAAATTGTTGTCTGGCTCAGCCGGTAGGTTGTTGATGGTAAGCGGGCTGAAGGTTTCCAGGTTGGCCGTATAGACCTCCAGGTAATTGTTGCTGAGGGGTTCCAGGCGGTATCCGTCATAGGGGTCAGTCCCCGGATGGCCGGTATCGCTGAAAGTCACGTATGCCCTGCTGGTCATTCCTTCTGCCTTCAGGAGCAGCGGTAGGACGATGGCCTTGGAGTCAGCCGGGTCGGATTTGTCCTGGTGTTCTTTTTGGTAAAAATCGCCGCCGATGGCTTTGGCGTCGTGGGTTAGGGCAAGAGACGCCTGCTCATCGGTCGCCCGTATCCAGAATCCCTGGAAGGGCGCAATCAGGCCATCGGAAAGCGGAGTGAATCCCTCCGGAATATCTGCGATTAGCTCGTTCCATGCATGGTATTCGCCAGTCATCTCGTTGTCACTGCCATTTTCCGCACTGGCCACCCACACATAAAATGTTTCGTTCATATTGCTGCGTGTCCAGGCTGCACCCTTACCCCAGTCGAGACTTGCCGTGGTGGGGTTGCCAATGAGGTTCCATCCGGCGTCTTCCATGTTCACGTCAAGAAAAGGTTCTCCTTCATCGGGGTCTTCTATGTCATCGCGTGCGGTATATGTGATATTAACAGTCCACACATCATTGTCGAAAACGGGCTCCCGACCTTTCGCCTTCAGGGTGATGGACGGGTCAAGCTCGTCAAAATACGCTTCTTCTTCATAGGGCGAGGGGAGGCCTGCTCCGTCAAACACGTACTGGAAATAGCCTCTGCCCGGGACCAGCAGTTCGTTGGCCTGATCCGGTGCACGCCACCCCATATTGGTGGTGCCGATTTGGGTTTCGTCGAACCACAGGATGTTGGGTTGCAACAGGGGATAGTTTTCGGCTGCACAGTATGCGGCGCCCTCGAAGCCTTGTGTGACAAATCCGTCAAAAAACTCGTCGAAACTGATGCCATCTACCGGTGAGGTCACCAGGCGCCAGCCTTTGCCTCCACTGATCTCCTGTTGCATCAGCACATTGCCGTTGCCTGTGACCTCGTAGGTAACCAGGCTGGCGCCGGGTGGCATGGTCAGGGTTCCTTCAGTAAGGATGAGCTCGCCGTTAACGATATGGTCCTTGACGGCTTCTACCCCTTCGGCATTTTCGATGATCAGGTCGTTGACCGTTACGGGTAAGCCGGTACCGGTCAATTGTTTGCTGGCACCGTTGTACTGGTAGTTTGCTCCTTCATCGAAATGGCGCGTGCCCGTTTGGATGCTTCCTTCATCGGCTGAGGTAGCGATACCTTCTGTATTGGCGGTAATTAGTGTGCCTCCCGCTTCCAGCTGGAATGTGCCCACACCGGTCAGTACATGGGTTCCGGCATCGAGGGTTCCGGTATTTTTTACGCGTACCAGGCCTTGGGCAACGGCCACATTGCCCGTGAGGGTGACGGTGTGCCCATCCCCGATCTGCACTTCGTCATTCGGTCCGGGAGCCGATTGGGCGGCGGGACCATCGTGTTGCTGGTTTTCATTAGTCGACCAGGTGGAGGCATCATCCCAGGAGCCATTTTTGCGGCTGTAAAACACG
Source organism: Phycisphaerae bacterium (assembly GCA_003551645.1). GTDB lineage: Bacteria > Planctomycetota > Phycisphaerae > SM23-33 > SM23-33 > PUND01. The sequence goes on along the minus strand of PUND01000064.1, from coordinate 2,256 downwards.
TTAAACACACCGGGAAAGCCGGCGGCCTGAAGGTAAGGGTATCCATCGTTGATCTGCTGGCCAGGGTCAATCGTCCAATCCTCGTCAAAGTCCCATCCGGCATTGGTAAATGTCGTTACTGTTGTCATCTCATAGGTAGTCTTTCCCATTACACCATCGTTGCTTCCTTGACCTACTCCAGGGAAAGCAGAGATCTCCTCATCATAAAAAGAGTCGCTAATGGTGCTTCGATGTGCCCTGCCGGCAAATAGGCCGATGTTACCGGATGATGTGGGGTCAATTGTTCCGGCAGCATAGCTTTTTTCCACCACGGCCTCATTGATATGACCGATCAGCCCACCCACCCGGTTGTTGCCTGCAACAAAACCCCTGGCAAATGAGTTATTTACTCTGCCGTGCTCAATTTCTCCAATTAGTCCACCCACCTGGTTGCCTGTAGCGTATACATCGGATAAAGAAAAGCTGAATTTGATTCTCGCAGACCAGCCAACAGAAAGCCCTGCGAGTCCGCCTATGTATGCACTCCCACTAACATCACCGGTGGAGAATGATGTTGTGATCATCCCCTGGTCATTTAATCCAACGAGTCCACCGACATTTTCGTTGTGGCTACTGACATCGCCGGTTGCATGTGACCCCTCAATGGTACTGTGTCTGTTATATCCCACCAGTCCGCCAACGTTTTGATCCTCACCAATTACTTCTGCAGAAGAATAGCTGTTGGTGATCAGTGCTGAACTCCAGGCGGTGTATCCCACCAGTCCGCCTACATTTTTATTCCCATTCACCTCTCCGGATGCATGGGCGTTGGAGATAGTTCCATTGTGGTTATGTCCAATCAGGCCACCCACATCATCACCTCCGGTTACAATTCCTTCTGCGGAGCTGTCAGAGATGTCCCCGCTGCTATTTTTGCCTGCCAGGCCGCCCACTTCATCAGTACCGCTTACATTACCGAGCGCTTGCGAACCTTCAATGCTTCCCTGGTTGTTATGCCCAACCAACCCGCCTGCAAGATTTCCGGAGGCAGAGACAGCTGATTCAGCGTAACTGTTTTTAATGACGGCTGACTCCCAGGCGTTCAGTCCTGCCAGTCCACCTACATTTTCATGACCATTTACCTCACCGGTTGAAAAAGACTCGTCAATGGTGGAGTTGTGGTTGTGTCCTACCAGACCCCCTACGAGCTCACCACCAGTTACATTGGATATAGAATGGCTTTGGCTCATGGGGCCAGCATTGTGGCCAACGAGGCCACCCACTTCATTGCCGCCTCCATTTACGGATCCCCCGGAGGAGGTATTTTCTATGGAACCCTGGTTGTTCCATCCCACCAGGCCTCCAATGCGGTTTCCACTGCCGTTAACAACCGCATCGGCCTGGCTGTCCGATATGTTTCCGTGTTCCAATCTGCCAGTGAGGCCGCCTAACTCTGCAGTTCCTTCGACTGTTCCGTCAAAACTGGTATTGGCAGCATCGCCAGTCAGTACGCCAAAAAGACCTCCTGTTTTGTCGCCCCCTTCGATGCTTCCCTGCGCGCTGACGTGTGTAACACTCCCCTCCATCCTGCCTGCAAGGGCAGCGGTTCTTGTATCCCCGGTGATGCTTGCATTCGCAATATGGAAATTAGAAAAACTGGCTGAGGTCCCGGTTGCCGCAAACAAAGCTACGTTGCTGTCACCAGGTCTGTTTATCGTTAAACCGCTGATTGTATAACCCTGACCGTCCAAAGACCCGTTAAAGTTGTTTGAAATTGGTTCGAACCCTTGGTCATTGTTCCAATCTGCCGTTTCAGAGGCATCGATGTCTTGATCAAGGACAAAGTGGGCATTTGTATAGGCCCAGCTGTTGATGGCCTGCAACTGGTTCACGTCGACAATCCTGTAAGGGTCATTGGCCGTGCCACTCCCGCCAGCAAAAGAGCTTGTCGCCTCTCCCCGGGCGGCTGTCTCATTGTTCGATGAGGTTTCCCCAAAGGCCAGGGCAGGGGGCATCAGTATGGCAAAAAGCAAGGCCAGGACGAGATTTGCCGCGGAAATTCGGGTAAAACAGGGTCCTGGACTTGTGATAACTGGTATGTGAAGCGTTGTATTCATGTCAACCCCCTCCACGGGGCATGCAGGATAATAGTCCCAGCATAATTGAACCATAAATATACGAAAATCAGATTTGCCAATGGTAACAAACCTGCGTTTCGCTGAGAGCTTTTCCTGATTTATAAAGCACGACAACCGAATAGTGCCGTTTTGTCATCCT
>PUND01000049.1 GCA_003551645.1 Phycisphaerae bacterium | reverse complement strand
TGTTGATCTGGGCATCCATACCCCCGGCATACCGCGCGCGAGGGCCTGGCGCAAGTCGGAATTCTCGGAATCTTCAATTATTCTTCGGCCCCCGAATTGCAGACCGCTGAAGTGTTACGTCTGATGAAAGCTATTATTCTTCTGGGCGGCTCTGCGTATTTGTGCAATGCTGTGAACAGCATTCAAACTTGCCCTGTCATGGGCACTGTATTTTGGAAGCGTCCATATGGGTGACCAGCAAGAACCAATAGACTTTGGGTGGAATTGTCGGCTTCTCAAACGAGACCCACATCCTCCTGCGGACTTGCGCTGCCAAGCTAGGATAGAGCGATACTCCAGCCAGCGGTACGATAGCCTTGAGAAACGGACCTCGATACCACTAAGCGTGGCCGCCCGGCTCTACAACCTTCCGCCACAAGAAATTGCCCGAATGGCAAAGGCTGGACAGCTAGAATACGAGTATTCGGACAGAGTCGCACAACGGGTCACGTTGCCGACGAGACAAGGGCAGCGAGATTATACCCTGCGAGAAGCAGCAAAGCGGCTCCAATTAACAGTCGAGCAGCTTAAAGAGCTAATCGCCGCAGGTAAGTACAAGGCATTCTATCCAGATAGGTTTATGCAAATCGTTTATCCGAATAAGTGGGAATACGAAAAGTGTCCGCTGATCAATACCGGTGGGGTGTGTCGCAGCTTTATTCCCCACGACGGCCCTAAGATTCGCTATGCTGCTCAAGCTGGCCTAATGCTGAGGGATAGTGATGGACTTCACGGCGATTGATTTTGAGACCGCCAACCCCCAACGGTCGAGCGCATGCGCGGTCGGGCTTGTCGTGGTAAAGAACACACAGATTGTTGACAGCTTCTACTCGCTGATACGACCTCCCACGCTTGAATTCAGTGAACGCCATATTGCTATTCATCAGATAACACCGAAGCACGTGGAACATAAGGCGCCATTTTGTGATGTCTGGCCGGAGCTTGAAAGCCGTATCAACGGCAACATCCTCATTGCACACAATGCACCGTTCGACATGAGCGTCCTGAGTAATTGCCTTGCGGCATATGCGATTCCATCTCGCCCCCTAAGGTATGCCTGCACACTGTCAATGGCTCGGAAGCTATTGCCGGGCCTGCCCAATCACCGCCTGACCACACTGACGCATCTATTTGGCATTGACCTTGGGGCCGATCACCACAATCCGCTCTCTGATGCCACAGCTTGTGCGTACCTTGCAGTTACTCTTGCGAGGATAGCTGATGACGGCCTACAGGCTTTCGTATGCGACGGTCTCGCGGGGGCAGAGACGTGTGAGGAGAACAACATCTCTGACTATGACTATCGCTACCGAGAGGTTGGCACAGATGCATTCGTGCCGCCTTGCGCCCTGCCGGGTCCGGCTGATGCGCGCTTCGAAGGGCTTAGGTTCACGTTTACTGGACGACTGCTCTATCTCTCAAGAGATGACGCTGAAAACTGTGTCCGACGTTTCGGAGGGGTCGTATCAAACAGCGTCTCCCGAAAGACGTCGTACGTTGTGGTTGGCGATGATGTCTTGAATCGTTTTGAAAAGTCAGGCGATACAACGGGCAAGCTTAGGAAAGCGATTGAGTTACGTCAGGCAGGGTCGGGTATAGAAATACTGTCTGAATGCGAATTTTTCGATTTATTCCAAGACCAGCCCCCCACGCCATGAGCCTGACGGCAGCTTCGCAGTGCTGTAAGGATATCCCCCGTCAGCTCGCACATTTGGTAGCTCGCCGTAGGCACTATCTTGCCAGAAGGGCTGCATCATCGTCGATCACGGGCGCGTTCCGGCGCCGCCGTCGCTGTACGCCGCCCAGTTGCAGCGCCGCCTCGGCGGTGATTAGAAGCGGCTTCAAAACTGAATCGCCTGGCCGCTAGCGGGTCTGTCGAAAGCCCGGCCGCGTCCGGCCGCATCGACGAATCCCCTGGCCCCCATGCCTCGCCGTCGTTGTCGGCGACCGGGATTTCGCTTTTCTCGGGTCAACGGCCAGTTTTGAAACTACTTCCGGCAAACCCCCGGCCGGGCGGCCGGGGGGCTTGGGGTTGACAAGGACGGCCGCCGAAGGGACATTGGCTTTTCGATCGCAGCCCTGGAGTCGCGATGGCCGAGCAGAAAGACAAGACCCGCCCAATCTGGATAGTCGCCGCCTTCCTGGCGTGGATACTGCCGGGCGCGGGTCACGTGTATCTGCGTCGGCCGGTGCGGGGGGTGGTCATCTTTGCGACGGTCGCGGCGACCTTCTGGGCCGGTGTGGCCGTCGGGGGTGTGATGACGGTGGACCGTCGGCACGAGCCGTGGTGGTTCACGGCACAGATGCTCACCGGCGCCCACGGACTAATCGGCTGGCAGCGTACCGAGGGGGTCTATCGCGGGTTGGTTGAGGATGGTCCGATAGTGGTCGATCCGGAGCCGGGCACGGACCCTTACTTAAGCAGGCGCATGGCCATCGACGCCGAACTGGGCGACAAGGCGCTGGTCGCTCCGGAGGGTACCGTTGCGCGGGCCTATGCGGGTGTTGCGGGCATGTTGAACCTGATGTGTATCTTTGACGCGGCTGTCCTTAGTATGATGGGCGTCTCGGGCGAGCCGAAACGGCAAAAATCCGCCTCGCCGGCAGGGGGTCGGACGTGACTGTGGCGACGTTGTTTACGTATCCGATGACCATCAGCACGGACGTCATACTCTTTCTGGTGCTGCCGCTGCTGGTCTCGGTCGCCATAGTATACAAGACCATACGAGTAAAGAACATACGGCGATTGCCGCTCGAAATCGGCATCCTGATCGGCTATATGGTGGCCGGTCTGGTCGCCTTGGGGGTGGGGCTGTGGCTGGTTCAGGAATACTGGCCGTAGGATAAATCCCGCCTGATAGCTCACGAATTGCGACCTTGGGGGTCAAGCTTTATAGAGACGGCGCAAACCCGGCGCATAGAATTTCGTAGAAAGAGTTGGAGGCCCATGCGGGCCTCGGAAATGCAGCCGCGGCACCAGGTGTGAGATCGATCCGCGAACGTGGAGATACCCGCCCTCGGCGGCGATTGGCCCGCCGATCTGTAAAACGGTAAGTGAACCATGGATACGGACAGAATACTGCTCGATATAGAGACGCAACGGGAGTTTTTCCAGCCCGGCGGCGCCGGCTATACGCGTCGAGCGGCCGAGGTCGCCAAGCGTGTGTACCGCCTGATCCACTGGGCGCGCGACAACCGTGTTCCGGTGGTCAGCACGGTGTTGCGTATGCGGCGCGGCGAGCGTGGGCCTTTGCTGAAAGTCCCGCACTGCATCGAGGACAGCGAGGGCGAAAAGAAGCTCTCGCGCACCGTCCTGCCGCGCAGGATAAACCTCGGGCTGCAAAGCTCCACCGACCTTCCCGTGGACATTCTCGAACGCTACCAGCAGGTGATTTTCGAGAAGCGCGACACCAATATTCTGTCTCATCCGCGGCTGGAGCGCCTGATAAGTGAGATTCCCCCGGTGACGTTTGTGCTGTGTGGGGCGGGGCTGGCCCACGGCGTGATGCAGGCGGCCGTCGGTTTACGGACGCGGGGCTTCAGCGTCATCGTGGCCGAGGATGCCGTCTTGTCGCTGGACGACGAGGCCGGCGAGATGGCCCGGCTGCGGATGGAGGCCAAGGGCGCCGTGTTCGCGCCGACGGCGGAGATTACCAAGCCCCCGGTCAGGCTCCGCGCCAGGCGTTTCCGCTCGACCGTGCATACCGAATAGCTTCCGAGATTTTCTATGCGTCCGACTCCGGACGCCGGGCATTCAGCCGATTCGACAGGGGCGCGCGATCCGGATGATGAACGGTCGATAGAACACCACCTTGTCTTCAGCCGGCGCTTATGGTACTTCCGCCGCTGATGGCGGATTCAGCGGGCAAGTCGTGGACAGTCCTTGAGTTGATTAACTGGACTAAGGGTTATCTGTCGCGTGCGGGCGTCGAGGATGCTCGCCTGGCGGCGGAGGTGCTCCTTGCGCACGTGCTGGGATGCGAGAGGATAGAGCTTTACGCGCGGTTCGACCGCCTTCCGGATGAGCATCAGCTTGCGGAGTACCGGGAGCTTATCCGCCGGGCGGCCGCCCAGGAGCCGGTGGCCTATCTCGTCGGCCGCAAGGAGTTCTACTCACTGTCGATGCAGGTTACGCCCGACGTTCTCATCCCCCGTCCTGAGTCGGAGATTCTGGTTGACCACGCGGTGCGGTTTCTCAACGCCTCCGAACGGCCGAGGATGCTCGACGCGTGCACCGGCTGCGGATGCGTGGCCGTGGCGACAAGCGTTAACTCCCCGCGTACGACCATTCTGGCCACCGACATCTCCGAGGAGGCGGTGGTGGTGGCGGCCGGGAACGCCGAGCTGCACGGCGTCGCTGAGAGGGTCCGTTGCCGGGTTGCGGACCTGCTGGATGTCCCGCAGGACTGCCGCGACCTGCTCCCATTTGACGTCATCACAGCAAACCCGCCGTATGTCGCCGACGATGAACCGGTCGCCGAGACTGTCTCGTACGAGCCGGGAATCGCGCTTTATGCCGGAAAGACCGGGCTGGAGTTTATCCGACGAATAGTGGCTCAGGCGTCGGGGCTGCTTCGGCCGGGCGGAGCGCTGATTATGGAGGTCGGGTTCTCTCAGGCCGACGACGTGCGCGACATCATCGCCGAGTCAGAGTACTTCGACGAGCCGCAGATACTCCACGACCGGCAGGACCTCGAAAGAACGGCCGTAACGATACGCATCCGCTGAGCCGGCTGGTCGGACAGGCGCCTGCCCGACTGTCGCCTGCTACGGACGGCGACGAAAGGCAACCGCTATTTGGGGCTGAACAGGTCTCGGCTACCCGCGCTGTATAAGCCACGGCATCTGGTGCTGAACAGGCCACGGCTTCAGCCGTGGTCTGTGGTCGCGCCGACGACTTGAAGGGCAGGGCGTTTTAACGCCCTTCTCCCGCCCGCTTACAGTTCGAACGAATCACCCGGTGCCGGGACGTGGATATTTCGGCAGCCGGCTGAGTTGAGTATCTCAGTCATGGCGGCCGGCTGGCTGCCCTCACCGTGTACGATGAAGGCGCCCTTGAGCTTGCCGGCCAGCGAATCGAACATCCTCGCGAAGTCCCGCCGGTCGGCGTGGGCGCTGAAGCCGTTGAGCACCTCGATTCTGCAAAGCAGCGGGTACATTCGCCCGAATATCTTCACTTCCTCGCGCCTCTCCACGATCCGCCTGCCCAGCGTGTGCTGGGCCTGGAAGCCGACGATAATAACCGTGTTGGCCTCCTCGGCGATGTTGTTCTTTAGATGATGCAGGATTCGACCGGCCTCGCACATGCCGGATGAGGCGATGATTACCATCGGTTCGTCCATCTCGTTGAGCCGCTTGGACTCCTCCACCTGCGTGATGAAGCTGATTCGCCCCTCGCCGAAGATGTCGCCGTTTTCGCTGTGCAGCCGCCGGGCCTTGTCGTCGTAGCACTCCGGGTACTTCTTGAAGACCTCCGTGGCGTTTACCGAAAGCGGCGAATCCACGTATATCGGCAGCGGCTCCAGAAGCCCCTCGTTCATAGCCCTGGACAGGTAATATGCGATGTTCTGCGTCCTGCCTATGCTGAAGGCGGGGATGACCACCTTGCCGCCGGCGTCGCGGGTCTGGGTGATAATCCGCGCCAGCCGCTGCTTCATGTCGGTGGGGTTTTCGTGATGCCGGTCGGCGTAGGTGCATTCGGTTATCAGGTAATCCACCTCCGGCAGCGGCTCTACGGGGTCCCGCAGGATGGGCATATTCCGCCGGCCCAGGTCGCCGGTGTACAGCAGGCGGACGCCCGGATCGCCGTCCAGTTCCACCAGCACGCACGCCGAGCCGAGTATGTGTCCGGCCTCGATGAAGGTGGCTTTGGCGCCGTCGGCGAACTCGACCGGCTTGTCGTAGTCGGTTGGTGTGAAGTGCCTTTCGGCCTTTTTGGCGTCGTCGTTGGTGTAAAGCGGCTCTATCTTCTCCTCATCGCTCTTTGCCCGCTTTTCGTTCCAGAAACGGGCATCTTCTTCCTGTATGTGTGCCGAATCGGCCAGCATTATCCGGCACAGATCGCAGGTTGCGCCGGTGGCGTGGACCTTTCCGGTAAAACCACGGGAGACGAGTTGCGGGATGTTTCCGCTGTGGTCTATGTGGGCGTGCGAAAGCAGCACGGCGTCAAGCTCGCGCGGCCGCAGGGGGAACTCCTTGTTCATGTGGCGGGCCTCGCCGCGCTTGCCCTGAAACAGCCCGGCGTCCAGAGCGAACGTACGCCGGCCGTATCTCAGAAGGTGCATCGACCCTGTCGTCCGACGGGCCGCACCGTGAAAAGTCAGTTCCGCACGGCTCATCGGTCCGGCTGTTCTCCCGGCTGGAGCACCTGGGTAAGAAGGTACTGGTGTTTGTACTGTTCGCTGCGGCCGCGACGGGCCTGGATGTTCCGCGCCTCGGCCCGGGCCAGAGCTTTCGGCGGCAGGGTGACGGGCTTAACCGCGCCCAGCCGACCGCTTACGCGCTTGGAGGCGTATTCGATATTCAGCTCCCCCAGCGCCTCGTCGAAGAGCTTTGCCAGTCGGCCGACGTCGCCGCCCTGGTCCTCGGCAACGCCCTCCAGCCGCAGCTCGTAATAGGGGGTATCGTCGAATCTGCCCTGCATCACGAACCGCTGGACCCGCAGCCCGCACGCTCGCGAGGCCCGCTCCATCGCCTCCACCACCTGGTGCTCGGTGAGCTTCTCGCCGGTGATGCTGGCGGTGTGTTTGCCGCGGGAAAGGAACTCGAACACGGGGCTTTCGCCGAAGCGGTCCACGACACGGACGCGGTCGTCGATATCGTATCGCCACAGCCCGGCCCGGTTGGTTACCACGAGGAAGTACTCCTCTCCGGGTGTGGTCTCGTGTGCCGGGAGTACTTCCGGCTCATCCAGGTCTCGCATCTCCGCGGGGATGAACTCCAGCACGTTGGAGGTAATCTCGGCCACGCCGGCGGCCGTGTCGTCCTCCAGAGGTATGCTGAACCGGCCTTCGCTGGCCAGCAGTCCGATATCGCGGATACATGCGCCCTCGAACACCTCGCGCAGTCGTGGCAGGTACAGCCCCAGCGTTCCACCGGTCCAGTTGGCCACCAGCTCCACGTCCCAGAGATGGCGCGGCAGCAGCCGCCCGTCGGCCTCAATGCACTGCTCGATGTGCCTGGCAAGTCGCGTGTCGGGTTTCAGCCGGAGCGTCCGCAGCACGTCGTCGTCCGACTCGCCGGGCGGTGTGCAGGTGCCGTCGGCTATGTCCTTAATCAGACGCTCGGCGTGCTCGGTACCGGTTTCCATAAGCTGAAGCGTGCTGGAGGGGTTCGCCGTGGTGATTATCGACACATCCCGCCCGGCCGCGCAACGCAGGACCGTGTACCGGCGGGCGAGCGCATCGGTCAGTTGAGCGGCCTGTCGCGGCGCGGCGTACATCCTGCGGACGATTTTTTTCTGCCGGCTCGCAAGCAGCCCGCTTATGGCCCCGCAAGGCAGACCGGTCGGGCTTCGATGCTCGCATGCCGAGGAGGTTATCTGCAGTAGCGGCCGCAGCCATGCGCGCGGATGGTCCCGCAGGGCCTTCAGCCCCCATATGTTCCAGCCGCGTTTCATCTCCGCGGCGAACCGGTCGGTTACCGGTATCCGTTTCGGTTCTCCGGTGGTCCCGCTGGTAAGCGAGAACATCAGCGGCGGCTCATTCTCCGGCAGCAGGGCGGTCGGCTCGCCGGAGAAGACGCGGTCAAAGTAGTCCCTCATCTGTCCGTATTTCCGGACCGGCACCGCCGAGCGGAAGTCGTCGTAGCTTCCGATGCCGTCGAAGCCGTGGTCCCGCCCGAACGCGGTCGCGGCGCGGGACCTGAGAAGTTCCTTGAGCAACTGCTCCTGCACCCGCGGCGTCTGCTGGTGTGTTGCCAGCCAGGTGTCCAACTGCTTTTGTGCGTGCTTGCCGGCCAGGTATGCGACCGGTCGGAGTAACGTCCGCGCGATACCCATTGTGCACGTGCTCCTGTCGCCGGGGACGAAGTTCGTTCCGTTGCCGTCGGCCGGTGAGTATAAGGGATATCGGGTGTTTTCACAGCCCGCGAATCGTGTCAATCGCCCCGAGCGCGCCTATCATATGCAGTGAACGTGGCTTGAAAGGAAGGAGGTCGCGAGATGGCCGTGGAAGTCAGTCGGGTTGACGTATGGGCCGCCGGCATGCAGGACCAGCCGGGCGCGCTTGCCGAGAAACTGGATGCACTCTCGGAGGCGGGGGCGAACCTGGAGTTCGTCATCGCCCGCCGCACGCACACCGGCGACGACGGTGGCGTGGTGTTCGTGGCCCCGCTTAAGGGCGCCAAACAACTGCGGGCGGCGCGGGACGCCGGTTTCGCAAAGGCCGAGTCGATGCACTCACTCCGGGTGGAGGCGCCGGACAAGGCCGGACTCGGCGCGCAGATAACCAGGGCGCTTGCCGACCTGGGCATCAACCTGCGCGGAGTCTCGGCCGCGGCGATAGGACGGCGCAGCGTCTGCTACCTGGCCTTCGACAGCGCCAAAGACGCACAACGGGCATCGCGAAAACTGCGGGCGATGTGAGGTCAGTTGAACCGTTGAGCCGTTACGCAGTGGAACGGGCGAACCGTGAGTTCAGCCCCTTGCCGCGCCACGACGGCCAAACGGCGGGAGAAAACAACCCGTCGGGGCAGGACGGCCGACCCGATAACGGCTCAACTGTTTAACGGCTTGTCCGTTTCACTGTCGTTGTCAGATTTTCCGGCTGTCGTACGCCCAGTGCAGCAGGGCCTGTCGCTGTCTGGGCCGGCAGGTCAGGTCGCCGGGTGCGCAGTTACGCCGGATCTGGGCTATGTGCCGCCGCATGGCCCGCCATCGTTTTATCTGGCGCTGGTCGTCTTCGCAGCGCCGGCCAAGGTAGTAGCGGCAGTACCACTGGAACCAGCCGCGGGGGTCTTCGCGGTATATCCAGCCCTTCTTGCGCCAGTATGACAGCGGCTTTGAGGCGTCCACGCCGAAGTAGTTCAGCGAAGGGTCCCGGCCTTCGGGCGAGAGCTTGGCGCGGGCAAACCAGCTTGGGGGGAATTCGTCGCGGCAGTCGGTCATGTATTTGCCGCCAAAAACGCCCAGTTTGAGCATCCGCTTCGGCGTCAGTTCGGGTCGGAATCCGGGGTGGAAGTTTCGGCCGGGCGGCGCGACCAGCTCGTAACGGTAGCCGGTCTGCATGAGATCGTTGACGATGACGATTCTCGGCCGCCGACGGCTTTCACCGGTGGTCATGTCAGTGCCTTTCCGACGCCCAGGGGCCTCGCCGTGCCGTCTTGCCTGCGCCCCCGGCAAAAGCAGTGTTCAACGAACATCGGCTATGCCACTTCCGTCTCCGCGGGCGAGCAGATTTCCGACTTCTCCACGGACTCACCGGCCAGATGTCGGCGGAAGAAGGCGATGGTCCTGGCGGCATATTCCTTAGGCTCGATAATCACCGACTGGTTGTGCTTGGCACCGGGCACCAGCCAGAGATATTTCTCGGACGGGGCCAGGTTATAGAGCAGGCGGGTCTGGTCTTCGCGGATGTAGCTGTCCCGCCGGCCGTGGATGAACAGTATAGGCCTGGGCTGCATGTCCCTCAGCGCCCTGGCGACCGAGGGAAACTTGCGCCCGAGCTTTGGCTGTGCGAAACGAATCATCAGCCAGTACAGCAGCCACCAGAACACATCCGGGTGGCTCTCGTAAACCAGCTTGACACGGGCGAATATGTGCGCCCATCGTTTCATCAGCGAGATGATGGTGGTTTCGGTGCTGAAGGCCCCGTCGCATACGATGGCCTTTATGTTGACGTCGGAGCTGGCGGCCAGCAGTGCGGACCCGGCGCCGCGGGAGATGCCGAAGACGCCAATTTCAGGAGGTTTGCCCTCGGCGGTAAGCAGCGATTCAACGTGAGCACAGGCGCCTAGAACATCGTCGAGTTCCTTGTCCGACGGCCATTGCAGCGGCTTGTAGCGTCCCCCGCCGGAGCTGTCGCCGTGGGCGCGGAAGTCGAATGTGAACACGTCGAACCCGGCTTCGACCAGCGGGCGGGTGTAGCGTGCGCAGCTGTACATGTCCGAGCCGTATTCGTGGCAGAATACTATGCTGCCCCGGTAGGCCGAGCGGTTGGGCGTCCGCAGCATCATTCCGCGCAGGGAGGTTCCGTCGAAGCTGCGAAACCGTACCACCTCGCCTTCCAGCCGCTGAAAGTCCACCGGCCCCATCGACAGCGGGGGAGGGGTGTCCACGAAGATGTTCAGAATAATTCGGACATACTTGCTCAGCCAGAGCACCAGGAACAGCATCAGCGACAGGCACGTCAGCGCAATGGCCATCAGCGCCCAGTTGCGGGCTATCCACGACCACTGCGCGAGTGTGTATTCAACATGCACTGTCTGTTTTCTCCGCCGACCGCGCCGGTTGACGGCGCAGCATACGAAGCCCGTCGCACAAATCAAGCGATACTATAGCAGGTCACTTTACCACCACTCTACGCACCCTCCGGCCTAGCCGGCAGGTCAGTTCGTAGGGAATCGTTCCCGCCAGCCGGGCCAGGTTCGCCACACTGTTGGGGGCCTCGGGGTCTGGCGAGATAACCTCCACGAGGTCGCCGATACGCGCATCCGGCGCTTCGGTGATATCTATGATTGTCTGGTCCATGCTTACCCGCCCGCAAACCGGCGCCTCGCTGCCGCCGATGCGCATTACGGCTGCATTCGACAGCGCCCTGGGGTAGCCGTCCGCGTAGCCGACCGGGACCAGCCCCAGCCGGGCCGGGCGGTTGAAGGTGTGTGTAAGCCCGTAGCCGCAGCTCGCCCCGGCGGCGACTTCCTTTATCTGCATGAGCCGCCCAAGCAGACGAAGGCACGGCCGAAGCGGCGCCTGTGTGTGCATCTGGTCCGACGGCTGGTATCCGTAAACCGCTATCCCCGGTCGCACCATGTCCAGGTGCGTCCGCGCCAGGTCTATCGTCGCGGCGGAATTCGCCGCGTGCAGCGTCATGCCCGACCGTCCGCCGGCGGCGTCCACCGTCTCAAGAAACGTCGCGAGTTGTCGGTGCGTGAAGGTCTTGTCCGTCTCGTCGGCCGAGGCGAAATGAGTGTACAGGCCGGTCAGTTCGACGCCTTCGGCCTTGCCGGCGGCGTGTATCAGCCCCGGCGCCACGGCTGCGGGTACGCCGGAACGGTTCATGCCGGTGTCGATCTTGACGTGGACCCGCGCTGTTGAGTGCGCGTTGGCGGCCGCCTCGCGGACCGCGGCCAGCTCCTGCTCGCTTACCACCGTAAGCGTAACCGAGTGGGCGATTAGCTGCTCAAGGGCGTCGCGAAGCTCGCCGCCGTCGGCATAGGCGCACGCGGAGAAGAACATCAGCACCGGTCGTTCGTAGCCGGCCTCGCGAAGGGCGATCGCCTCTTCGGGAGTCGCCACCGCCAGGGCATCCGCACCGGCCGAGACGACAGGAAGCAGTCCCTGAAGCCCGTGCCCGTAGGCGTCGGCCTTGACGACGGCGCAAAGCTTCACCCCCGGCCGTAGTCGGTGCCTCAAAACCGACAGGTTCTCGGCGACGGCCGTCACAGAGATTTCCGCGGTAAGATAGCTTTCCATGGTTTAGGGTGCTCCGGCCTCCATGCCGCCGGACCGCCCGGGCTTAAGCATACCAGTCGCCGAGGCGATCGTCACACCTCAGATAATCCTTCGGCAACACGGCGGGAATCCGATGAGCCGCTTATCTGACGGCTCATGGTTTGGTGTTTTTGAGCTTTTTGCCCATTCTTGCCAAATATCGCCCCGCGGTAATGCCGACAACAAATAATGTGACCAGACGGGCCTCGCGTGCGGACCGTTTGTCGGGATTGGCACATGTCCATTCACGAAACGAACCGGACCGGTGCACTGACGGGGGGTGGGAAGCCCCTGCCCCCGGCCGAACTGCGGGCCTGGAGGCCGTGGTCCGGCGACCTGTACAGGCAGGTTGTCTGTTCGATGGACGAGGGGGCCGTGGTCGTTGACCTGGACGAGAACATCCTTTTCGCCAACCCTGCGTGCGCCCGCATCCTGGGCTGTCAGTCGGAAGAACTTCCCGGTATGAATCTCTGCGAGTTCCTCCCGGCCGAGGATATAGCCGTCGTCCGCGGGGAGACCCAAAAACGCACCCGCGGGCTTACCAGCCGGTACTCCGTCCGCGTCCGCCGCCGGGACGGTCAAGTCCGCGAGGTGGTGGTCAATTCCAGTCCACTGCGCGACGCCGGCGGTGAGGTAGTGGCCGCCACCGGCGTGTTCATGGATGTTACGGAGCACCGCCGCGCCGAGGAGGCGCTTGCGCGATCCGAGCAGGACAAGGCCGTCATACTCTCCAGCGTGTCGGAACTGGTGAACTATCTGGACGCCGACATGCGCATTCGCTGGGCGAACAGGGCGGCCGGCGAGTCCGTCGGGATGGACCCGGCGGAGATGGCCGGACGGTTTTGCTATGAAATCTGGCACAGGCGTGACCGGGCCTGTCGTGATTGCCCGGCTGTGGCTGCCCTTGAGAGCGGCCGGGTCTGCGAAGGCGGAATGACCAGTCCGGACGGCAGAGTATGGCACATCCGCGGCTACCCCGTCCGCGGAAACGACGGCGACGTGGTCGGCGTGGTGGACGTGAGCCGGGACATCACCGATGCGGTCCGGGCGGATGAGGCGCTTCGGCGGTATACCGAGCGCCTGGAGGTTCTCAGGCGTCTGGACCGGTCGATCTTAAGCGCCCGTTCGCTGTCGGATGTCTGCCAGGCCGGAATGGAGTGCATTCGCCGGCTGGTGCAGTGCCTGTTCGTCGGCGTGGCGGAGTTCGACCTTCAACGCGGCCAGGCGGTCGTGCTCGCCACCGACTCCGACAAATCCACCGGAAGAGAGCTGGTACTGAGCGCCGGGGCGAGCTTCCCGCTGGAACAAGTCAGGCACCTGGAGCAGTACGAGCAGGGTGAGGTCATCGTCGTGAAAAACCTTCCCGCCGTGGCTGAGCCAAGCCCGGTGGAAAAGAAACTCCTCGCGGATGGGGCGAAGTCGTACCTGGCGATGCCGCTGCTTGCCGAGGGGCAACTCATCGGGGTCTTGTGCGTGGGCTTTGGCGAGACCGACGCTGTCAGCCAAGACGTCACAGAGGTGGCCGCCGAGGTGGCGAACCCCCTTGCCATAGCAATCGACAGAAACCGACGCGAGACCGAGCGCGCCCGACTGGCGGCCGCGGTCACACAGGTTGACGAGGCGGTGGCTATCTTCGATCGCAGCGGTAGGACCGAATATGTCAACCAGGCCGCCGCGAATATTATCGGCGCCTCGCGGGATGATATTCTCAAACAGAAACACATCAGTTTTCTTGGCGACGACCAGGCGCACGTGCTCTATCAGGAGATGTGGCAGGAGGTATGCGGTGGCAGATCCTGGTCGGGTCGCGCGAATCTGCGGCGCGCCGACGGCAGCACGTTTCCCGCCGAGGTCACCTGCTCACCGCTGAAAGACGTCGGCGGCGAGATAGTCAGCTATGTCCTTGTCGGCCGCGATGTCAGCCAGGAGACGGCGATAGAGGAGCAGCTCCGACACAGCCAGAAGATGGAGGCGATCGGCCGGCTGGCCGGCGGTATCGCACACGATTTCAATAACCTCCTCACTGTCGTGCTCGGTAACGCTGAAATGCTTCAGCAGAGTCACGGCGACGACCCGGCGGTCGGCGGCTGCGCCGCGGACATACTCCGCGCCGGCCAGCGGGGAGCGGACCTGACGCGGCAACTGCTGGTCTTCGCCCGCAAGGGTCAATTCAGGGTCGCCGAAATGGATCTGCACGACACGGTCCGGGAGGTTATGGCCCTTCTGAAACCGGGCGCCGGTCGCCGGGTGGAGGTTACTACGGACCTGTCGGCGGAAAGGTCGCGTATCATCGGCGACGCCACACAGTTGCAGATGGCGCTGCTGAACCTGGGTATCAACGCCTGTGACGCGATGGACGGCGGCGGGAAGATAGCGTTCGCCACTCGGGACGTGACGGTGGACGCCGGTCACGCCGCGGCGCACATGGTGCCGATCGGGGAGTATGTGGAGGTCAGCGTTTCCGATACCGGCAGCGGCATGGACGAAAACACCCGCTCACGTATCTTCGAGCCGTTTTTCACCACCAAGCCGTGCGACCGCGGGACCGGCCTGGGGCTGCCGAGCGTTTACGGTTGTGTGCAGTATCACGGCGGGGCGATTCTGGTTGAAAGCGCACCCGGCAAGGGGACGACGTTCCGGCTGCTTCTGCCGGGAGTCGCCGCCGAGAATGAGTCCACGGCCCCTCCAGCCGACCGATGCCGGGGTCACATCCTGCTGGTGGACGACGAGGATACCCTGCGCGGGTTCGTCTCGCGTGTTCTTACCCGTGCCGGTTATGCCGTCACCGACTGCGACGACCCGGAACGGGCATGGAAACTGTTCGAGCAGGATCCGGAGATGTATTCGCTGGTGATTCTGGACCTGGTCATGCCCCATCTCAGCGGCCGTGAGCTTTTCCGGCGGATGAAGCAGCTCCGGGCTGACGTTCGGGTTATAATCACCACCAGTCAGGGGCGCGACGAGCTGGTTCACGACGTACTCGCGGACGGAGCGGTCGGGGTTTTGCCCAAGCCCTTCGACGCCCGTGCTCTTATGGATGCCGTTTCCCGGCATATCATCTCGCCGCCGGCCAGCAAAAGCGCTTGACGCGGGCCGGAGGTTCTGCTACAGAGCATTTTTCAGAAGACGGCTCAGGAGCGGACCATGAAGCGGACGCGGCGCATAAGGACGAGGAAGTCCCGCCCGCCGACGGCCCGCGCCTGATCGTAACCGACCCTATCCGAATCTGTGCCGGCCGTCCTGACGGGGCGGCCGTTTTTGTGACGGCCCGCCGGCATTCAGGCGGCCGGGCGACTATCGGCCTCGCGGCGGTCGCGGGGCGCAAGCGGACCCGAACCAAAATCAGCGCGGTGAAAGAATGAGCAAGCATGTGGCAATCGTGGGCGTTACCGGCGCCGTGGGACAGGAGTTTCTCAAGCTGCTCCAGCAGCGCGACTTCCCCCTGGCGAGTTTGAAGCTGCTGGCGTCGAGCAGATCGGCCGGCAAGCCGATGCAGTTCGCCGGCGAGCAGCTTACTGTGGAGGAGCTTGACGAGAACAGCTTCAAGGGCGTGGACCTGGTGCTTTCGTCGGCCGGGGGGAGCATCTCCGAGAAGTACGCTCCCATCGCCGTAGCCGAGGGCGCCGTGGTTGTGGACAACACATCCGCCTTTCGCATGGACCCGGAAGTGCCGCTGGTCGTCCCGGAGGTGAACCCCGGGGACATCGGCTCGCACGAGGGCATCATCGCCAACCCCAACTGCTCCACGATCATCATGAACGTGCCGGTCTGGCCGCTGCACAAGGTCAACCCTATAAGACGGATAGTCGTCAGCACCTATCAGGCCGCCAGCGGCGCCGGCGCCGCAGCCATGCAGGAGCTTATCGACGGCAGCCGGGCGGCGCTGGAGGGGCGCGATTTCACCCCGAAGGCGCTTCCGCATCCGGCGGCGTTCAACGCGTTCTGCCACGACAGCGAGGTCGGCGAAGACGGGTACAACCTCGAAGAGCGCAAGATGTGGCGGGAGACTCGTAAGATATTCCATGACGACGACCTGCGCATCACCGCCACCTGTGTGCGCGTGCCTGTGATGCGGGCGCACAGCGAGGCGATAAACATCGAGTTCTCCGAGCCGATGAGCGAGCGACGCGCCAGGGATATCCTCGCGGAGGCCCCCGGCGTCAGGATAGTTGACGACCGCGAGAACAGCTACTTCCCGATGCCGCTGGAGGCCACCGACCGGGATGAGATACTGGTCGGGCGTATCCGGCAGGATGTTTCGCAGCCGGACGGCTGCGGGCTGGAGATGTTCATCAGCGGCGACCAGATTCGCAAGGGCGCCGCGCTGAACGCGGTGCAGATAGCGGAGTTGTTGTAACGTTTCGGCAAAAGTGCTTGAACCGTGGCCTCATAAACCGATATATAATATGCGAGAGACGTTTGGCGGCGTAGCTCAGTCGGCAGAGCAGGGGACTCATAAGCCCCGGGTCACTGGTTCGAGTCCAGTCGCCGCCAGTGGACGCTTTCATGCCCGGCAGGCCCGGTCGCCTGTGACGGCGGTCGGGTTTTGGCTTGACGCTTCGCGCCGCTGTGCGTACAAGGTCGTGCTTGGCGCGGCACGCTTTCACCCTCAGTCATGGGAAGCAAGGAGAATTTGACATGACGACGAACCTGACGACGTTGGCGATCTGGGGCACCTGGATTCACTGGTGGCAGATTCCACTGGTGATAATTTTGGTCGTGATAATCGTTTTGTGGAAGCGATATCGCGCTAATCAGATGTAAGCGGCTACACGGCAGACCCCGCCCGTTCGCCCCGGCGGGGTGTCTGCCCGCCAGGTAACGGAGAATTGCCATGGCGGATTGGATGACTCTGGCGGAGATCTGGGGCCGATGGATTCATTGGTGGCAGATCCCCGTGCTTTTCATTCTGCCGGTGACAGCAATTGTCCTGGTGGTTATGTTTGTATTGTTGGAGCAATTTCGCGGTAAGCGAAAGTAACCGGTCATACGGCAGCCCCTCCGGTTCACAAGGCGGGGTGTCTGCCGACCGGGTTGCTTTGCAGTTTCGTCGGTTCGGGCCGGCTGGGAGCCAGTATCCGACGAGGGCCTTTTCCGAATGAGTTTGGGCGACCCTGAACTTCAGGGCAACGCTTTGATAGTACCGTGAAGAACCTTAGACCGGCCGCGCAAGACCAGCCGATATGTCCTAAACGCGGCAGGAGGTTGCAATGGCGAAGGCATCTCGAGATGTGCAGACTCTGGCGGGGGTGTTCCGGGCGATGGGCGAGACGAACCGACTTCGTCTGCTGCAGGCCCTCAGCGACGGTGAGATGAACGTCACCGAACTCTGCCGGAAGCTCCGCCTGCCTCAACCCACCGTCTCACGGCACCTGGGCATCCTGCGTGGTACAGGCCTGGTGAAGAACCGTCGTGACGGCAAGCAGGTCTTCTACTCGCTTAACGAGGACCAGGGCCGGCAGACCATCGCGGCTATGAAAAAAGCGATGAAGAAGTCCGGCACCATCAAGCTCGGTCCGTTGGTTATCGGGCTTTCATAGCGACGCGGGTTGCGATCGCGAAGCCGTCAAGGTTCCCGTCTGCGCCTTCGAAACGCGCCGGGACCGGTTTTCGTGTCGCGCCGCTGGTCGCGGATGCCGGCGACTGGTATAGTGCCCGGCGATGCCGAGAAAGACCCCGAAAGCGCTTTATCTGCTTGTAGGCGCCGACGCGTTCCTCCGGGATGAGCACCGCCGCCGCGCGATCGATGAAATCATCGGCGACGGCGACCGTGAGCTTTCGGTCACCGAGTTCGACCCGGACACCGCGGCCGCCGACGTGTTCGACGAGCTGCGGACGATGCCGTTGCTCGGCGGGCGTCGGGCCGTTGTCGTGCGCGACGCCGACGCCTTCGTGGCCGCCAACGCCGATGCGCTTCAGCGTTATCTCGATTCGCCGTCGTCCGGCGCATCGCTGGTGCTGATACTTTCGTCGCTGGACAAACGACGGAAGATCACCAAGACGCTGGAGAAGGTCGGCCGCACCTTCCACTGCACCGCCCCCACCCAGCGGAAGCTGGCCGATTGGATACGCGACTCCGCAAAGAAGCGAGACAAGACCATCGCTCCCGACGCCGTGGACATTCTGGCGCAGTCGGTTGGCGAGGACCTGGGCACGATGAGCGCCGAGATAGAGAAGCTATCTCTGTACGTCGGCTCTCGCGAGACCATCGGTGCTGACGATGTGTCCGCTGTTGTGTCAGCGACGGCCGGCCCGGCGCCCTTCGCCCTTACCAACGCGCTGACGGCCGGCGACTCGAAGGCGGCCGTGCAGGCGCTGATGGGGTCCATGACGACCCGTGGCGAGGAATTTCGGGTACTGGGCCAGCTCGCCTGGCACCTTCGGCGGTGCCTGACATGGAAACAGCAGATGGTCACGACCGGTTCTGCCGAGATGCCGAACATGCCGCCGGCGGTGTCGCGCGCCTACACGAACATGCTGCGGCGGCGTCCGCTAAGCGGGCTGCAGGAGGATTTTCGTCGGCTGATACGGGCCGATGTGTCGATGAAGACCGGCCACGACGCCCGGCGGGTGATGCAGCAGCTTGTGGTGGAATTGTGCGCATGGGCGGACTCGCCGACCTTCGGATAGAAACCATCGGACAGAGGCCGACCGGCGTGCTGGAGAGTATCCGTCTGGTTATCTTCCTTCACAGTCCGATAGGTCAGACTTTCAGCCAGGCCACCTGGGAGATGTTTGATTTGCAGTTCAGCCCGGGCCCGGCCGAGAGCGAGTGACCAGACCGCCGGAGCAGGCGTGAGCGATCAACGACACCAACCACTGGACGACGGCGGGCCGGGGCCTGCCGACAGCGACCTCACCGAGGATGAGTCAGCGGACATCTTCCGCTGTCCATTATGCGGGGGGGAGGTTTATGAGGATGCCGAAAAATGTTCGCTTTGCGGTCAGTGGATCCTCAGCTCGCACGAGCCGTCACGCCGCGCCGGCTGGTGGTGGATCGCGCTGGCACTGGCGGCCACGGCGCTGCTGTTATGGGCTATCTTCTAATTGCTGAAGGCGCGCGGACAGCGGGCTTTTTCCACAGAGGGTTTCGCCCTGTGACGCACTTGAACGTGGCAGTCGGCCTCGCGTCGGTGGCCGGCGACCTTCGTGTATCGAATGTCGGCGGTCAGATTCGGTTCAGCGGTTTCAATCATCCCCTTACGGGGTCCCGGGATGACCGCCTCCGGCATTCATCCGCCGCATAAGCCGGCATTTTCAGGGACGACGAAATAACCGCCGTGAGCCGGTGCGAACGCGTTGTGCCGCATATCAGCGGCCTCGCCTCTTATTCCACTACCAGTTGATACTCGGTCCTGCGGACCTGCTGATGCCTCGCCCAGGCGGGGTCCGTATCGGGGAAGTCCTTGCGGTAGTGCACGCCGCGGGTCTCGGTTCGTCTCAGGGCGCACTCGGCGAGAAGGTAGGCGGTAGTGAGCATGTTCTGGGCCTCCCAGCCGGCCGGGTCGTTGTAGAACTCCTTGTCGAGCACGTACCTGCCCCAGAAGTTTACAATCTCGAGAGTCTCGCCGAGCCGGTCGCCCTGGCGGACGATGCCGGCGTTGCGCCACATAAGCGATCTCAGCGAGTTACGCACATCGGTCAGGTCCAGCTCTGTCCGGCGGGAGGGCGTGTTGGACCAGCTTATCCGCCTGGCGGTGAGCCGTTCGTTCATCTGCGCCAGCTCCGCGAGGGCTGTCCGGCCGCAGCGCTTACCGAACACCAGCGCCTCCGACAGCGAGTTCGACGCCAGCCGATTCGCCCCGTGAAGCCCGGTGCAGGCGGCCTCTCCGCAGGCCAGCAGGCCCGGCAGCGTGGTGCGTCCGTCTCTGTTCACCCGCGCGCCGCCGATCATATAGTGGGCCGCCGGATGCACCGGTATCAGGTCGGTTCCGGGGTCTATGCCGAAAGACTCGCACAACTCGGATATACCCGGGAACCGCTGAACAAAACGGTCCCGCCCGATGCCCCGGGCGTCGAGGCAAACATGCGTCGATTGCGTCTTGGCCATCTGCTCCATAATCGCCCTGCTGACGATATCCCTCGGGGCCAGCTCGGCCCTTTCGTCGTAATCGCTCATGAAGGGCTCGCCGTTGCGGTCCACTAGCAGAGCACCCTCGCCGCGGACGGCCTCGGTGATGAGCGACCGTGTAGCGCCCGCGATATAGAGCGTAGTGGGGTGGAACTGCATCATCTCCACATCCGCGACACTGGCGCCGGCACGAAAGGCCATCGCAATCGCGTCGGAGGTCGCCACGGCCGGGTTGGTGGTCTCCCGCCACAGCATGCCGGCGCCACCGGCGGCGAGTATGGTTCTGCCGGCCTGGATGGTCTGCACGCCGTACCGCGGATGCCAGGTCATCGCCCCGACGCACTCGCTGCCGGCGCCGCCTTCGGGCGGGTCGGTCAGAAGATCCAGCACGAAGCACTGGCCCCAGAGCTTGACGGACGGGTGTTCGCGCGCCCTTGTCAGCAGAACCTCCACCAGGGCCGTTCCGGTGGCGTCGCCGGAGGCGTGTACGATGCGATTTCTGCCGTGACCTCCCTCTCGGCCCAGCAACAGTTCGCCGTCGCCGCGGTCGAACGGCACGCCCCAGTCGGCAAGCTCGTGGATATGCGCCGGGGCCTCGGAGATCACCTCGTGGACGACCGGCTCGTCGGCAAGCCCTACGGCCGCCTCCAGTGTGTCGGCGATGTGGTCCTCCACCGAGTCGCCTTCACCGATAACGGCCGCTATGCCCCCCTGGGCATAGTATGTGTTGGTCTCGGCCAACTCGCCCTTGGTCGTGACTATTACCTCGGCGCCGCCGTCGGCGGCCTCTATCGCGGCGCGCAGGCCCGCCGCCCCGGCGCCTATCACCAGTACGTCGGTGAAGATGTGCGGCAGGCGACGAGTTTCGAAACCGACAAGGTAACGACGCTCAAGATAAGGACTGGCCATGATTGGCAAATCCTATACCCCGACCATTGCGCTGTCGATGGGTTTTCCCCGAAAACGGCGCGGTATTGCGTAAGGCGAGGGCATCGGCTAGTTTTGTCCGCGTCAACAGCGACGGGCCGGGCCGGAGATGATACGTTTACGAGTGCCACACAGAGTTATAGGGAATCTGAAAGATAAAAAGACGCCCTCTTCCAAAGCACTCAGTCGCTCCCTGTCTCTCTGTGTCGCATTCGGGACGCCCGACCAGACCCGTTGATTTGACCTTTTTCGCAAAGCCGCCAGAAAGGACGCCTCCATGAGAAAGCAATCGTTCGAGTTTCTCCGTGAGCTTCTGACCACCCCTTCGCCCAGCGGACACGAAGGCCAGGGCCAGAAGGTCTGGTGCGACTACGTCCGGCAGTACGCCGAGGAGGTCCGCACAGACGCCTACGGAAACGCTGTCGCCATTCTGAACCCGGACGGTGACCCCAAGATCATGATCGACGGGCACGCCGATGAGATCGGGCTTATGGTCACGCACATCGACGATAAGGGTTTTATCTACTTTCAGCGGATAGGCGGCGTGGACCCGGCGCTTACAAGCGCCAAGCGCGTGAACATCCACAACCGTCGGGGCGTGGTTCGAGGCGTTACCGGCACCACGCCGGTGCATCTTCAGGAACGTGGCAAGGAACGCAAGGTCCCGAAGATGCATGAGATATTTATCGACATAGGCGCCGCCGACGGCGATGCGGCGCGTAAGAAGGTCGATATCGGCGATGCGGTGACCTTCGTGGACGACTTCGAGATGCTCGACGACAACGTCGGCGTCGCCCGCGGCTTCGACAACCGTGCCGGCACGTGGGTGGCCGCGGAGGTCCTGCGGCTTGCCAAAACCGCCAAAAACAAGCCCAGATGCGCAATCTACGCGTGCAGCTCGGTACAGGAAGAGGTCGGGCTGGTGGGCGCGTCGATGCAGGTGTTCAACCTCTCGCCGGATGCGGCCGTCGTGGTGGACGTCACACCCGCCACCGACACCCCCGG
>PUND01000136.1 GCA_003551645.1 Phycisphaerae bacterium | reverse complement strand
GTGCTAATACGCCCGAAATATCTTCGCCCCTCGATAGTAGAACCTCACTATCTCCTCAGCTTGCCAGCCGTCCTCGGCCTTGCCCTGCGTGCCCCACTGACAAAGCCCGACACCGTGCCCGAACCCCCTGCCGTCGGTGAATTCAATCTCATTGCCCAGATCGCGGATACGTACGTTCATTGAGTAAAGCCGCCTCGCCGCGGGGCTTCTGCTGCGAAGCAGCGACAGCCGCAGGTCTTCGGCCCTCATGCGGATGCTCTCGCCGCGAGCGTCGGCCACCTCTATATGAAGAGGCCGCCCCCAGTCGGTCTGTGATGTAATCCTCACCTCCGATATCCCGTCAAGCCGCTCGGTGCTGCGGTAGGTTCCCAGCAACGCCGCGTGCATCTCCTTTTTGCTGATGCGAACCGGGTCCCAGCGATATCGAGAGCTGCCCCGGCAATCGTTGCATTCCTGCCCGCCTGTCATCGGTGTGCCCTGGGGGGCGCTGTAGAGCACTTCCACCGGGTTGACGCGTCCGCCGCAGGCGGCGGAATAGTGCGCCTGAAAGATTTGCTCCCGGCCTTCGGGACCATGGGCCACGACCATGCCTTGGGTGGACCGGACGGCCTTCCAGGCCCTTTCGTTCTCGGCCGAGAAGCCCCCGTAAACCTGCCAGGCCTGTGTGGCGCCCAAGTCGAACTCGTGTGCCGAGCCGCGATTGCTCATGTGATACAGGGCGTATGTCCTGGCGGCGATTGCCTGGGCACGGTACGCCTCGATGTGCCAGTTGGCGTAAAGCTCCCTTGGCAGGACTCCGGCGAGGTAGCTTTCGATATCCAGGTGGTTGACGACGTAGAAACCATCGCCACCTTCCGGCACAAGATGTACGGTCCCGCGGTAGAGAACACCGTTGACCCGGATGAACCCACCCAGGTCCGTCTCCAGCACTGCTCGCCCGCCTGGTACCTCCATCGAGTTGAACCGCCACCTGCCGCCGCTGCGCCGGACGGTTGTCTCGCCAAGGTGTGCGTTCGACCTGCTGACGACTTCTCCGTCCACACTCAGGCGGTATCCGCGTGTGGTGGTAATCTCGACGGGATTGTCCACCGGCAGCCGGATGCGGACGGTGGGAACGTCCGCCGCCTTTGCCGGTTCTTCCCTGATTTCCGGTTGTTCGCGCCCGCAGCTAAGTAGCGCCCCGGCCACACATGCCGTCGCCAGCGCCAAGCCCACCGCCGGCCAACCCGCCGCCAGCCGTCTCCATCGGCCATATCGTAGTGATTTCATTTCCTCGCCGGTCCCTCGGCGAGTCCGGGGTATCGCCGCCTTTGGATTTTAGCTTACTTCACGCAGCTCTAACCCGTACTCGGCCAGTCGTTGTTTGACCTCTATCAAGCTGGTCTGCCCGAAGTTCTTGCACGCCAGAAGCTCCGACTCTGTCTTGTCCGCCAGATCGCCAAGTGTCTTAACATCCAGCGCCTCAATCGCCCGATGGGCGCGTACCGAAAACTCTACGCCTTCTATCGGTGTAGCCCTTACGCCCTGGTCGCTCCCCTGGCTGGAGAAGGTAAGCTCGATTCTCTCGGCATCCTCGCCCGATTCAAGCTCCGCCTGCTCCTCTTCAAGCTCCATGCCCAGTCGCAGCCCCTTACCGGCCAGCATGTCCTTTATCTCCTTCAGCGAAGTCTCGCCGAAGTTCTTGTAGGCCAGCAGTTCCGCTTCCGAGGTTCGCACAAGGTCACCGAGCGTGCGGATATTCATCTTCTTGAGGCAGTTCCTGGCCCTGACCGACAGCTCGAAGTCGGTCACCGGGATATCGAGCACGGCGTTTCGCTTGGCTATGCGCTTCGCCTGGTCCTCGTCATAGTACATGGTCTTGGAGGCCTCGGCGTCCCGCAGGAACAGCCGTGCGCGGGCATTGGAGGGGTTGGCCGCCAGCAGTCTTCTCAGGCAGTATGCCGCCTCGTCATACCTGCCGGCGTCCTCATACAACACCGATAGGTTCAGCAAAGCACTTGCGTGAATCGGCGGGCCGGAGGTGCACTCTTCATACAGTTCCATCGCCAGATCGTCCTGGCCGTGCAGGTCGTGGTAATAGGCCAGTCGGAAAGTCGCGGCGGGATGATCCGGCTCAATCTCTCTTGCACGTTCATAAGCAGCCACGGCCGACTCACCATCGCCGGAAAGCTCCTCGGTCAGCCCGCGGACGTAGTGATAGTCGGCGTTGTCGGCCTGTTTGCCGGCCAGCTTATCAAGCGTCTTCCGCGCCTGTTCCATATTTCCGGAAAGTGCGTCAAGCTCGCAGAGGCGAAGCTCTATCTCACCGGAATCCCATCCGCGATCGGCGGCCATGCGAAACTGCTCGGCCGCCCGGTCGTACCGGCCCAGCAGCTTGTGGCACTGGCCCTGAAAATATCGCCTGTCCTTGTTGTCGGTGCCGGCGGCCAGCGCATCCAGCGCCGATTCCGGCCGACCCAGCATGTATCGCGCGATGCCGATCTTCAAAGCGGCCGCCCCGCCGGCGTCGGGGTTGTCCTGCTCCATCCGCCTGACCGCCGCACGGAAGGTATCCGAGGCGCCGGTGGCCCCGAACAACTGCGACATCAACTCCCTGTGGTCCTCGGCGGACCACGAGTCGCGGGCGGCAATCTGTTCAATAGTGTCGGACGGCGACTGTTCCATCTGTTCGCTCCTGATGCCGATATTTAATCTGTGTGCCTGTGTGACCGATTGGCCGGGCGTTCCAAACTCGCTATTATAGCGAAACGTCGAACGGCTTCAATTCGCCCCGAGGCCGACCGGCAAGATAACAACAATGACCGCCACAGACAAGAGCCATCCAATACACCTGGTTGTCAACCCCCGCAGCGGATACGGCGGGCATAAGTATATGCTCAACGCCTTCCGGCAGGAACTAAGCCGGGCCGGGCTGGCAGTTAACGAACACACTACTCGCGCGCCAGGCGACGCCACGGATTACGCACGCGCTATCAGCAATACCGCCTCGGCGGTGATTGTCTGGGGCGGAGATGGCACGGCCCACGAGGTCGCCGAGGGGCTTGCCGGAAGCGATGTCCCCCTGCTGGTCTGCCCGGCCGGTACGGAAAATCTGCTTGCCAAGGAGTTGCGCATGCCGTCGGAGCCGAGGCAGCTCGCCGAGGTGCTCCAGGACTGGCAGGTCGCCGAGTGCGACGTGGGCCTGGTCAACGGACGCAGCTTCCTGCTCATTATCGGCGTGGGGTTCGACGGCGAGGTCGTCCGCCGCCTCTCGGCCGCGCGGACCGGGCACATCTCCCACCTGAGCTATTTCTGGCCGGTCTGGAGAACCTTCTGGGAACACCGTTTCCCCCGACTGCGCGTGACTGCCGACGATGAAGAGCTGTTCCACGACCGCGGGCTGGTGTTCGTCGGAAACATCTCCCGCTACGCGGTCGGACTACGAATCTGCCGAGACGCCGTCTTTGACGACGGGCTGCTGGACCTGGTGATATTTTCCTGCCATGAGCATTCCGCGCTGGTGCTCCACGCGGCCTGGACGCTGTTGCGCAGGCATCCCCTTAAGGGCAACGTCATATACAAGCGAGTCCGCGGGGTGCGAATCGAAAGCGACCGGACGGAACCCAGCCAGGTTGACGGAGACGTCGGTCCAGGTACCCCGCTGGATATATCAGTCGCGCCGCGACGAATTAAACTGTTCATACCCACCCGCACCCCATGGTGGCAAAACTGGTCGTGGATAGGAGAGTTGTCCATATGAACCCGGAAGTCTGCGCTATCGGAGATATCGAGATAGGTGCCGGGCGACTGGCGCTTATAGCCGGCCCGTGCCTGGCCGAGAGCCGCGAGCTTTGCCTGCAAATTTCGCGGCGGATGGCCGATCTGTGCAGCAAGCTCGATATCGGATATGTGTTCAAGGCCAGCTACGACAAGGCCAACCGCTCCAGCGCCGATGGCTTCCGCGGGCCGGGGCTGCAGAAGGCACTGGACTGGTTCGCCGAGGTTCGCGAGGAGGTGGGCTGTCCGGTGCTGACCGACGTGCACGAGACGCCCCAGGTGGCGCCGGTCGCCGAGGCGGTCGATTGCGTGCAGATCCCGGCCTTTCTGTGTCGTCAGACGGACCTGCTGACCGCGGCCGGCAGAGATGCCCGCGCGGTGAACATAAAGAAGGGTCAGTTCATGGCCCCGTGGGACATGGCCGGCGCGGTCGAAAAGGTCCGCGCCGCAGGCGGACGGAACGTCTCGGTTACCGAGCGGGGAACGTGTTTCGGGTACAACCGCCTGGTGACCGACTTCCGGGGGGTACCTCGGATGAGGCGGTTCGCGCCGGTGGTGTTCGACGCGACGCACTCTGTCCAGGAGCCGGCAGCGCTCGGCTCGGCCTCCGGCGGCGAGGGTGAGTTAGCGCCTGTGCTGGCGGCGGCGGCCGTGGCCGTGGGCGCGGATGCGCTTTTCGTCGAGACCCACCCCGAGCCGACAAAGGCAAAATCAGATGCCGCCTGCCAGATGCCGCTGGAGGATATGGAGCCGTTGCTCCGTCGCTGCCTTGCGATAGCCGGGACACGCGGCGAATAGCGCGCGATGCACAGGGAAAGGGGAAACAGGAGGTGTCACTGTCCGGGCCTGTGAGCTTCTGACTGGAATACGCGGGCGCTCCGGGGGGCATTTCGGCTTGGCCGGGCGCGGATGCGGACGTATGCTCTCGATCGTGCTTGGCTTTAGAGTCGAGAAAACCTGCGGCAAGGCCCGTACAGGCCGCCTGGCCACGCCGCACGGCGAGATCGCCACGCCGGTATTCATGCCGGTCGGCACCGCCGGCAGCGTCAAGGGTGTAACACCCGATCACCTGCGCGCCGCGGGCGTGCGGATGCTTCTGGGCAATACCTATCACCTCATGCTCCGGCCCGGCGCGGATACTGTCGCCCGGCTGGGCGGGCTGCACGCGATAATGGCCTGGGACGGCCCGCTGCTGACCGACAGCGGCGGATATCAAGTGTTCTCGCTCGCCCACCGCAGGGAGCTTACCGACGACGGCGTGGTATTCCGCTCGCATATCGACGGTGAGAAAGTCGAACTGACGCCGGAACGAGCGGTCGATATCCAGCGGAAAGTCGGCGCGGACATAATAATGCAACTGGACGAGTGCCCGCCGGCCGGAGCCACCGAAGAGCACGCCGCCACGGCCGTCACTCGCAGCATCGACTGGGCCGCCAGGTGCAAAGCCGCCTGGGAAACCGGCGACATGGACGCCCAGGCCCTTTTCGGCATCCAGCAGGGAGGCGTTTATCCGGAGCTTCGTGACCGAAGCGCAAGCGAACTGGTGAAGCTCGACCTGCCCGGCTACGCCATTGGAGGCCTGTCCGTAGGCGAAGGCCACGACGCTATGTGCGGTGTGCTCGACGCCGCCGACCGGCAGTTTCCGCCGGACCGCCCGCGGTACCTCATGGGCGTCGGCGAGCCGAAGGATATACTAGCCGCGGTGATGCGGGGCGTGGATATGTTCGACTGCGTGCTACCGACGCGCAACGGCCGCAACGCCCAGGCCTTCACCTTCTCCGGCCGGCTGCGGTTGCGGAACGCCCGCTTCGCCGACGACACCGCCCCACTGGAGGCCGACTGTGACTGCTTCACCTGCCGGCACTATTCCCGCGGGGCGCTGCGGCACCTGTTCGCCGCCGAGGAAATGCTCGGGCCTTCACTGGTGAGCATCCACAATCTGCGTTTTT
>PUND01000070.1 GCA_003551645.1 Phycisphaerae bacterium | reverse complement strand
TTTTCGGGCGTCGTACCGGCGTAGGTGAATATGCCGGCGTGGTCCTTCAGCCCGTGGTAGCGCGCGGATACGTGGTACACCAGGCCGCGCTTCTCGCGGACCTCGGTGAACAGTCGGCTGCTCATCCCGCCGGACAGCACCGCCTCGGCGACCCTGGCGGCGTAGTATTGGGGGTCGGAGACCGTCGCGCTGCGGTGGGCAAGGGCGATGTGCGCCTGGGCGGTCTGCTTGGGTATGTGCGTGGCGCCATTCGCGGCGGCTCCGGTCGGCACTGAAGGCGGCGCGTCGGCGGACCAGTCGCCGAAGTGCTTCTCGGCCAGTTCCGCGAAGGCGTTCCAGTCGATGTCCCCGGCCACGGCTATGATGGTCCCTTCCGGCACGACATGCCGCCGGAAGTGCTCGCGGACGGAGTCGGGCGTCAGGGATTGCAGCGTATCCTTGTCGCCGTAGGGACACCTGCCCAGCGGATGCGGATAGAACCGCTCGCGCACCAGCGTGAAGCACTTGCGGATCGGCTCATCCTCCAGCGAGGTCAGGTCCTGAAGCGTCAGTTCGCGGGACGGCTCGAACCCGTCGTCGCTCAGCCGGGGTCGGCGAAGTATGTCCGCAATGATGCCCAGCACATCGGGCAGATTCCGTCCTATCTGCCCTGCGGATATGACCATGTGTTCGCTGTGGATGTCTTCGCTGTGTCCGCAACCCAGCGCGTCCAGGGCCTCGTTGAGTTGTCGGGTGTCGCGGTCGCCGGCGCCGCGGAGCATCCACTCCCGGGCGACGGCGGCGGCCCCGGCCGCATCGTCCGGGTCGCGCGACGACCCCGCCGGCGTGACCACGGCCAGCGAGGCCGAAGTAACATGCTCCATCCGCTGACCCAGAAGAGTTATCCCGTTGGGCAGTTGACCGGTAAAAAACTTTTCGCTCACGGCGTAACCTCCATCGTTTATCGCGAAGTATGGCATTGTACGCTTTCGCCGCCCGCGCACAACGGGTCCCGTGGCTTGTTACGAGCAAGGCGGGCGGCAACCAGGTTACATGCGCTGGACTTGGCCCCCGCCTGTCGATACGCTTGCGCGACTATGAGCCGACAGATCACCATAATCGGCGACGGCGCCATGGGCACCACCTGCGCCCTCATGCTTGCGGAGAACGGTTGCCGGGTTCGGCTTTGGTCGGCTTTTCCCGCGGCGGCCGATGAGATGCGCCGCCTGCGCGAGAACCGACGTTTTCTGCCCGGCTTCGAGCTGCCCGATGCCGTCGAGCCGACCGGCGAGGACCGGGGCGTCTTCGACGGGGCGGACCTGGCGGTCTCGGCCGTTCCAACGCAGTTCATGCGCGGCGTCTGGCAACGTCTGGGCGAGCACTGCCCGGCGTCGCTGGGGATATGCTCGGTCGCTAAGGGTATCGAGAACCGCACGTTGCTCAGCCCGACGGGGATTATCACCGACGTCCTGGGCGACGGCCGGTCCGTCGCGGCGCTGTCCGGGCCGTGCATCGCCCCGGAGGTAGCGAGGCGCCTGCCGGCGACGGTGGTAGCGGCGTCCGCCGATGAGCACTTCGCCGAGGACCTGCAGGTGCTTTTCACCCGGCCGTATTTCCGCGTGTACACCAACCCGGACCTGGTCGGCGTGGAGGCGGCCGGGGCGAGCAAAAACGTAATCGCGATCGCCGCGGGAATACTCGACGGTATGGAAGCCGGCTGCAACGCCAAGGCGGCGCTGCTGACCCGCGGCGTGGTGGAGATCACCCGCCTCGGAGCCGAGCTGGGCGGAAGGGCCGAGACCTTCGCCGGGCTTGCCGGCATGGGCGACCTGGTGACGACCTGCTTTTCCCCCATCGGGCGAAACCGCTCGTTCGGTGAGGCGATAGGGCGGGGCAGGAGCGTCGATGAGGCGCTGTCGGCGACGGAGTCGGTGGTCGAGGGGGTCGCGACGACCGCCAGCGTGGTGGAGCTTGCCAGGAAATGCCGCGTCGAGATGCCCATCACCGAGGCGGTTCACGCCGTCATTTTCGACTCAAGGGCGCCGTCGGAGGCGATCGAAGACCTGATGTCCAGGCCGCTGAAGTCGGAGAACTGACGCGGACGATTGCGGATTGCGGATTCGAGCACGCCGCGGCTCAACTATTGAAATCGGAGGTCAAAGGTCGATGCGCCGGTTTCGGGAGCAACGCGGCTACCGGCATAGGTAACCTTTTCGCGAAGGACAGTGATATCCAGAAATCCGCAATCCGCAATATGCGGCTCGGCCTTGATGTTTACGGTCGGAGGGCTAGAATACCCTGTAACCATCCCGCTTGATGTGCTTGCGCCCTTTTTGTGCGCGATGCCAGGAAGGAGTCACACGTGACCGGTGAGCGGTTTGTCCTGCACTGTCCGACTTGCGGTAAGGTTTCGGGAGTCGCCCCGACGACGGATCCCGACGACATTGACGATGTGTCGTCCGAGGACGCTATAGCCGAGGAGGTCTTCGAGTCCGAGGCCGGTCCCGTCTCGCGGGTGCGCTGTCCGCGCTGCGGACGCTGGCTCAATCCGGACCTGGCCGAGCCGGAATAACCGGCTGTTCCCGCCGCCTGAGCCGTCAGAACGGGAAGCCGCGCGTGGGGAAGCCGCGCGTGGCGACGCCGGCGGCCGGCAGGTAGCAGCAGTTCACGTAGTCGATGACCATCCTCCGGGCGCTGAACCGCCAGGGCAGTGAGCGTATGGCCGCACGCTGAGCGGCCACCCATCCGCTTGGCACGCCGTTGGTGCCGCGGTCGTAGTACATCGGCACGACTTGCTCGGTGAGCACGCGGTACAGCGCATCGCGGTCCGCCTGGTCCTGTTTGCCGGCGTCGGAGTGCTCGCCGCCGGAGCCGACCGCGAACCCGTTCGTTCCGTCGTACGCCTCCGCCCACCAGCCGTCCAGCGTCGAGAGGTTCAGTCCGCCGTTGAGTACCGTCTTCTGGCCGCTGGTTCCGCAGGCCTCCAGAGGGCGGCGCGGAATGTTCAGCCAAAGCTCCACGCCCTGGACCAGGTGCCTCGATACGTTTATGTCGTGGTTCTCGATGAATACGATTTTGCCGGCGAAACGCTCATCCCGCGTCACCTCGAAGACCCGCCTGATAAGCTCCTTGCCGGTTTCGTCGGCGGGGTGGGCCTTTCCGGCGAAGATTATCTGCACGGGCCTGTCCGGGTTATTGACCAGCCGGTCGAGACGCTCCGGGTCGTCCAGCAGCAGATTGGCCCGTTTGTAAGGCGCGAACCTGCGAGCGAAGCCGATGGTCAGCACATCGGTCCGCAGGCGCGTCGGGCCGTCGGACTCCCCGCGTCTGTGCCGCTGCTGGCGCAGGCGCCGGTCCACGAAGTCCACCAGACGCGCCTTGAGCAGTTGCTGCTGCTCCCAGAACTCGACCTCGTCGATCTCGTCGATAGCGCCCCAGGTGCTCGGCTCGTGCAGCTTTTCGTACCAGTTGCAGCCCAGTTGCGTGTAGAGTTGACCAAGCGGTATCGCCAGCCAGCTCGATACGTGCACGCCGTTGGTGATGTGCCCTATAGGCACGGACGATTCCGGCAGGTCCGGCCAGAGCCGCCGCCACATCGCCCTGCTGAGCCGGCCGTGACGGGCGGAAACGCCGTTGCGCGACCGGGACATCTTCAGCGCCAGGACCGTCATGCAGAAGGGTTCTTCTTCGTCGTCGGCGTTGACCCGCCCCAGGGATAGCATCTCACGTTCGTCCAGTCCCAGCTGCTCGCGGAGCGGGCGCAGATTGTGGGCGAACAGGCCCGGCTCGAAGCGGTCGTGGCCGGCTTCTACGGGCGTGTGGGTGGTGAACACGCACCTCTGGGCGATCTGTTCGGCGACCTCGTGGAAGCTTCGGCCGTCGCGCAACATCACGCACCGGGCCATCTCCAGGACCGCCAGTGCGCTGTGGCCCTCGTTCATGTGGATGGCGCCCGGCTCGATGCCCATCGCTTCCAGCGCCCGAAGCCCGCCGACGCCCAGAAGAAGCTCCTGGCGAAGCCGCATCTCGGGGTCGGACTCGTAGAGTCGGTCCGTGAGGTCGCGGTGGCGCTGATCGTTTTCTTCGACCTGCGTGTCCAGCAGTATCAGGCGGCATCGGCCCACGCGGGCGGTCCGGACGCCGGCACAGATGGTCTCGTCGCCGCATTCGACCCGCACGTGGATCCGGTTGCCGTCGGCGTCGGTCGCCCGGTCCAGCGGAAGCTCATCAACGTTGGCCGAGAAATACTCCTCCCGCTGGCTGCCGTTCTCGTCCAGTCGCTGGTGGAAGTACCCCTTAGCGTAGAACAGTCCCACACCTACCAGCGGCAGCCCCAGATCGCTGGCGGCCTTGATGTGGTCCCCGGCCAGCACGCCCAGACCGCCGGAGTATATCGGCAGCGACTCGTGCAGCCCGAACTCCGCGGAAAAGTACGCAACCGGATGCACCCGCAACGGGGCGGCGTGGGTGTGCGCCCAGGTGTCGCGGGCCTCCAGATAGGCGTGCATCTGGTGGAAAGCTCGACTGATGCGCGCCTCGAGGGCAAGCTCCCACGCCCGCTGCTGGAGCGTCTCGGCCTCCAGTTGCGACAGAAACTCCACCGGATTGTGGTTGGTCCGGCGGAACAGGTCCGGGTCGAGATCGCGGAATATCTCGATCAGCTCCGGCCGCCAGGTCCAGTAAAGGTTGCGGGCAAGCTCTCGCAGTCTTTCAGCAATGTCCACGGAGGTCTCCTTTCGGTCATCGGCTTTCCGCCGGCAAGACCGGCGGCGTCGCTTGTTATCCTATGCACATGACGCACACAAGAGGGTAAACCACGCTCGGCAACCCGCAAACGCCGCTGTAATCCGCCGTTCGGAGTCAGCTTGTCCCCATGCGCTGGACAGACTCAGGCCCGGAATAAGGTGGAACCGTCGGCATGTATAACGCTCCGGCTGCTGTTGCGGAGGAAGCCCGAAGGGCGACCGGAGCAACGACAGCACTCTCGGCGGCGAAAAGCTCCCCGCCGGTCTTGATTCCCTCCGGCCAGGCCGCCAGGTCAAGCAGCGGTGAATTGCCCCCCCGACGTAACAGCCATCATGCCGCCGAGCCGCCGCAGCAGCCGCCGGCAATACTGGATCTTCCCGCTCAACTCGGAGGATAACCCCGGAAACGTCGAGTTCTCCGGGTTGTCTATCGTTTTGGTGCTGTATGTAACGCTATATCTTGTAGTTGTTTATACACGCCTGCCCGAATCCGCAAAATGACCGGTTGAACTGCTTGACAAATCCTGCGTATAACTCTAGTATCCCGATGGATGCACTGTTCTTTCAGGAGATACTATGAATCTGTCGCAGAAATGCCAATACGCTCTTCGAGGATTATTCGAGCTTGCCAGACGAGCCGGCCAAGGCCCGGTGCCAATCGGCGAGATCGCCAGGGAGCAGGCGATTCCCGGCAGATTCCTCGAATTGATCCTCGCGGAGTTGAAAAAGGCCGGCTACGTCGAGTCGCGCCGGGGTGTCCACGGCGGGTACATGCTCGCCCGCGACCCGGGCGAGGTAACCGTCGGCGAGGTAATACGCTTCGTGGACGGACCGCTCAACCCGGTCAGATGCCTCGGAGAAGGCGGAAGCAGGGAGTGTCCGCTGTACGGCGGCTGCGCCTTTTTGGGCCTTTGGGAGCGTGCCTCCCGGGCGGTCGCCGATGTGTACGACTCCACCACGCTGAAAGAGCTTGTGGACGAGAACCACTCGGCAAGCGAGACCCCGGACTACTGCATATAGCACAACACAAGAA
>PUND01000018.1 GCA_003551645.1 Phycisphaerae bacterium | reverse complement strand
GACAGACCGCGTGGGCAAGCCGCTGTCGCTCGGCATCCGACTTGCCCACGCGCTGCCGCGGACTGCTCAGGTGGTCTCGTGAAGCTGCTTGACCTTTTTGGAGTCGTCGGTCTCGTCCTCGTCTGATTTCTTACCGACGCCCTCGAAGTACAGGTGCTTATCTTCGTCCTCTTCCTTGACCGATACAACGACCTTGGCCTTGTCGGCGTATCCGCCGCGGAGGATTTCCTCACTGATCGGGTCTTCCACGTGATGCTCGATGGCCCGTCGCAGCGGTCGGGCACCGAAGTCCGGGTTGTAGCCCTTCTCGATGAGGAACTCCTTGGCGCCGTCGGTCAACTCCAGCTCCAGATCGTGCTCGGTGGCGAGGCGTTCGCGGACCTTCCGCAGCTCGAAGTCGATGATGGTCTTGAGGTCTTCTCGGTTCAACGTCTGGAAGACGATCACATCATCGAGCCGGTTCAGGAACTCCGGCCGGAAGTGACGCTCGACCTCCTTGGTGAGCATCTCCTTCATCTTCTCGTAGCTGGCTTCCTCGTCGCGCCGGCCGAAACCGAACCCGCCACCGCTCTTGATCATGTCGGCGCCGATATTCGTGGTCATGATGATGACCGCGTTGCGGAAATCCACCCGCCGGCCGAACGAATCGGTCAGGTGCCCCTCCTCCATTATCTGAAGGAGCATGTTGAACACGTCCGGGTGCGCCTTCTCGATCTCATCCAGCAGCAACACCGCGTAGGGGCGGCGTCGGATGCTCTCGGTAAGCTGGCCGCCTTCCTCATACCCGACGTATCCCGGAGGAGCGCCGACCAGACGCGAGACGTTGTGCTTCTCCATGTACTCCGACATGTCGATCTGCATCAGCGCCTCTTCGTCGCCGAACATGAACTCGGCCAGCGCCTTGCTCAGCAGCGTCTTGCCGACACCGCTGGGCCCGGCGAAGATGAAGCTGCCCATCGGTCTGCGAGGGTCCTTCAGGCCGCTACGGGCGCGCCGGATGCTCTTTGAAACGGCCTTGATCGCCTCGTCCTGGCTGACCACACGCTTGTGAAGCTCCTTCTCCAGCTCCAGCAGGCGCTGGGCCTCTTCCTTCTCCAGCCGGGTCAGAGGCACGCCGGTCATCTTGCTGACCACCTCGGCGACGACCTCCTCGTCAACCGCACCGTCAACCTCGCGGGCCTGCTTCTGCCATTCGCTCTGCTTTTCTTCCTTCTGTCTGCGAAGCTGCTCGATCTGGTCGCGCACATCGGCGGCCCGCTCGTAGTCGGCGTTCTTGACGGCCTCGTCCTTCTCGGCCTGAAGCTTCTGCATCTCGGCTTCCAGCGACGCCAGGTCCGGCGGCTTGGTCATGGTCTTCAGCCGCACCCGCGCGCCCGACTCGTCAATAACGTCGATGGCCTTGTCCGGCTGGACTCGACCGGTGATGTACCTGCTGGAAAGCTCTACCGCGCGCCTCAGGGCAAGCTCGTCAATATGCACGCGGTGGTGGGCCTCGTAGCGGTCGCGCAGCCCACGAAGGATCTCCAGCGTCTGCTCGTCGGTCGGCGGGTTGACGATGATGGTCTGGAAACGGCGCTCAAGCGCGCCGTCCTTCTCTATGTGCTTGCGGTACTCGTCCATCGTGGTCGCACCGATGCACTGCAGCTCGCCGCGTGAAAGCGATGGCTTGAGCACGTTGGCCGCGTCGATGGCGCCCTCGGCGCCGCCGGCGCCGACCAGCGTGTGCATCTCGTCGATGAACAGTATCACGTTGCGGGCTCGGCGGACCTCATTCATCACCGCCTTTATCCGCTCCTCAAACTGGCCGCGATACTTGGTGCCGGCGACCATCATTGCCAGGTCCAGCGCCACGATGCGCCTGTCGTGCAGCAGTTCAGGCACGTCGTTGTCCACGATCTTCTGGGCCAGGCCCTCGACAATCGCGGTCTTACCGACACCCGCCTCGCCGAGCAGCACGGGGTTGTTCTTGGTCCGGCGGCAGAGGACCTGCGTGACCCGCTCTATCTCGTTCATCCTGCCGATTACCGGGTCAAGCTGTCCCTCGCGGGCAAGCTCGGTCAGGTCCCGGCCGAAGTTGTCCAGCGCCGGAGTCTTGCTCTTGCCTCGGCGCTGCGAAGGGTCGCCGCCCATGCCCGCGGTCGCCTCTTCCGGCTCGACGCCGGCGCCGAGCAGATTGAGCACCTCTTCGCGGACCTCCTCGAGCTTAAGCCCGAGGTTGATAAGCACCTGGGC
This sequence comes from Phycisphaerae bacterium, assembly GCA_003551645.1. Lineage (GTDB taxonomy): Bacteria > Planctomycetota > Phycisphaerae > SM23-33 > SM23-33 > PUND01. The sequence continues at coordinate 58,968 of PUND01000018.1, read as the reverse complement.
GGCCACGCCGTCCTGCTCGCGCAGAAGCCCCAGCAGCAGGTGCTCCGTACCGACATAGTTATGGTTGAGGTTGCGCGCCTCCTCTATGGCGTATTCGATCACCTTTTTGGCCCGCGGGGTCTGCGGGAGCTTGCCCATGGTGACCATGTCCGGGCCGGCCTTGACGAGCTTCTCGACCTCCAGCCGGACCTTGTGCAGGTCCACGCCGAGGTTCTTCAGCACGTTCGCGCCGACGCCGGAACCCTCCTTGACCAGACCAAGGAGGATGTGTTCGGTACCGATATACTCGTGATTGAACCGCTGGGCCTCCTGGTTGGCCAGGGCCATCACCTTGCGTGCGCGTTCTGTAAATCTTTCGAACATCGCGGTTTCCTGTAAGTATTTGCCCGCTTCCGGAGCGTTTGGCAGGCCTGTGCGGCCGGCGGTGTATATCCTGTTGCGGCGTAAGCCACGATCGGCTCTTACGCCTCAGTACATTCTATTTACCGGGCGTCCGCCATTCAACCCGCGCGGGCAACCCGGCCGCCATCCTACTAATCGGCCAGCGGGACTTCAAAATTCACACCGCCATTATCTGTCTTACGACGCCGGCCGCCAAAGGGTTGTCCGGTGGCCTCATTTGTGATAAATGCTTGCCGCACGGGAAAGCCCTTATCCCGGCCTCGAACGAAAGGAAACCGACATGCCCGGCAGGACCTATGCCGACGATGTGGCATTTCTCAAACAACACGCGGAGGTGGTCGAGCTTACCGGACCGTCGGGAGCCGCCGCGGCCGTGGCGCCCGCCTTCCAGGGCCGGGTGATGACCTCCACGCTCGCCGGCGACGACGGCGACAGCTTCGGCTGGATCAACGAACGGTTTATCGCCTCCGGCGCCGAAGACGAGCATTTCAACAACTACGGCGGCGAGGACCGCTTCTGGCTCGGACCGGAGGCGGGACAGTTCGGGCTGTGGTTCCGCGACGGCGAGCCGTTCGACCTGGACCACTGGCGCACGCCGCCGGGGTTCAACTCCGGCGCCTTCGAGGTCGTCTCGGCCAAGCCGGATCATGTTGAAATGGCCAGGCGGTTTGAGGTAGCGAACTACGGCGGTACGACCTTCGCCTGCGACGTTCACAGAACGATCCACGTGCTCGACGATGACCGCATCTCGCATCTGCTGGCGCGGACCCCGAAAGACGTCTCGACCGTTGCGTTCGAGTCGGTCAACACGCTCATCAACGCCGGTGACAGCCCGTGGAAGCGCGAGACCGGCCTTTTGAGCATCTGGATAGTCGGGCAGTTCAGACCCCTGCCGCGCGGAAAAGTCATCGTGCCCCTGGCCGGTTCCCCGGCCGAGCCGTCCGACGGGGTGACGACCGACTATTTCGGCGAGCTTCCACCCGACCGTTGCCGCACCACCGACGGCCACGTGCTGTTCACCTGCGACGGAGAGTTCCGCAGCAAAATAGGCATCGCCCCCCGACGCGCCAAAGACGTACTCGGAAGCTACGACCCCGACGCAGGCGTGTTGACAGTGGTGCAGTTCAACCTGCCCGATAACGCCTCGGATCTGCCTTATGTCAACAGTCTCTGGAAGATACAGGACGACCCCTACGCCGGGGACGTCATCAACAGCTACAACGACGGGCCTCCGGCGCCGGGCGAGGAGCCGATGGGACCGTTCTACGAGATCGAAACATCATCGCCCGCGGCCGAACTGGAAGGCGGGGAGGCGATAACCCACTCACACAGGACCATTCATTTCAAGGGTGACTTTGACGCGCTTAACGAACTGGCCAAGGGCATCCTGGGCATGGCGCTGTCGGAAATAGACTGAAGCGCAGCCGCGGGTAAAAGCACGAAAAACAGATAATCACGAAGCACCAAGCACCCGACAATAGCGAAGCCCAAACGTTCAATGTCAGGAACCGCGTGTGTCTTCAGATCGGCGCCGGAGGCGCAACATCTTATGAATTTGGGGCTTAGGTTTTGCTTCGGATGCCGAGTTCCGTATCTCGAGGTTTCCGGAAGGATTCCCCCTTGAGCGACAACACAAACACGCGACGCCCAAATGACCTTCCCCGCTGGCGGGGCTTCAACCTGCTCGGCATGTTCAGCCGTCGCAGGTGCGATGGTTTCGCCGAATCCGACTTCGACCTCATCGCCGAGTGGGGTTTTGATTTCGTCCGCCTGCCGCTGTGCTATCGGCTCTGGCTGAAAGACCCAGAAGATCCGAAATCAGACCTGGAGGAGTCGGCACTTGTCGAGCTTGACCGGGCCGTTGACCTCGGCCGCTCGCGCGATCTGCACGTGAGTGTGAATTTCCACCATGCCCCGGGCTACTGCATCAACAAACGCGTCGGCGAGCCGGGCAACCTGTGGACCGACGATGACGCCCTGGAATTATTCTGCCGGCACTGGGAGCTGATGGCCGAGCGATACCAGGGACGAGACCCGCGGGGAATAAGCTTCAACCTTATCAACGAACCGCCCGAGCCGGACGACCCCCGCATGAGCCGCGACGACCACGAGCGGGTCATGCGAACCGCCATCGAGCGCATCCACGGAATCGATCCCGACCGGCTTATCATCATCGACGGGCTGGCCGCCGGGCGACTGGCCTGCCCGGAACTGGCCGACACCGGCGCTGCCCAGAGCTGCCGGGGCTACCATCCACTCGGAGTCAGCCACTATAAGGCCCGCTGGGTTGACGGCGGCCGCTGGCCGGAACCGACCTGGCCGGGCGCTGTCGGCTACTACGGGAAAACCTGGGACCGCTCCACGCTGGAGGATTTTTATCGGCCGTGGGGGGAGTTGATCGACTCCGGCGTCGGCGCCCACTGCGGCGAGGGCGGCTGCTACAACCGCACGCCGCACGATGTGTTCCTGCGGTGGTTCCGCGACGTGCTGGAGATACTCACCTCGCACGGCATCGGCTGGGCCTTGTGGAACCTCCGCGGTCCGTTCGGCGTGCTGGACTCCGGCCGCGACGATGCGGACTACGAGCCGTTCCGCGGCCACCAACTGGACCGCAAACTGCTGGAACTGCTGCGTGAGTTCTGAACGTCCGAGCGGTGTGCGGCACGGCCGCCCCGGCCGTGAATGCCCGTCCGGTAAATTGCCAAGTCTAGGGGACCACATGAAGCACCCGTGGTGCTTGACAGGTCAAAGCCGGTGGCGTATCGTGCTTCTGGGCGGGAATGCTCGCCCGGGTGGCGGAATTGGCAGACGCGTCAGGTTGAGGGCCTGATGGGGCATTATACCCCGTGCTGGTTCGAATCCAGTCCCGGGCATTTACCCGCGCAGCGGACAGCTTCTGCCCAAAGCAGGCCCGTCAAAGCCGGCGGGCCTGCCTTTTTTGGGGGTATGCCGGGCCGGTTTCCCGCTTCGGCGTCGGATGCGTTTTCGCCGGATTTTGTCGGTAACGCTCTTGCATCGGAGGCCGCCGCGCGGGATAATGAGAATAAGGGACATGTCCTTTTTTGCGCCGTCGGCATTGAGGCAAGGTTGTGACCGATTTGAACACTTCGGGAAATAGAAATTTGTCGGACTTGGCGGCCATCGAGGATCGGCTTGCCGCCGCCCTGGACGCCGCGGCCGATGAGATCGCGCACGCAGAGTGTTTCGACCCCGAACAGCGGGCCGAGGTGTACGCGATTATCTCGGCACTGCGGAACGAAACCAACCTGCACCGCGACCAGGCGGCACAAATCGCCGGCAAGTATGTGAAGGACGGCGGCCGTGCTTGAACAGGCAATGCTACGCGAGCAGATCGAAGGCCTGCTGGCCGATCAGCGGGAGGCCGAGCAGGTGTACGCCCAACTGGCGGGCTATGTATCCGACGCCAAAGAGCGCGAGCGGATAGACCAGGTCCGTCGGCAGAAGCGCAAGCACATCGTCCTCACGGAACGGCTGCTCGAAATCCTCGAATAGGACTCTGTCGAGTCGCGACTTGCGAGCCGCGAACCGCCAACTACCCCCTTAGCGCGACGGCCCGGTCTGTTTGTGTGTTTTCGCGGCGGCCGAGGTAATACCCCTAGGAGCATTCAACTGTCGTGAGGGGTATCAGGCGAACTGCGCGAGCCGCTCGGCCTTGTCGCGGGCAATCAGCGCCTCGATAACAGGATCCAAGTCGCCGGCGATGACCCTTTCGAGGTTGAAGTTGGCGCCTTCCTGCCCTTCGCCCTTGAGCCGGTGGTCGGTGCAGCGGTTCTGCGGGAAGTTGTATGTCCGCACCCGCTGCGAGCGGTCGCCGGAGCCGATCATCGCCTTCCGGGCGGCGTCCTCGGCGGCCTGCTGTTGGCTGTGGAGATGCTCCACTACGCGGGCCGACAGTATCCGCCTGGCCTTGGCGCGGTTCTTGTGCTGCGACTTCTCATCACGCATCGAGACGGTTATGCCGGTGGGAAGGTGCTCGAGCTTGACGGCTGAGGCCACCTTGTTGACGTTCTGGCCGCCCGGACCGCCCGCCTGGCTGACGTGCTCTTCGACGTCGTTGTCCCAGTCGATGTCCACTTCCACCTCATCCGGCTCCGGCAGAACGGCCACGGTGGCCGCGGAGGTGTGTATCCGCCCCTGGGCCTCGGTCTCCGGCACCCGCTGCACGCGATGTCCGCCGCCTTCGTATCCCAGGCGGCTCCAGACGCCCTCGCCGCGGATGTTGCCGACGACCTCACGGTAGCCCCCCATCTCGGTCGCGCTGCCCGAGAGAAGCTCAAACGTCCAGCCCTTGCTCTCGGCGTAGCGGCGATACATGCCCAGCAGGTCCGCGCAGAACAGCGACGCCTCCTGGCCGCCGGTGCCGGCGCGAATCTCGATGATCAGCGAGTCTATCCGCTCATCGTCGGACATCACCAGCAGCCCCTTGACCTCCTCAAGGCACTGCTCAGCGCTCGGGGCAAGCTCCTCAACCTCCGCCTGGGCAAGCTCGCGCATTTCCTGGTCGCCGTCGGGGTCTTCGGCCAGTGCCCGGGCCTCTTGCAGTTGGCGGGTCAGGTCTTTGTAACGGCGGTAGGGCTGGACGATCCTGCCCAACCTTGCGTGCTCCCTGGAAAGTGCGACTATGCGCCGCCCGTCCGAGGCGGTTTCGGGGTCGTTCATCTGCCCGGCGACCTCGTCGTAGCGCGCCTCTAACTGTTCGAGCTTGTCGGTGAGTGTGTCCTGTCGCTCAGACATTGTTGGCAACCATCTCAGCGGGATCTGTGCGGGCACAAAAAACGCCGACCGTCCGCGCGGGGGTCGTGTCGGCGCTTTGAGGTTCCGGCTGAGCTAGCGTCGGGCCGTCTTCTTCTTGCCGGTCTCGCGGGGCTTGAAGTAGTCCTGCCCGTACTTGCGCTGGAATTTCTCCACTCGACCGGCCGTATCGACGTACTTCTGCCGGCCGGTGTAGAACGGATGGCAACTGGAGCAGATTTCGGTCGTGACGTCGCGGCCGAGGGTGGAGCGCGTGGTAACCTTGGCGCCGCACGCACAGGTCACGGTCACTTCGGAGTAATCGGGATGTATGTCCTTCTTCATGGTGATGCCTCTGGGGTTACTGGTTCCTGGGACTGTTCCGAAACCGCCAGTTTACCATAAGAGCCGCCGGGTTCAAGGGGCACAATCGTGCAAAAACGCCAACCCCCCCCGACGGCTACGGTAACAGGTCTGTCAGCAGGCGGACTATCTCGCCGGCCCGCGGTGCGACCAGCGTCAGCGGCAGCACCAGCATGCCGGTGGCGACCAGCAGCAGGGCGACGGCCATCGGGCTTGTCCTCGCCTCGACCGTTCCGACCTCCGCGGACAGCTCGGACTCCAGCCGCCGCCTGAGCGCCTCGTCGCCTCCCCGAAGGGCGACTGATAGGTTCCGTAGCAGCGGGAAGCTGCTGATTTCAACACGCGCCGTCGAGTCGGCGTTTTCCAGGTCATCGCCCGCCTCGCGCACATCGGCGGCGACGGCCCGTTCGAATGCGCGGCGGACCGCCCGACGGCCCTGTCCGACCGGCATGTTGTATATGACCCACTCGCCCCGGCCCGGGGCCAGCAGGACGAATGCGGCCAGCATTGCGACACATGCCACAACCAGCCCCGCAACGGTCCCGATGTATTCCAGCACGGGGATCAGAACCAGAGGCACCAGCGGCGTCACCAACAGGGCGAAGTCCAGCCGGGCGGTAAGAAGCTGCGGGCGGAATCGGCTGTTAAGCAGTCCCAGAATCAGAAAGTACGCCGCCACCGGCGCCACGACAGCCGTGACACGAAGGGACCCGCTCAAGCTGACCATACACAGTGCGTTCATCCGACATCCGCCGTTACCGTAATTCTACCGGATATCTTCCGGTTCCGCCACTTTTCTGTACCCAAGGGCTTTTATTACGTCCAGCACCTCGGTCCATGTCGGGAAGGGTCGGCCGTTGATCCGCTTGTATTCGTCGATGGCCCGGATGAACGCGAACTGCTCGTCGGTCATTTCGCCTTCCTCGGCCGACCGGCGAGTGTCACTTCTTCGCCGGCCAGGCCCGCGACGGCGCTCCAGCCCGGGATACGGCTGATTCTTCCTGCGGCGGTCAAGCCCGCTGCGACGGTCCACAACGCTTGCGCGACGGTCGCCGCCTTCGCGGCGGTCCTGGGTTTTCTCAGAAGTCTTCTCGGACGATTCCGACATTACAGGCCTCCTCGGCGCATAGTCTCTCCGGTCGAATTATCGACCAGCCGGCACCGGGGCATGAGCACGACCGCCAAGGTCCGCTCCGCACGGCTATATGTCTTCGTCGTCTTCATCTTCCTCATCGTCCTCGTCGTCGAGGCCGTCCTCATCATCGAGGTCGTCGAGATCGCCGAGGTACTCGTCTTCGGCCTCTACCGGCGGTCCCGGCGTGAATTCCTCGTCCAGCTCATCAAATTCGTCGTCTTCCTCGTCGTCCACATCTTCCTCGCCAAGCTCGAACTCGCCTTCGGCGTCCTCCCGCTCGGCGATTACCTCCCCGGCCTCGTCCAGCAGCGCCTCTGGCACCAGCACCGGCACGCCCCGGGCCATGCTCGGCGTTCGCTCGGCGGAGTCGTCCTCATCCTCGACGTCGCCCACCATGGCCGGGATGTCGTGGTCGTTTAGTAGTTCGCAGTACACCTCGGCCTGGTCAACCGAACGGGCGAACACCACAGGCACGAATTCCTCTGACGCCTCGGGAGGGCTGAATTCATCATCTTCCAGCGACATGGCGGACCTCATCCTTGGCAGCGGACCCGATGGTACGATTACTTGCTAATTTTCGGCACTAAAGTCCAAAGTTTTCAACTAAAATTGAACGTCGGCACCGACAGCCGCCGTTCGGACGGCGGCTCGCTCGGCGCCGGCCTGGATCCGCGGCAGCGAACCCGCGGCCTGCGGCTGAATAAGCGAGGCGACAAATCGGATGTTTTCGCAACGATCCAACACGGTTCGCGGTGACGCCACCCCCGCCCGGCCGCCGGTGGCGGTGTTTGTGACGGTATTGTCCGCGGCCATCATCGGCTGCGGGCGAGGCAATGAAGTGTACGTCACCCAACAGCGTGAGAACGAGGGGCTTGTCGTAATTCTGCCCGGTATCGAGGGCGAAAGCTCGCTGAATCGCAACATCCGCCGCGGGCTGGATACGGCCGGTGTCGAGGCGGCCATGCCCATATACAGTTGGGGCCGACCCATACCCCTTGCGGGTATGGTGCTCAACCAGATTGATGTGGCGGGCAACCGACGGGCCGGAAGGCGCATCGCGGGAAAAATCGTCGAGTACAAGGAGTCCTACCCCGGACGGCCGGTGTATATCATCGGACACAGCGGCGGCGGCGGCATAGCCGTCTTCGCCGCTGAGGCGATGCCCGACGGCTCAAGGATAGACGGGCTGGTGCTGCTGTCGGCGAGCATCTCTTCAAACTACGACCTGACCGAGGCGCTGAACAACTGCCGCAAGGGCATAGTCAACTTCCACAACCCCCGCGACGTGGGACTGCTGGGGCTGGGCACCACACTCGCCGGCACCGTTGACGGCGCCCGCGGCTCGTCGGCGGGGCTTGAGGGCTTCGCCACGCCCGGAGCAGACACCCCGGCCGAGAAGCGCCGGGCCTATCGCAAGCTATTCCAAATCAGGGTACCCGCCGACGCCGGCAGCCCGCACCAGGCGTCCACCAGGCCCGAATTCGTCGCAGGGCACGTCGCGCCGTGGGTGAGTGGCGAAAGCTGGCCGGTGAACGCAGGGCGCTTGGCCGCCGGACCCGATGACTAAGCGTCGCTACCGCCGGCCAGCGCACGCCGGAAACGAGAACCATTCCGGAACGCCGGGCGCACCCTGATATGTCCGTGGCACACGGACGCCCTTGCGACCGAGCAGATCAGTTCCTCGGACGCAGGTTCTCTATCCAGTCCGGCCTCGACGGCAGCGGCCAGGCAAGTTTGGCGACTTTTCCCTCGCGCTGATCGTCGGCTGTGATGCTATCAACGTGTCCATCCGCGAACACCGCGTTCGCCTCGCCGGCGTTGATGTCGCCGCCGGGCGGGTTATGGTAGGTCGCCACGCCATCCAGGGGGTTGCCGGTTGGGCCGGCGGGGCGAATGTTGGTGTCGTTGCGGGCCACGCTATACAACCCGTCCACAACCCAGGTGTTCTCCTCTGTGTATGCCAGCGTTTCGGTTGGGTTGCTGATTTCGGTGAGCTTGGTTACCTTGAAATCATACCCGTAGTCACCTCGAAAGCCGTCGCCGTGCAGAAAGGCGTTCTGCACGTAGGAGTACCGGTATCCCTCGTCGGCGACTCGTTCGAACACCGGGCACATGTGTATTTCCCGGTGCCTGAGGTACGGCCAGAGATACCCATCCGGCTGTACGTCCGGCTCGAAAAGTCCCCTTGTGGCGTCGCCGCCGCGCATGAACAACCAGTCGAAACTCGGCGGCAGTACATCGTCGCTGTCCACCGTGTACATGTGCAGCGCGGTTCCATAGCCCCGCAGATTGGTCGCGCACTTGATATTGCGAGCGAGCTCCCGCGCCTGCCCGAAGGCCGGCATCAGGATGCTCATAAGCAGGGCGATGATGGCGATGACAACCAGAAGCTCAATCAACGTGAACGCTTTGCCTGACATGAGACAGCTCCTTGAGATGCGTTCTTTATGCTACGGACCGCGCCACAGCCCGAACTGCCGCGACGCTTTTGCTGATAGCGGGTAAATTATACCGCCCCGCGAGCCATTGTGGCAACAGGGCGTCGCAAAGGACTCAAGTTTTGGCGTTGACTTCCTCGATTCAGTTGGTAGCTTTCGTGTCCAGATGTCGTGGGTGTTTTTGAACGACAGATTACCGACGCGATCGCCAGGGAGTGGTAGTCATGGATGACGCACTGCTGCAGACGGTCTGGCAACAGCGACGGCCGGACAAACGGGTCTCTCACGTCAGCCAGCCCCTCCAGATTTTCATGAAATACCATCTCGCCCGTCGAGTCCGCGCCCTGAGCCGACTGGCGAGTATCTGGGACGAGGTAGTGCCGGCCGAGATACGTGAGCACACCGCGCTGGAGCGATTCCAGCGGGGCACGCTGACGGTGATGGTGGACTCGGCCGCCCACCGCTTCCGCCTGCAGATGCTGCTCAACGGCGGGCTGCTGGGTGAGATCCAAAGCCGCTTCCCCGACGCACTGAAAAAAGTCCGCCTCGTGCCGGGTCAGTTCTACGCCGTTGATATTGCCGGCGAGCCGCGGTACGAGTTCTGAATGCGCCGGCCCGTCGGCCGACGCTTCGCGAAGCCGCACCGAGACCCTTTGACAGAGGTTTGCGCATGGCCGTGACGATAGCGTGCATCGCCGGCGAGGAGGTACACGGACAGTGGCAGGCCGGCCGCATCGGCGGCCAACGCCTCGGCTCACGCAAGACCCCCTTCGGACAAAGCGGCGAAATGTTCCGCGTCGAGGATGATGGCGACGGGTTCCTGCTGGTCTGCCGCCACGGGCCTGGACTGGAAAAAACCGCACCTCGCCGCGTCAACGACCGCGCCAACCTGTATGCCCTTAAAGACCTCGGGGCCGAGGCGGTCATCTCCTGGGGACCCGCCGGGGCGGTGACCCACAACGTCGCCGTCGGCGACCTGGTGATACTGAGCGACGTGATCGACCAGACGTTCCTGCGCGACAAGACGTTTTTCGAGGACTCGCCGCTGGGCTACCTCCGCCAGTTTCCGGTCTTCTGCCCCCGCCTGCGGCGGACACTCGGCGACGTATTGCACGATATGAAGCTGGTGTACCACGGTACGGGCGTGGCCGGCGTCCGGGAAGGCCCGCGACTGGAAACCCCCGCCGAGGTCAGGATGCTCGCGACCATGGGAGCGGAGTTGCTTACTCACGCCTTTGTGCCGGAAGTCTTCCTGGCCAGGGAGCTTCAGCTCTGTTACGCGAGCGTCTGCTACGTGGTCAACTACGCCGAGACCGGCAGCCGGCACCGCCCCTTTCCCTCGGTGGACCTGTTCGGACAGCCGCCGGAGGACCGCGAGCGGCAGCGGCTGGCCTCGGCGGTCGGCGCGATGAGCGAAATCGCCCGTCGAGTCGCGGCCGACATACCGGCGGACGCAGAGCCGTGCGAGTGTGCCGGGCCAATGGCCGCGAAGGTCCGGCAGTACGAACTGCCCGCCGACTGGCGCAAATGGTTCACCTGACCCCGCCCCGCCGCTGACGATTCGCCAACCGCTGTTCGCTTGTCGCCTTTTGCCGGTCGCTGTTCGCTGGTCACCTTCCTCTACCCGCCGGCGCGGGCGTTGACACCTCTTAGTCGGTTCTTATAGTGATGGATGTCTCAATTGATGCAAAGGAAGGCCTTCCTTGAGAATCCTTTATTTCGATATCGATACGCTCCGCCCCGATCACCTCGGCTGCTACGGCTACCATCGCGATACTTCACCCAACATCGACCGCATCGCGGCCGAAGGAGTCCGTTTCGACGAATGCCAGGTGTCCGACGCCCCATGCCTGCCCAGCCGGGCGAGCATGTTCACCGGCATGTTCGGCATCCACAGCGGCATCGTCGGTCACGGCGGCTCCGCGGCCGACCTCCGGCCGGTCGGCACTGACCGGTCGTTTTCCACGATGAACCAAAGACCGGGGCTTGTCTGGCAGATGCGACAGGCGGGCCTGTACCCTGTAAGCTTCAGCCCGTTCGCCGAGCGGCACTCGGCCTGGTGGTTCTACGAGGGCTGGCGCGAGTTCCACAACACCGGCAAGAAAGGCGGCGAGCAGGCCCACGAGGTCGTGCCCGCGGCGATCGACTGGCTCAAACGCCACGGCGCCGAGGACAACTGGTTCTGTCACATCAATATCTGGGACCCGCACACGCCCTACCGGGCGCCCGAGGAGTTCGGCAATCCGTTCGCCGACGAGCCGCTTGAGGGCTGGTACACAGAGGAGCTTTTCAAGCGGCAGTGGGACGACTTCGGCCCCGGGACACCTCAGGAGCCGGCCGGCGATATGGGTAAGCCAAGCTCGCATCCCCGCCAGCCCAGCCGCATAGAGTCCATGGACGACTACAAGCGGTGGGTGGACGGCTACGACTGCGGAATCCGCTACGCAGACCAATGGTTCGCAAAGGTGCTCCAGACGCTGGAGCAGGCGGGCGTCCTGGACGAGACGGTCATCATGATCACCTCCGATCACGGCGAGCAAATGGGCGAGTTGAACGTCACAGGCGACCACGCCGCCGCCGACCGCGTCGCCTGCCGCGTGCCGATGATTGTGCGGTTCCCCGGGCTGCCAGGCGGACGCGCGGACTCCTCGCTGCACTACCAGACCGATATAGGCGCCACGCTCGTGGAGCTTGCCGGCGCCGAGGTCCCCGGCCACTGGGATGGGCGGAGCTTCGCCGATGCATTCCGGGCGGGTGAATCTTCCGGGCGCGACTTCCTGGTCTCCGGGCAGTGCTGCTGGAGCTGTCAGCGGTCGGTCCGCTGGGACGACTGGCTGATGCTCCGCACCTATCACACCGGCCTGAAACACTATCCGGCGAGGATGCTGTTCAACGTCGCCGAGGATCCCCACGAGCTGAACGACCTCTCGGCCGACAGGCCGGACCTGGCCGACCACGGCCAGGCGCTGCTTGAAAGCTGGACAGCCGAGATGATGACCCAAAGCGACTCGGCAACGGACCCGATGTGGCTGGTGATGCGGGAAGGCGGACCGTTCCACACCCGCGGGTCGCGAGCCGAGGATTACATACAACGGCTGCGCGACACCGGCCGGGAGCATCACGCCGATTTTCTCGCCGACAACCCCACCGGGCTGGCTGATTAGCCGGCCGGCGCGGATGCGCGGCGACTTAGGATGACCGATAGATTATCGCACACCCCGCGGCCGCCGGAGGGTTGAATTTCCGGTGGGGTAAGTGTGGACCGATTGTGATAGAATGATTCACTCTTATTCAGGAGACTTATATGTCAGCCAACGATGCCGGTGACGGGGTAAACCGTATTGCGGAAGCCGACGACGTACAGGCCGTAAAGGCCCTGTCGGATGCCTACGCCGAGATGACAGACAACATCTCGCGCGTCGTGGTCGGACAGAACGACGTCGTCGAGCAAGTGCTCGTGTCCATGTTCTGCCGGGGCCACGGGCTGCTGGTGGGCGTACCGGGGCTGGCCAAGACCCTGCTGGTGCAAACGCTGGCCAACCTGCTGCACCTGAGCTTCAAGCGCATCCAGTTCACGCCCGACCTGATGCCCTCGGACATCACAGGCACGGACGTGCTTGAGGAGGACCGCACCACCGGCAAACGGGTGTTCCGCTTTGTGCACGGGCCTCTGTTCGCCAACATGGTCCTTGCCGACGAGATAAACCGCGCCCCGCCCAAGACGCAGGCGGCGCTGCTGGAGGCGATGCAGGAGCACAGCGTCACCGTCGGCGAACGCACATACCACCTGGATGAGCCGTTCTTCGTGCTGGCGACACAGAACCCGATCGAGCAGGAGGGAACCTACCCCCTGCCGGAGGCCCAGCTCGACAGGTTCATGTTCAAGATCGTCGTGGACTATCCCGACGGCGACCAGGAACTCGAGATCATGAAGCGGGTAACCGGCTCGTACCAGGCGAAGCTCGAGCCGGTACTCTCAGGCGAGGACATCAGCAAGCTCCAGGACATCGTGCATCGAGTCCCGGCGGCCGAGCACGTCTTCCAGTACGCCCGCGACCTCGCACGCGCGACCCGGCCCGCCTCCGACGACGCCCCGGATTTCGTCAACGAACTTGTACAATGGGGGGCCGGGCCGAGAGCGGGCATATGCCTGATGCTGGCCGCAAAGGCCAGGGCCATCCTCCATGGACGCTACCACGCGACCACCGAGGACGTTCGCGAGATGGCGCTTCCGGTGCTGAGACACCGGGTAATCACGACGTTCAACGCCGAGGCGGCCGGCATCTCGGCCGACGAGGTGGTCCTCCGGCTGCTGGCCGAGCTGCAACCCGAGGAACAAGAGCAGTTCTCTTAGGCCGGAAGGATGAGGAAGGATTCAATGCAGATTGGAGTCTGCTGCAAGCCGACCGATATCCCTGACAAGGTCGAGGGGCTGGACTATATCGAAACCACTGTGGCGCATTTGCTCTGCCCGCGGGATCCCGAGGAGCAGTTCGAGTGCCGCCGCGCCGAGGCCGACGCGGCCCCGCTGCCGGTGATAGCCGCCAACTGCCTCTTTCCCGGTGACCTGAAAACCACCGGCCCCGAAGTGGACAACCCCGCCCTGGACGCATACATGGAAACCGTGCTCCGCCGCGCGGGGCTGGCCGGTCTGGAGGTACTGGTCTTCGGCTCCGGCGGCAGCAGGAGGGTCCCGGAGGGTTTCTACATGCAGGAGGCGACCGACCAGCTCGTGGACCATCTGTGCCGTTGGGGCCCCATCGCCGACGAACACGGCGTAATGCTGGTGCTTGAGCCGCTGAACACAGGCGAATGCAACATCGTCAACAACGTAAAGGCCGGGGCCGAGCTTGTCCGCCGGGCCGACCACCCGAGGGTGCGGCTGCTGGCCGACACATACCACATGGCCCTGGAGTACGAACCGGCGCTGAACATACGCGAGGCCGGTGACCTGATAAAACACGCCCACTGCGCCGATTCACGAGGGAGACTCCCGCTGGGATTCGGAAAGGAAGACCACGGCGCATACTTCAAGGCCCTCAAGACCGCCGGATACGACGGACGGGTATCCATCGAGGCCAAGTGGGAAGATTTGACCGCACAGCTTCCGCGGGCCGTCGCCGCCTTGCGCGAGCAGATAGAAGCCGCCTGAACCCCACGCCCTGTTGGACAGGATAATGAGCAAGCGACAAAAGACCACAAGCTACCTTCGCCTGCTCGACCCCGATGCGCTCTCGCGCATCCACCGGCTGGAGCTGGTCGCTCGGGGCATGGTAGAGGGGTTCATCACCGGCAGGCACCGCAGCCCGTACAAGGGCTTCTCGGTGGAATTCGCCGAACACCGCCAGTACGTACCCGGCGACGATGTGGCCGACCTCGACTGGCGGGTTTACGGCAAGAGCGACCGTTACTACGTAAAGCAGTATGTCGAGGAGACCAACCTCCGAGCTACGCTGCTGGTGGACGCCTCCGGCTCGATGGACTACACCGGCCAGAAGGCATCGATCGGCGCCGACGGCCGGCTGGGCAAGTTCGCCTACGCCCGCATGCTGGCGGCCTCGATGGCGCACCTGCTCATCCACCAGCAGGACGCCGTGGGCCTGGTGACGCACGATTCCACCGTCAGGAGATACATACCCGCACGCAGCAGGCCCGGACACCTGCGGGTTCTGCTGAACGAGCTTGCCGAGACCGCCCCCGGCAGGGAGACCGCCCTTGCGGATGTGTATCACGACGTAGCCGAGAGAATCCACCGGCGCGGGCTTGTGGTGATCATCTCAGACCTGCTCGACGACGCCGAGGCCCTGCTCAATGCCTTCCAGCATTTCCGATTCCGCAAACACGAAGTCGTGATACTGCACGTGCTCGCCGAGGAAGAGCTGACCTTCCCGTTCGATCAGATGAGCGACTTCCGCGACCTCGAGAGCGTCGCGGCCGGGGTCCAACTCGACCCCCAGACCATCCGCGCAGAATACCTCGACCGGCTGCGGGCGCACATAGAGACCATCCGCACCGGCTGCGGAAGAATGGGCATCGACTACGCACAACTGCCAACCAGCACCCCCTTCGACGAGGCGCTGGCCGACTACCTGGCCCGCAGGAGGGGTAGGAAGTGAAGCGAAGAGCCATGAGCCACAAGCCACGAGCCATTAGGCCTGAGCCAACAGTCACGATGTGTCCTACACAAGTCGGGAGCCATTGGTGGCTGGAACAGAATTGGCGAATAACGTCACAAAAAAGGTGGTTGCCGAGACCTTATGGCGTGAAATCAAGAATCGCGGTACATTGCCAACAGACGCAGTCTCGGCGTTCGGCACCGGGGCCGGACGAGCCGAAGCCGTGCCGGCTGGCCCGAAAGGCCGCCGATTTATGCCGCCGGAGGAAAACGGGGCATGGAATCTATTACGGATTACACGGATCTGATCGCATGGCAAAAGGCCATGGAGCTTTGCCGAAGCATCTACGACGCCACAGCCGGATTCCCGGCCAACGAGCAGTTCGGTTTGACACAGCAGCTTCGACGCGCCGCGGCCTCCATTCCTGCGAATATCGCCGAAGGCTGGGGGCGCGGCACGACGGCCGATTACGTGCGATTCCTTCGCAACGCCCGCGGCAGCTTGTACGAGATGCAGACCTTTATCCGGCTGGCAGCCGACTTCCAATACATTCAGACCGTCCCAGCCGCCGCTTTGCACAGCGCCTGTGACGAGTGTTCGCGGGTGCTGAACGGCCTGATACGGAGTGTGCAGAAGAACCCGCAGTAAATGCAGCCAGGTTTGCGCCGCCACAAGAACAGGTAGCAAGGACCCGGCCGATCCGATGCCCGACCCGCAGTGGTTGCCGGCTGCTGACTGTGGTCTTCGTTACGAAAGCCAAAGTTACACACAGCCGGTTGCCTAATGACAAGCGGCCAGTGAAAACTGGTTAATGCCTGGTGGCTAATGGCTAGTGGCTAGTGGCTAATGGCTAGTGGCTAAGATAAGAAATGACTTTCCTAAACCTGACAATCCTCTTCGCACTCTCGGCCGTGGCGATACCCGTCGTCATTCATCTGCTCAATCAACGTCGGGCCAAGGTGGTCCACTGGGGCGCGATGCGGTTTCTTTTGGCGTCGCTGGCGGCGAGGAACCGGCGTATTCGCATCGAAGAGATGCTCCTGCTGGCGATGAGATGCCTGTGGGTGGCCCTGCTGGTTCTGGCTCTGGCCAGGCCTCTGCTGCCCAGCCGTCCGGGCCTGCCTTGGCCGCTGGTGCTGCCGGCCGTGCTCATAGCCGCGGTATGCGCGGGACTGGCCGCCGCCGTCTGGACCAGCCGACGACTCCGATGGACCCTGCTTGCGACCGCCGGCGGGCTTCTGCTGCTGGCCGTCACCGCCTCCGCCGCCGAGCGACTCATGCAAAGACGGCTCTGGTCGGCGGCCGATGACGCACGCGACCTGGCCGTTATCATCGACGCATCCGATTCCATGTCCGTCGCCGTCGGCGAGCAGACCGGCTTCGACCGCGCCGTCAACGAGGCCCGAACGCTCATCGGCTCACTGCCGACAGGCGACGCGGCGGCCGTCATGCTCGCCGGCTCAGCCATCGAATCGCCAGTCCCGGCGCCGGTCTCGGACCGCCGGGAACTGCTCGCCGCCCTGGACTCCGCTTCCCTGGTCGGCGGCTCGATGGACGCCGCGTCGGCCATTTCCGCCGCAACCGACGCCCTGGCCGCCGGCGGCAACGCCGCCAAGAAAATCGTCGTCATCACCGACGGACAAAAACACGGCTGGGAACTGCACTCCGACGCCCGGTGGGACTACGTATCGTCCGGCTTCGACGCGCTGCGTGAAAGGCCTAAGGTCATATTCCGCGACCTGCGTCCGCCCGTACCGCCGACCAACGCCGCCGTTGACGGCATAACGCTTTCCCGCCGTATCGTCGGCGCCGATCGGCCCGTCGGCATCGACGTTCGCATAGCCAACACCGGCGTCGAGCCGATGGACCCCGGACCGGTGGAGCTGCTCGTCGGCGACAGCGACATCGGCCGACGCAGGACCGGCGAGATAGAACCCGGCTCATCCGCCAGCGTGCGTTTTGAGCATCATTTTGATTCGCCCGGCCGGCAGGTGCTCACCGCACGGCTCGATATCGACGACGACCTGCCCGCCGACAATACCCGCCACCATGTGGTGGACGTCCTGGACGTTCTGCCGGTTCTGGTGGTCTGCGGCTCATCGGGCGCCGATCGCGACAGGACCGCCGCAGAGCTTGCTTCTCTTGCGCTTGCGCCGGGCGCCGAAGACGACGCCCTTGGCTCGCTGGTTCGCCCCGAGCTGGTTGACGCGACCGACCTGGCCAGGGTGGACGACTTCTCGCGATACCGGGCGATCGTGCTCGCCGGCGTGCCGCGGTTGCCGTCTGCCGTCGCCGGGCGGATCGAAAACTACGTTCGAGGCGGCGGCGGACTGCTGATCGCACCGGACCGCGCAACCGCCGCTGACTTCTACAATAACTGGACCGACCGGCGCAACCTGCCCGTAACGCCCGCGGAGCTTGTCGAGCGTATCACGCCACAGGACCCGGCCCGGCCGCTGACGGACAGCTTCGACCATCCCGCGATGCGACTCACCGCCGACCAGACACGCTCGGATATCGGCGAGGCGAACATACGCTCCTACTGGGTTTTGTCGGCTCGCGACACAGCCCCGGCCGCACGGACAGCGGCACGGCTGTCCACGGGCAACCCGATGTTGGTGGAGCGACCGCTCGGACGTGGACGAGTGTTCATCTCGGCGGTCTCGCTCGGCGAGGCCGACAGCGACCTGCCCTCACTGGCAAGCTACGTAGTGGCCCTGCACGAGATAATCGCACACCTGTCTGAGCCGACCCAGGCGCAGACCGACGTGGCCCCGGGCGAGGAGCTTCGCCTGACCCTGCCGCTGATGGATGAGCCGTCACCGGATGATGTTTCCGCCAAGGCCGCCACGCCCGATGGCCGTCGGCTTAAGGCCGGGGCCGCGGTCGTAGGCGGGCATTTGCACCTGTCCTTCACGCCCACCCGGCCGGGATTGTACGGACTTGAGCTTACAGAGGAGGTAGCGGACATGCTCGATAGGCCCGCCGAGTCCTTGCCGTTCACCGCCCGGCGCGACCCGGACGAGAGCCGCTTCGAATTTCTGGACGAACAGGACATGGCGGCCCTGGCAAGGCACGTGGACCTCGTCGCATGCAATTCGACCGACGAGCTTACCGCGGCCGTCGCCGGCGGCACGCCCGGGCAGGAAATATGGCGGCACATACTGCCGATTGCGGGATTGGCATTATTGGCAGAGCTTGTGCTTAGCCGCTGGATAGCCACCCGCCGACGGATGCACACCGCCGAGACCATCCGGTTCGGCGGCGATAATGTGGATACCTCGGAATTCCATACGCCCTCACCTGGTCGGAGGCAATCGACCCGACCGCGGGTCGGGGCAACAGGTCGAACATGATAGCCACAGTCGAACAACCCGTTCTGCTGCCCGCGGACCTGCACGGGGCTTGGGCCTTGATACTGGCGGCGGCCGCCGCCGTTGCCTGGGTCGCGCTGCACCGGCTGGACCCGCGGGGCGGCAAGTCCGTCCACTCCTTCAGGCCCGTCGTGGTGGCCGTGCTTAGGGTGGGGGCCGGTATTTTGACCCTTGTACTGGCGGCTGATGCGGCACAACGCGTCGTGGTCCCGGTGACGCCCTGGCCGTTGTGGCTGCTTGCGATTGTCGGGGCCATCGCCGTCGAGGCGGTTGTCGCGTTGTACTCCCTGGAGCGCCGCATCGCCGGCGGCCGGGGCGGCACGGCTGCAACCTGGCTTCGCATCGCACTGGTGCTGATAGTGGTCGCTATGCTCGCCCAGCCGGTACTATCCACCTCGCGGACCGACCGGCGACGAAGGAGCGTGGCGATACTTATCGACAATTCCGGCTCCATGCACATCCGCGACACGGCGCTGACCGAAGCCGAAACCGTGCGGCTGGCCGAGGTCGTGGCGGACATGGACGTTAGCCGCCCGTACCGGCTGGAGACCGTCTCCGAACGGCTGTCTGAGATCGCCCGCGAGCTTGCCGACCTGGACGAAACGCTGTCGGCACGCATGCGGGCGGCGGGACCGGACTCGGACCCGCTCGGCGACCGTGGACAGGCCCTGGGCGAGACGCTTCAGCGCATGCGCGAAGACGTAGCCGAACAGATGGACGCGGTGGCCGAGCCGATCGACGGGCTGCTGGAGCTGGACTCCGACACTCAAACGTCGCTGGCGGACCTGCGCTCCCGGCTGGCTGTACAAGGCCGGGACCGTCTCGAACAAGCCGCCGAGATAGCCGACTCGGGCCGGACCGTCGCTGACGCCCCGGCCGAGGAGCTTATAGAAGCGATCCGCAACGCCGCGGGAGAGCTTGAGCAATCCGCCGGGTTGTCCCGCCGGCTGGCGGATGAGCTTGACACCGCCTTTTATCGGTCACTGTCGCAGCAGCAGCAGTCGCGGATGAGGGCCGCGGCGAGGGCGCGTACGCGACGCGAGCAGGCGCTGGCCGCGCTTAACAGACGCCCCGACCACGACGAAGGCCGCCGAGGCACATCACTGCTGAATACAATCGATCACCGTTACCGCGTCAGGGCGTATCAGTTCGGCGACGATATCGAGCCGGCCTCGATCGCCAAGCTGCGCATCGACGACGACGCCCTGTCCCAGGAGGAGCCGCCGGACGATGCCGGAGGGACGGATATCGCAAGCGCCCTTTCACGAGTCGCGGCGGAGATTCCGGCCGAGGACCTTGCCGGCATTATCCTGCTTACCGACGGACGGCATAACACACCGGGCGAGCCGGAAGAGATCGCCGGACGACTGGGTCTGGGCGGTGTTCCGGTAAGCTCGGTGGTGCTCGGCGGCCGGTATCCGCCTCGCGACGCCGCCGTCGTCGGCGTGGAAGCGCCGGAGACCATCCACGAATCCGACAAGGTGCAAGTGACCGCCGATTTGAAGCTGGACGGCCTCGCCGGCAGGCGGGTGACGGTGTCGCTTTTCAGCGAGGGGCGATTGTGTGATGAAAAGGTCGTGACCCCGGAGTCGCGGGAGGCGCGGATGCGCGTGCGGCTGACCGATACCCCCGAACAGACCGGCTCGGTCGATTATCGAGTGGTGGTGGAACGCTTTGAGCAGGAGGCCTTCGCCGAGAACAACGAATACGAATTCAGCGTTGCCGTTACCGATGAACCGACCAAAGTACTGCTGCTGGAGGGTCGGCCCCGCTGGGAGTTCCGTTATCTGAGGAACCTCTTCACCGACCGCGACCCATCGGTGCGGCTGCAATATGTCCTGCTTCAACCGGACCGCGTGCATGGCCAGGACGGAACACCGGTAATCCCGGCCTCCGTATCCAGGCCCGAAGACAGCCCCGGCGCCACCGCCACGCCGGAGAGCTTCGAGGAATGGATGAAGTTCGACGTGGTCATTCTCGGCGACGTCGCCCCGGAGATGCTCTCCGACGCCGACCGTCGGGCGCTGGAGGATTTTGTCAGTGATATGGGCAAGTCCCTGGTGGTCGTCGCAGGCCCGCACCACATGCCGCACGCCTGGAGCGGGACCGAATTGGCCGATCTTATGCCGGTAACTTTCGAGGCCCTTGACGACACGGCCGGGGCGCCGGAAGACGCCTATCGACTGGAATTGACCGACACCGGGCTTGACCATCCGATGATGAGGCAGGCCGACGACCCGGAATCCGGCGCGGAGATATGGCGGGAGCTTCCGGAGCTGCACTGGCGGTTTCCGATAACCGAGGCCAAACCGGCCGCGAAGGTGCTGGCTTACGCCCGCACACCCGACGCGCCGGAGGCCGAGGGAACGGGCGGGCAGGATTACGAGACCTCCGGCGGTTCTTCGACCCGACACCAGCGAAGACACGCACTCGTTGCATATCATGATACAGGTATGGGCCGGGCGATGTTTATGGGTTTCGACCGGACCTGGCGGCTGCGCTACCGAGCCGGCGACGCCCGCCATCACCGGTTCTGGTCGCAGGTGGTGCAGTGGGCCGGCAGGCAGAGTCTTCCGGTGGGCGTGGACTTCGCCCGGCTCGGCACGGATCGTACGCGATACGCGGCGCGCACCCCGGTAAGGGTTCGCGCCAGACTGCTGGACGCCGGCGATTCACCGCTTGTTACCGACCGCGTGGGTGTAAACCTATTCGACGAGGATGGCAAGTCGGTCCTGCGAACCGGGCTGCACCCGCTTACCGGCAGTCCCGGAACCTACGCCGCCGAGTTCGAGCCGCCCCCGGGAGGCGTGTATCGGCTGGAGCTGGACGCCCCGGCGGTGCAAGAACGATTGGAGGCCGAAGGCGTTGAAAAGGTGGCGATGGATATATCCGTGGACCCGGCGGCCGACCGAGAGCAGATCGAGCTTAAGCCCGATTTCTCCCTGGCCCGGCGCATGGCGGAGGCCTCCGGCGGCGTGGCGGTCGGAGCTCACCTGGCTGAAAGGGTCACGGACGTGCTCGGCGAGCCGGAAATAGTTCGCGTGCAGCGGCGTGACTATTCGTTGTGGGACTCCTGGCCGGCGCTGATCATCGTTATTGGGGTGGCGACGGCAGAGTGGTTGATACGAAAAAAGGAGCATTTGCCATGACCGACAGCGCACTGCATCGTGACGGCGTTCCGCCGACAATCGAACAAAAGCTCCGCCGGCTCATCCGACGGCTGAGGGTGGTCATTTTGTTGCGCGGCCTGCTGGCGGTGACCGCGGTCGCCGTGGGGGCGCTGCTGGTGGTGATGGCGATCGATGCCTGGGTTACTCTTTTCTCCCCGCGCATCCGCTGGGCACTTACTCTGTCGGCCGGCACAGCGACGGTCATGGCCGCGCTGTTTTTGCTGGTCCGGCCCCTTGCCAGGAGCTTTACGCTTACCGGCGTCGCCCGTGCGGTCGAGCTGCGACACCCCGAGTTGCAGGAGCGTGTAAGCTCAGCGGTCGAGCTTCTGACCAGCCGTGACGACGAACCCCTGCGCGGCTCGGAGACCCTGATATCGGCGCTTTCGGCCAGGGCGGCCGACGACGTCCGCTCGCTCCAGCCCCAGCGAGAGGTGACGCTGCGGTCGCTTCGTCCGGTAGCGATTGCGGCCGCGTCGCTGGCGGCCGTGCTTTTGGTACTGTTGACGGCCTGGCCCGGACAGGCCCGGCGTCTGCTCGCGCGCGCCGTCGCCCCGCACGCGAACCTGCCGAATATCGCCGCGGGCGACCTTCGCATCTCGCCCGGCCGGGATGTGGTGGTACCGGCGGGTGAATCGTTCGGTGTCGAGGTCGAGGTGGACAGCGTCCCCGTTCGCCGGAGTTCTTTGCGCATGGTACGCGACGGACAGACCGAAACGCCCATGGCAATGACTGCGATGCCGACGGACGAGGAAGGGACCCGCAGATTCGTCCTGACCATCCCTGACGTTCAGGAGGGGTTCCGCTATCGCGTACATGCCGGCGATGCGCTGAGCAGGTACTTCCGTGTGGACGTTACCGAGCGGCCGGCGGTCGAGAGCATCGATCTGACCTTCCGCTACCCTGCCTACACCGCCCGCGAGGATGAGATCCGCACTGACGCATCGGGCGATATATCCGCCGTCACCGGCACGACCGTAACCGTGGACGCCACGTTCAACAAACCGATAAGCTCGGCCGTTCTGGCCGTGGGCGACACTAGCCGGACTCTGCTTGAGGATGCGGACACTTCGAGCGTGTCGTTCGAGATGGAGCTGAAATCCGGGTTGGACGACCGCTGGTCGCTGGAGCTTACCGACGAGCACGGTCTGGTTTCACGGCCGCTGTCGCGACGCGTGGAGGCGGTGGCGGATGCGGCGCCTCGCATCCGCCTGAACGACCCGGCCGAGAGCGAGATTGAGGTATCACGCCGCAGCGATCTGCCGGTGACGTTCGATGCGGCGGACGATTTCGGCATAGCGGCGGTGGAGCTTCACATCCGTGCCGACGGCAAGCAGATGGAGCCGCGAACCATTTACCAGCCCGAATCACCCGCCCCCCGCCACAGCGACCGGACCGCCCTGAAGCTGAGTGATCCTGAGTTTAAGGAGGTGAGAGAGCTGACCTTTCACCTGGTAGCTCTGGACACTCTGCCGGCCGAGCTTGGAGGCCCGCAGAAGGGCCGCTCGCGTCCGGTCACGGTGCGACTGGAAGACGATGCGGATACCTACGATGAACAGGCGCTGCTTGCCGAGATGCTCAATATCAGCGAATCCCTCGAGCAGGCATTGGAGCAGTTGCGCCAGGCGCGAGAGCACAGCAAGCCGCTGCGCGATGAAACATCCGAGGCGACCGAGCTTACCGAGCCGATGGGCGAGAAAATCGAGGAAGCACGGCAACACCTGGGAGACGCCTCAGAGGAGCTGGGCGACCTGGCGGAGGACCTTGCCGACGGCGTATTCGATGTCCTCGCGGAGACGGTCGCGGATGTGGACCAGTCGCACGTGACCAGGGCCTCTGAATTGCTGCTCGAGATACAGCTTTCGGACGAACCGCAGCTTTGGGCGGACCTGGCCGAAGAGGGCGATGACCACACGGCCCTCGCCGAGCAGAAAGTCGAGGACCTGCTTGAGCAGTTCACCGCCATGGCGGAACTTATGCAGCAACTGCAGGCACTTCAGGACCTTGCGCAGTGGGAGGAGGAACTGGCCGAGGCGGACGTTGACTGGGATGAGGCGTCGGCCGCTGAAGAGGCCGACGGCGATATGATGCTAAGCCCTGAGCAGTGGACGCAAGACCAGAGCGAGGTGGCGTCGCAGATAGCAGAGATGATGAGCGAGATGGAGTCGGCTCTTGCGGAGCTGGCCCAGCGGGACGAGCAACGCAGCCGCACGCTGGCCGAACGAGCGCGCGAGCTTGCGGCCCGTCAGCGGAAACTGGCCGAAAAGACCGAGTTCGCCGGCAAATTGCGCGAAGACCACGGCGCCCAGGACGAAGAACATCAGCAAGACGAACCGGAGCGTAGCCGACGCGAGCTTCGGTCGGCCTTCGTCAACATTGAGAGGCGGCGCATTCAGAGTGAGCACGAGGATCTTGCCGGCGAGGCGGCCGAATTGGCTGATGTGCTCGAGAGCGAGTTCCCGCAAACGGATCGACTCCAGACCCGCGCCGCCAGGGCAATAACGGACGCGGTTGAAAGCATTGAGTCTGAAAACCGGTCCGAGGCGGCGGAGCGGTCAGCGGCCGCTGCCGAGAAGCTCTCTGAGCTTGCCGAGCGCCTCAGCGGCGATGCGGCGCCAGCAGAGGAGGATACTTCCACCGCCGAGCCGCCGGATGAGCAGGCCGACGTTGCCGGCGAGCCGGATGAGGATGAGGATACCGACTCGTCAGATCAATTGCCCCCGGAATTGGCGGAAATGTTCCGTGAGATGGCGCGCCAGCAGCAACGTGAGGCCCTGGCGGAACAGTTGCATCTGCTTGCGCGCCGGCAGCGACGTGCGGCCGATGAGCTTGCGGCCCTTGGCGAGGACGACCCGGAGGCGCTGCTTGAGACCAGACAACAAGCCCTAGCCGAGGACACCGGGGAGCTTCACGCGGATGTGGCGCTGCTGGACCGGCACGCGACGGACCTGCTGCCGGAAGAAGACATGCGGCAACTGGCGGCGGAAGCGAAAGAGCACGTGTATCGGGCCTTGCAAGAACAGGACAGTTCGCTGGACCGTCTAACGCGGCGGCGCGCGGACCGGGCGGTCGGCCATCAGAAACAGGCCTCCGATGAACTTGACGCGGCCGCCGACGCGCTGGAGCAGCTCGGCGACGAGCTTGCCGAGCTCCGCGAGGAGATGGCGGAGGCGGCGGCCGACCAACAAGAGCCCTGGTTCGACTCGGACCTTATGGCCGAGGCCTACGAGGCGGCAGCGGCGGCGGCCGAGCAGGCAAGCCAGTCCGATGCGGCCCAGGCGGCGGAATATCTTCAGGCGCTGGTGGGTCAGGCAATGGACCAGGCGATGGCGATGGGCCTGCAGCCGCAGCAGATGCCCAGCATGGCCATGTTGGTGCCGATGCCCGGCGGCGACGAAGAGGGCCAGCAGTCACTGTTTGGAGCCGGCGAGATGCCGGTGATACTCACCGACCAAATGCTCAGTGATCTGGGCATGTCGGCCGACGACTGGGCACGGCTGCCGGGGGATCTGCAGCGACGCGTCCTGCACGCCCACGAGACCACCGCGCCGGAGGAATACCGGGAACTGATATCCAGGTATTTCCGCGAACTCGCCCGCCGGACCGGCCGGAGCGAGCGGACGCCGGAGCAGGAAGATGAATAGCCACAGGACATATCGGTTTTTTGTCGCGGCCGTGGTGGCCGCTGTCTTGCCGGCGACGGCTGCCGCCGACGATGGTGGCGACAAGCCCCATCGCGAGCTTGCCCGCTACGAAAGCCGCGTGGAGGAGGCCATCGACCGCGGGCTTGAGTATCTGGCCGGGCAACAGAATGAGGACGGCTCCTGGCCGGCTCCGCACACGCACATGCAGCGAAACACGGGCATCGTGTCTTTGTGCGTGATGGCGTTTCTGGCCAGCGGCTATACGCCGGGGACAGGACCGTACGGTGATGTCATAGACAGAGGAATCGACTTCATCCTCGACAACGCCGAGGAAAATGGCATGCTCATCGGCACGGAGACCTCTCAAAGGACGATGTACAGCCATTCCATCTCGACTCTGATGCTGACGGAAGTATCCGGGATGGTCATTGACCGGCGAAGGCAGCAACGCATAGACGAGGTGCTCCCGAAGGCCATCGGGCTGCTGCTGTCGGCTCAGCAGGTCCAGAAACCAGATGGCCACCAGGGCGGCTGGCGATATCAGACCAACAGCACTGACAGCGATATAACAGTCAGCGGCTGGGCGATGATGGCGCTTCGGTCGGCCAGGATCAACGGAGCGCCGGTCCCGGCGGAGTCGATCGAACAGGCCGTCAGATTCGTCCTGAACTGTCGGCATCCCAGCGGTGGATTCGTTTACATGCCGGGTAGTCCGGGAGGACCCGGCCTTGCGCGAACGGGCACCGGGCTGTTGTGCCTGAAGATGGGCGGCCGACACGGCGACGAGGCCTGCGCCGCCGCGGGAGACTGGATACTCCAGAACCTTCCGGACGCCTTCCGCGGGCTGTGGTTCTACTACGGCATATACCACTGTTCGCAAGGTATGTTTCAGCTCGGCGGCGACTACTGGGTCCAGTGGGCTGAGCGCATGTACGACCTGATGTTGCCTAATCAGCGGGATGACGGCTCCTGGCCGACCGGGATGGGCGGCGAGCAGTGGGCAGGGCCTAATTACACCACGGCCATGGCCGTGCTCTCCCTGAGTGTTCCGCTGAGACAGTTGCCCATTTATCAGCGATGAAGTTCGAGGGCGTGAACGTTAAGCAATCCGGGAGGTAAGCCGGCGATAAACCATGGTTCGACTTGGACCTTTTCGCAGATGCCTACGAGGCGTCAGCGGCGACGATCGGAGCGAGCGTACACCGGAGCTGGCAGATGAATAGTTACAGGATATATCGAGTTGCTGTTGCGGCCGTGGTGGCCGCTGTCTTGCCGGCGACGGTTGCCGCCGACGATGGTGGCGACAAGCCCCATCGCGAGCTTGCCCGCTACGAAAGCCGCGTGGAGGAGGCCATCGACCACGGGCTTGAATATCTGGCCGAACAGCAGAAAGAGGACGGCTCCTGGGCGGCTCCGCATCTGGAGGGAAACACGGGCATCGTGTCTTTGGGCGTGATGGCGTTCCTGGCCAGCGGCTACACGCCGGGAACCGGGCCGTACGGTGATGTCATAGACAGAGGAATCGACTTCATCCTCGACAACGCCCAGGAGAATGGCATGCTCCTCGGCACGGCGACCTCTCACGGGCCGATGTACAGCCATTCCATCTCGACCCTGATGCTGACCGAAGTATCCGGGATGGTCATTGACCGGCAAAGGCAGCAACGCATAGACGAGGTGCTCCCGAAGGCCATCGGGCTGCTGCTGTCGGCACAGCAGGTCCGGAAACGAGAGGACCACCAGGGCGGCTGGCGATATCAGACCGACAGCACGGACAGCGATATATCCTGCAGCGGCTGGGCGATGATGGCGCTTCGGTCGGCCAGGATCAACGGAGCGCCGGTCCCGGCGGAGTCGATCGAACAGGCCGTCAGGTTCGTCCTGAACTGTCGGCATCCCAGCGGTGGATTCCTTTACATGCCGGGTAGTCCGGGAAGCCCCGGCCTTGCGCGAACGGGCACCGGCCTGTTGTGTCTGAAGATGGGCGGCCGACGCGGCGACGAGGCGTGCGCCGCCGCGGGAGACTGGATACTCCAGAACCTTCCGGACACCTTCGGCGGGCTGTGGTTCTACTACGCGATATACCACTGTTCGCAGGGCATGTTTCAGCTCGGCGGCGACTACTGGGTCCAGTGGGCTGAGCACATGTACGACCTGGTGTTGCCTAATCAGCGGGATGACGGCTCCTGGCCGACCACGACGGGCGGCGAACAGAGGGCAGGGGCCAATTACGCCACGGCCATGGCCGTGCTCTCCCTGAGTGTTCCGCTGAGGCAGTTGCCCATTTATCAGCGGTGAGAACGGTGCCTAGCGGATAGAGACTAGCACATGGCAAGGCGGGGATTGCCAAAGTAAACTTTTGCTATCGGATGCATACAGCGACCTGTCGGCTCGATATGAGGCCCTGAAATGCACCCCTCCGCTCGCGCGTGCTGTCCTGTTTCGAAGGCGGCCTGCGTTGGGCCCGGCTCAGCCGGTGAAGCGTCTGACGATGAGACAGGCGTTGTGGCCGCCAAAGCCGAAACTGTTGCTCATGGCCGCCTCGACCTTCTGCTCTCTCGGCGTGTGGGGCACGAAGTCAAGGTCGCATTTCTCATCCGGCTCATCGAGGTTAAGCGTCGGCGGTAGAACGCCCTCGGTGATGGTCTTGATGGTCGCGATAAGCTCCACACCACCTGATGCGCCCAGCAGGTGTCCGTGCGCGCTTTTGGTGGAGGATATGGCCAGCCGGTCGGTCGCGTGAGGCCCGAAGACCTTCTTGACCGCCCTGACCTCCGCTACGTCGCCCAGCATGGTGCTTGTCCCGTGGGCGTTGATGTATCCGACGTCCTCGGCGTTGAGCCGGGCGTCATCAAGCGCACGCTGCATCGCCATGCAGGCGCCGGTGCCGTCCGGCTGGGGGGCGGTGATGTGGTAACCATCGCCGCTGGATCCGTAGCCGGTCAGCTCGGCGTATATTCGGGCGTCGCGGGCCTGGGCGTGCTCAAGTGTCTCAATCACCAGCACGCCGGCGCCCTCTGAGAGTATGAATCCGTCGCGGTCCTTGTCCCACGGCCTGGATGCGCGGCTCGGATCCTCGTTGCGGGTGGACAGCCCCTTCAGGGCACAGAAGCTCGCCAGGCCTATGGGCGTAAGCGCCGCTTCACTACCTCCGGTGACCATGATGTCAACATCGCCGCGCTGTATCATGCGAAGGGCCTCACCGATGGCGTTGGTGGCCGAGGCGCACGCGGTGGCCACGGATGCGTTCGGGCCGCGAAGGCCCCACAGGATGGATATATTCCCGGCCGCGGCGTTGCCCATGAGCTTGGGCACGGTGAAGGGGCTGACCCGTCCGGGACCTTTGGCGATCATGCGGTTGTGCTGGTCTTCCAGCTCCTGCAGTCCGCCTATGCCGCTTCCGACGATCACGCCGGCGCGGTCCGGGTCCTCGTTGTCGAAATCCAGCCCGCTGTCCCGCACCGCCTCGACGGCGCTGGCGACGGCAAACTGACTGAACCGGTCCATCCGCTTGCTCTCGCGCGGATCAAGCATATCCGGCGGAACGGATTCCCAGTCCAGCACCTCGCCGCCGATGCGCGAAGTGAACGGCTCCGGATCGAACCTCTGGATCTTCCGGATGCCGCTTGTCCCGTCGAGCAGCGCCTGCCAGAAACGGTCGGCGTCGTGCCCGAGCGGGTTCACCGTTCCAAGCCCGGTGATCACCACGCGGCGCGGCGTGAGGGACGTCCCGTTGGGGCGTCTGACCATGGGGTAAGTCCCTGTGCTCGCTCAGACCTTGCTGGTGTGTTCTTTGATGTAGTCGATGGCCTGGCCGACGGTCTGAATCTTTTCGGCCTCTTCATCGGGTATGGACAGTTCGAACTCGTCCTCGAACCCCATGACCAGTTCCACAGTGTCAAGCGAGTCAGCGTTGAGGTCGTTTATGAACGACGTCTCTCGAGTGATCTCGCTCTTGTCCACACCCATCTGTTCGGCAACAATCTCGATAACTCTATCTTCGACTTCGTCCGGCACCGGTTCGTCCTCCATGCAAAGGACCGTTATTGGCTAATTTTGCCTGCCGCCCACAAGGAGCGGCGGTACTATAGCGTGGCCACCAAGGCCACGCAACACCATCCTGAAGGCCCGACACGGGCCATGCAACCGTAATTCTCAGCCAGCTACATGTGCATCCCGCCGTCCACGCTCAGTACCTGTCCGGTCATGTAGCCGGAGGCGTCGGAGGCAAGGAACGCAACCGCCCTGGCCACGTCGGACGGCTCGCCGAAGCGCTTCATCGGTATAAGGCCCTGGGCGACGTCCTTGGCCTGCTGCGGCAGGGCGTCGGTCATCTCGGTCTGGATGAAGCCCGGCGCCACGGCGTTGCAGCGGACATTCTTGCCGGCGAACTCCTTGGCGGTGGTCTTGGTCAGGCCGATAAGCCCGGCCTTGGAGGCGGAGTAGTTCGCCTGGCCGCGATTGCCTTCCAATCCGGAGAAGCTCGCC
Source organism: Phycisphaerae bacterium (assembly GCA_003551645.1). Taxonomy (GTDB): domain Bacteria; phylum Planctomycetota; class Phycisphaerae; order SM23-33; family SM23-33; genus PUND01. The sequence goes on along the minus strand of PUND01000018.1, from coordinate 29,089 downwards.
ATGTTTATTATGCTTCCGCCTCTCTGCCTCATCATGTGCCTGCTTGCGGCGCGGATGCCGATGAAGGCGCTGGTGAGGTTCACCTTGAGCACCATCTCCCAGTCCTCGTCTTCCATCCGCATAAGCAGGCCGTCGCGGGTTATGCCGGCGTTATTGACCAGCACGTCGAGTCGGCCGTGCTGCTCGGCGACCTCGTCGATAAGGGCGGTGAAGCCCTCGCTGTCGGTAACGTCCATCGCCCGCGTGGCGAGCCGCTCGCCGGGAGAACCCAGCGCATCCGGCAGCCCGGCCAGCAGGTCGTCGCGGAGGTCCACCGCCACCACCGTCATTCCGGCCGAGAGAAGCTCCCGGCATATCTCCAGCCCGATCCCGCGGGCGCCGCCGGTGACTATCGCAACCGCATTGTCATGTGTCTTTTCAGCCATTCTGTCCCTCAACCATACAGCCGTTACTCGCTTCGAGCCAGCTTCTCTATCGCATTCAGGCCGTTGATGCTAGTGAAATCCGCGCCTCTGTCTATACGTCTCATCAGACCCCCGAGCACCCTGCCCGGACCGACCTCGTAAAGGGTCTTCGTCCCGTTGCCGAGCAGGCGCTCCATGCACTGCTGCCAGCGTACCGGCGAGGTGAGCTGTTCGAGCAGGCACCTGCGGATGTCCTCCGGCTCTGTGTGTTCTCGCGCATCCACGTTGGAGACAACCGGCACACGGGGTGGTCGGATTTCCGCCTCGGCCAGCGTGCGGGCAAGGCCCTCGGCCGCGGGGCGCATCATCTCGCTGTGAAAAGCGCCCGCCACCTTTAGCGGAACCGCACCGGTTGCGCCGAACTGCTCGGCAAGCTCCGCCGCCCGCCTACAGGCGGACGAGTCGCCGGAAAGGACCACCTGGCCAGGGCAGTTGAAATTCGCGCAGACCAGCACCTGCCCGTCGGCGGCGGCTTCGGCGAGCTTCCAGGCCGAATCCTCATCAACGCCCAGTATGCTGACCATCCCGGAGTCTGTCTGTTCGGCCGCCCGCTGCATCTCAGCTCCGCGACGCGCCACCAGGCGGACGCCTGTTACCAGGTCCACACCACCGGCGGCGTAGAGCGCGGTGTACTCGCCCAAGCTAAGTCCGGCGGTGACCGCCGGCCGGGGCGCATCGTCGCCGAGCCGCTCGGATATCGCCGCCAGCATCGCGGCCGAGGCGGCGAAGATCGCCGGCTGGCAGACGTCCGTCCGCGCCAGTTGCTCTTCCGGCCCCTCGAAGCAGAGCTTGCGCAGCGGCATTTCGACGGCCTGCTCGGCCCGCTCGAAGACCTCCATAGCCGCCGGGGAGGCCTCGCAAACGTCGCGGGCCATGCCTACCTTCTGTGCGCCCTGTCCGGGAAAAAGCATTGCGAGGTTCATCTGTCGCCCCATTCGCTCCATATCAAAGCCGCACGACGGTTCCGGCCCAGGTAAGCCCGGCGCCGAAAGCCACAAGCAGCACCAGCGAGCCGACGCCTATCCTGCCGTCTTGCCTCGCCTCCGCCAGCGCCAGCGGTATCGACGCCGCCGATGTATTTCCGTACCTGTCGATGTTTATGTAAACCTTATCCAGCGGCAAGCCCACCTTGTCGGTGGCGGACTTTATAATCCGCACGTTCACCTGATGGGGGACCACCAAGTCAACGTCGTCCGGCGAAAGCCCACACGCCTTTGTGCAGTCGGCCAGCAGCCACTGCATCTTCTCGACGGCGAACTTGTACACGTCGCGGCCTCGCATCTTTATGAAATGCTTGCGTTCGGCGACGGTCCGGTGCGAGGCCACCTCCCGCGCCCCGCCGGCGGGCACGTGGATGAAATCCCAGCCGGAGCCGTCGGCGTGCATGACGTTGTAGAGTATGCCGCGCAGGCCGGAGTCGTCCGCCTCCAGGACGGCGGCCCCGGCGCCGTCTCCAAACAGCACGCACGTGGCTCGGTCGGTATAGTCGGTGAAGCGTGTGAGAGTCTCGGAGCCGACTACCAGCACCCTGTTGTAGGTTCCGGTGCGTATGAACTGGTCGGCCACGGTCAGTGCGTACAGCCAGCCGCTGCAGGCGGCGTTCAGGTCGAAGGCGGCGGCCCTGGTCGCGGCCAGCTCGCTCTGGATGAAACACGCCGTCGCCGGAAGTATCATCTCCGGGCAGACGGTGGCGCAGATAATAAGGTCCAGCTCGCCGGCGTCCAGGCCGGCGTCGTTCAGAGCCGCCTTCGCGGCGTCGGCGGCCAGCGAGGCGGTGGTCTGACCGTTCGAGACGACCCTGCGCTGCCTGATTCCGGTACGCTGGACTATCCATTCGTCGGAGGTATCGACGAAGGATTCCAAGTCGGTATTGGTCAAAACGCGGTCGGGAACGGCGACACCCAGCCCTTTGATCGCCGCGCGGGGGCTGTCAGGCATGAGCGGTCCTTCGTGCCTTGTTCAACAGTTCTATGATTCGGTCGTTCACCTTCTGCTCGGCGAATTCGCGGGCCACCCGCACGGCGTTCATTATTCCTCGCTGGTCGCTGGCGCCGTGACAGATTATGCAAATACCCGCGATGCCCAGCAGGGGAGCGCCGCCGTATTCGTTGAAGTCGTACTTTGAGGCAATCCCTTCGGCCGCCTGCACTATCCGGCCCTCGTGATCGGGCATCGAGGCGACGAGTTCGCCGATCAGGCCGTGGATGACTCCGACGGCCATCCCCTCCATAAGCTTCAGCACCACGTTGCCGACGAAGCCGTCGCAGACCATCACGTCGCAGACACCGCGGAACAGGTCGCGGCCCTCGACGTTGCCCACCAGCTCGATGTCGCGATCTTCGCGCATAAGGTCGCGCGCCCGCTTGACCAGATCGGTTCCCTTGGCGTCTTCCTCTCCGATGCTGAGAAGCCCCACTCGGGCCTTGTCCACACCGCAGAGGGCATCGAGGTACACCGACGCCATCAACGCGTACTGATGCAGATGCTGCGGGCGGCACTGGACGTTGGCGCCGACGTCGCACAGGGCGACCGGTCCGGCGTGGGTCGGCGTGATAATGGCGATGCCGGGCCGGTGTACGCCGCGAAGGCGTCGCAGCCGCATCTGCGCCGCGGCCACGAAGGCACCGGTATTGCCCGCCGAAAGGCAGGCATCCAGTTCGCCTCGCTTGTGCATCTCCGCCATGACGGCGATCGAACTGTCGGGCTTGGAACGCAGCGCCTCAACGGGCGATTCGTCCATGCCGATGACGTCGGCGGCGGGGTGAATCTCGATGAAATCCTCCCACCCGTCGCAGGACGCCAGGTGTTCGCGGAGGACATCCTCTCGCCCCACCAGCACGATGCGGTCGTCTTCGTCGAGTAGCGTGCGGGCGCTGAATGCGCCGCGGATCTCCTCGACGGGGGCGGAGTCTCCGCCCATGGCGTCGATGCCGATCCGCATACGTCAGCTCTCCTCTTTAATCTCCAAACTCAGCCCGGGACGGACGTACCCGCAGTTCTCGCACGCCGCGTGGGGAAGCTTCGGCGAGTTGCAGCGCGGACAGTCCGAGTAGTTCACCGCCCGCAGGGCCTGATGACTTCGTCGCCGACGGGTCCGGGAATGTGATGTCTTCTTTGTTGGAGCCAGCATGGTTCTTCTTCCTCGTCAATCAGCCAAAAAACTCTCAACCGACGCCCCGGCGCCCGCCAGGCGTGGCAGGACACTAGAAAAGGCCGCCGATTCCCTGTCAAGGATAAACGATACATCTCCGGACGCCAACGCGCATCTCACTCCAGCCGTTCGCGGGCGTACCGCGCCGCGGCGGCGAGGGCCTCGGGCAGCTTGTCGGCGCCCTTGCCTCCCGCCTGGGCCATGGTGGGCTTTCCGCCGCCCCCGCCGCCGAGCACGCCGGCGGCCGACTTCACCCAGTCGCCCGCCTTGAGCTTGCCGTCGGCGGCGAGCTGGTCCGAGACCATCGCCACCAGGGTAACCTTGTCCGCCTCGGCGCCGCCGACCAGCAGGGCGGCCGACCCCTTCTGGCGGTGCCGGTCGCAGAGGTTGCGCATGGCGTCGGCGTCGGCGTGGTCCACCTGGCCTATAAGTACCGCTCCGGACGGCGTCTCGATGGTATCGGCGGGGCTGAAATCGTCACCACCGCCGCCGCGGCGGGATTTCTTCAGTTCTTTTATTTCCTTCTGCATCGCCGCCAGCCGCTGGGGGGCCTCCTCAGCAGGCGCCCGCAGCACTTCGGTTATCGCCCGGAGGGTCTCGTCGGCCCGACGCGACCACTCGTACGCGCCGCGGCCGGTCACGGCGATTATACGGCGAACGCCCTTGGCGACCGACTCCTCGCCGAGAATCTTGAAAAGGCCCGCCACGGATGTCCTCGGCAGGTGCGTGCCTCCGCAGAATTCCGCGGAGGTATGGCCGCCGCTGCCCGGCTGGCCGCTGCCACCGATGAGAACCACGCGGACGGGATCGGGGTATTTCTCCCCGAAAACCGCCCGGATGCCTGGAACGTCCCTCGCCTCGGCAAGCGGGAGCACCTCGGCATGGACCGGCTCATCGGCGAGTATCCGCTCATTTACCAGCCGTTCGACCTCCGCCAGCCGCTCGCGCCCGACGGCCTTGGGATAGCTGAAGTCGAATCGCAGACGCTGCGAGTCCACCTGGCTGCCGGCCTGATTGATCTCGTCGCCGAGGATCTCCCGCAGCGCCCAGTTCAGCAGGTGCGTGGCGGTGTGATTCCGCATGGTGTCCAGCCGGGAGGGGGCGACCTCGCAGCGCACGGCCGTGCCGGCCTGCAGGCGGCCGGCCTCCACCTTGCCCACGTGCAGCACGCACTGACCGGCCGGCTGCGTGTCGGTTACGCGAAACTCGCCCGCGTCGAAGCTCAGCCGTCCGGTGTCACCGACCTGCCCGCCCTGCTCGGCGTAGAAATTGGTCCTGTCGAGCACCACCCCGGCCTCATCGCCGGCCGACAGCTCGCCCGCGTCCGAGTACCTGCCGTCAATCACCCAGCCCAGCACCTTCGCCTCGACCGGCTCGCGACGGTATTTCGGCGAGTCGTCGGTCGCCGGCAGGTCGGTAATCGCATCAACCCTGAAGGCGTCGCCGCCGGCGCTGCTGACCTGGCGGTGTTTTTCCATCTCGGCCCGGAAGCCGTCCATATCGACGGTCATGCCCCGCTCGGCGGCCATTATCTGCGTCAGGTCCACCGGGAAGCCGTAAGTCGCATACAAATCGAAGGCCACCTCGCCAGGCAGCTCGGTACCGGACTCTGCCGCCTTGTCCGCCTGCCGTTGAAACAGCTCGATGCCCCGGTCGAGCGTGGCGCCGAACGATTCTTCCTCCTCACGGATGGTCCGCTCGACGGCCTCGCGGCGATCGCTTACCTCCGGGAAGTGCTCGCCCATCTGCTCTTCCACTACCGCCACCAGGTCCACCAGGAACGGCTCGGCGATTTCCAGGTACTGCCGGCCGTAGCGGGCCGCCCTGCGGAGTATCCGCCGCAGAACGTAACCCCGGCCTTCGTTGGACGGGATAATGCCGTCGGCTATAGCGAACGTCAGGGCCCTGGCGTGATCGGCGATGACCCGACAGGCGACATCGCGGATGTCGTCCTGGCCGGTCACGTCGAAACGGTCGTCCAGATTTTCCGCCGACGAGCCGTAACGGTGCCCTGTCCGGCCCTCGACCGACTCTATCAACGGCCGGAAAAGGTCGGACGCATAGTTGCTGTGCTTGCCCTGCAGGACCGAGCATATTCGCTCGAAGCCCATGCCGGTGTCCACGTGCCTGGCCGGCAACGGCTTCAGTGCCCCGTCGACCGAACGGTTGTACTGCATGAACACCAGGTTCCATATTTCGATGACCCGCGGGTCGCCGGCGTTTACCAGCTCCGCGCCGGAGCCGTCGGGAGTCAGGTCGATATGCACCTCGCTGCAAGGCCCGCACGGACCTGTCTCGCCCATTTCCCAGAAGTTGTCCGCCTTCGGACCGTGGAAGATGTGCGACGGGTCGATGCCGGTCTCGGACTTCCAGAGCTTCTCGGCCTCGGTGTCGGCGTCGAGACCGTCTTCGGCGCTGCCCTCGAAGACAGTCACGTAAAGCCGGTCGGCCGGCAGCGACCAGACTTCTGTAAGCAGCTCCCACGCCCAGCGGATCGCCTCGGCCTTGAAATAGTCGCCAAAGCTCCAGTTGCCGAGCATCTCGAAGAAGGTGTGGTGGTAGGTGTCGTGTCCCACATCCTCAAGGTCGTTGTGCTTTCCGCCGGCGCGTATGCACTTCTGGCTGTTGACGGCGCGGGTGTAAGGCCGGCTTTCGCGGCCCAGGAAGATGTCCTTGAACTGGTTCATCCCGGCGTTGGCGAAAAGCAGTGTCGGGTCCTCCGCGGGCAGAAGGGAACTGCTGGGCACGAACGTATGCCCGCGCTGCCGGAAGAACTCCAGAAAGTCGCTGCGGATTTCCTTGCTGGTCTTCATATTGACCTTAGTGTCCGGTCTGCTCGGCCCTTCTTCGGCGCGACTTTTCGCCACATCCACCTTGTGTCGCAAGTATCGTACAGTGGGCCTGGCGCGGTCGTCGCATGGACGCAAACTACTGTCACCATTGGCGACGACGGGGAACTCGGGATTCTAATACGCCACTCCACCGCTGCCAAGGGCAATTCTCGCCGGAATGGCAGGGAAAATACTTGACAACCCCCACAGCCGCAGGTAATGATATTATGGTGAGAGATGAGGCGGGAACGCATACGCCCTCATACGCTGGTTATTTGTTGATCCCCGCCTGCCCCTCTCGCCAGAGAAACGTTTCTTCTGTGTTTGCGGTTGTCCCGGCGGTACGCTGCGGTAGTGGAGCGTATCCCGGCCGCAAGAATCGATTCGGGCGACGGTCGCCCACACAGAGAACACAGGTAAGGTCGGCTGTGTAGTCGGCCGAGTCAGGCATCCTGTTGACCCACGCGGAAGCGAACGGTCTTATAGGTTATTCATGGGTTCATGTGAGTTCCCGAACGCGTGGGCAACCAACCTGGCGCAACACAAGGAGGTCGCGAAATGCGACACAAACGTGGATTCACATTGATTGAGCTGTTGGTGGTCATCGCAATCATCGCCCTGCTGGTGGGCATTCTGCTGCCCGCCCTCGGCCAGGCCCGCGCGATGGCCCGGCGCGTAAGATGCGCCACAAACCTCAGCGGCATCGGTAGCGCGCTCAGTCTTTACGAGAGCGATTTCGGCACCACGCCCACGCTCGCCGGAGGCCGCAGCCCAGGCAACCAGGGCAGCGAGCCGAGCGCCCAGACGAGCCGCTCTAACCTCTGGTCCAACGAGAGGGACTCCATCGTACAGTCCTACTGGTTGCTGGCCGACCGCGACCGTGCATTCGTCAGTGAGCGGATGTTCGAGTGCCCCGCCGACGGCGGATACCGGGCAAGGGAAAGCGACGATGAGTATGGCTTTGACGACGAGCGCGCCGTCTCCTACGCCTTTCAGCCCACCGCCCGACGCAACAATATGGCCTACCCCGGCGCACCGGGGCAGGGGCCTGGAACTTACATAGCCGGCGACCGGGCGTCCATGGACCAACATTCGGCCAACCACGCACGGCGAGGAACCAACCTGCTGGCCATAGGCGGGCACGTGAACTGGAACGACCGCCTCGCCCATGAGGAAGAGGACGAGGGCAAACACATGGTTGGCGTCAACAACAACCACGTATTCGCCAGGGACATGGACAACGACGGTAACCTCTCCGGCCGCAGTTCAAGTCTGGGCGATCTGGATTACCCGGGCGATTCGCATCTATATACCACGCGTGACAACGACTGATCGATAGGCAGTTGTGTCTCGCCCGGCCGTGAAAAACGACGCCGTTGAAATCCGGGACGGTCTCCTCTGGAGCCGTCCCGGTTTTTTCGCGCAGCCGGCGCGGGGGCATTCGCCCTCGTATGGAGGCCGGACCGGGGATAAAATGATACTGTGAGTGCTGTAGCGGACCGCTCGTTATGCCGATGTCGGCAGCAGCGGCCGCCGATAGTGGAGGTCTAAGACCGCCGGTGGAACTGAGTATAACGCTGGAAAACCCCCAGAAGCGGGACGTCCTGTTCGGTCCGGGGGACCGCCATCTTCGGATGATACGCGAGGCCCTGGACGTGCAGATTTTCGCCCGAGAGGGACGAATCAAGCTTACCGGGGCGGCGAAGAACGTCTCCCGCGCCGCGGCTGTGGTCGAGCACCTGCAGCGTGCTATGCGCAAACGGGACACGGTCAGCGAGTCCACAGTAGCCGAGGCGATAAGCAACGCGGCCAGAGAGGAGGCCAAGCAGGCCTCCGAGGTGCTTGATGTTTACGTCTCCGGGCAGGTCGTCAAGCCGAAGACGCCCGGCCAGGGCCGATACATCGAGGCCATGCGGACGCACGACCTGGTCTTCTGTCTGGGTCCGGCCGGCACCGGCAAGACCTACCTCGCGGTCGCCGTGGCCGTGCACATGCTCAAGCACCAGCAGGCCAAGCGCCTGGTGCTTGTCAGGCCGGCCGTGGAAGCAGGCGAGAAGCTCGGCTTCCTGCCCGGCGACATGCAGGCGAAGGTAAACCCCTATCTGCGCCCGCTGTTCGACGCGCTGCACGATATGATGGACTACGACCAGATTCGCAGGTTCATGGTAAACGACCTGATCGAGGTTATTCCGCTGGCGTTTATGCGAGGGCGGACGCTGAATGATTCGGTTATCATCCTGGACGAGGCCCAGAACACCACCGCCTCGCAGATGCTCATGTTCCTGACCCGCATGGGACACGGCTCGAAGATGATCGTCACAGGCGACGACAGCCAGGTTGACCTGCCCGACGACGCCGGCAGCGGGCTGCTGGACGCGAAGGAGCGTCTTGCCGGCATCAAGGGCCTGGCCATGGTCCGCTTGGACCGGTCCGATATCGTGCGCCACCGCCTGGTGCAGAGCATCGTTGACGCCTACGGACGCAACGGCTCGAGCCGCGAATAAAATCGGTAAGGACCCGCGCTACACTATGTGGTCTTTTAAGAAATCTCCCCGCAAACGGCGTATAGACCTGCACAAGAAGCCGGCGTCCCGGCCGTTGGCGGCCTGGCGCAGGTTCAGCCAGGCCGGCGGACCGGTAAGCGCGGTCCTGCTGGTGGTGTTTTTCGCGGCCATGCTGATTATGGACGCCTGGCCGATGGAGCCGCTGACCTACCGTACCGGCCAGCACGTCCCGGAAGACATCCGCGCGCGTGTGACCTTCCGCGTGCTCTCCGAACAACGCCTGCGACAGGCCCAGGATAACGCCCGGCGCGCCACCCCCGCGACGTTCCGGCCCAACGAAGACCTGCTCGACGAGATCGCCTCCAAGCTCCGTCAACTGCCAGAGCGGATCCGCACGACCACCCAGCCGGCCGATCTGGACGAGAGCATCCGCGAACAGTTCGCGCTGGAGGAAGCCGAGCAGTTGGAGACCTGGCACGAGTACGCCGAAGGCAATCGGCGCGAGCGCCTCGAAGACCAGACCGAGCGGCTTCGCCAGGAGCTTCGACAGGTATTGATCGTGCCCGAGGAAAGGGCCAGAGAGCAGATCGAGCGCATGGCCAACAGGGTCCGCGTACTCTACGACGACAATGACGCCGTCGAGCGAAACGTGACCGCTCTTATCGGGCTTCAGGACACCGGAGCAATCCAGAGAGAGGCGGCCCGGCTGGCCGCAGTGTTCGACGATCGGCTCAAGCCGTCAGTGGAGGCCTATCTGCTGCATGTGTTCATCCAGCAGGGCAGGCCGCTTTACCACTACAACGCCGATCGCACGATGGCCGATGTCGAAGAGGCCGTCAAGCAGTTGGCCGCCGACCCGCCCAGCGAAGTGTTCGACATATACGAACGCGGCGACGTCCTGGTATATGCCGACCGTCCGACCGGTCTGCTGGCCGACCCGTCAGGACTGACCTCCGGCGAACTGGAGCTTCTGCGAACCGAGCACCGCCAGTACCTGCGACAGAAACGGCAGCAGAACCCCTATCTGCTGGCCAGGCAGGTAACCGGCCGAGCCGTCATTCTACTGCTTATCACGGCGGCGGCGTCGCTTTACGTGTTCTACTACCACCACGGCCTGTTGACCGACCACTGGCGCGCGTTCGCGTTGGTTGCTACCTTCCTGCTGATGCTGGCGGTCAACAAGGGGGTCGTCTGGGCGCTGGAATGGAACGAGCATACCGTAGTACTGCCCGTGCTGATGGGGGGGGTCGTGCTCGGGATCGCCTTCGACAGGCGGTTCGCCCTGGCCGGCGGGACGACGCTAGCGCTTCTGGCGGTCTTGCAGGTCCGTGCGCCGTTGGAGGTTTTCATCGTGCCCCTGGCCGGGGTAACCACGGCCGTCTTCCAATTGCATGAAGTCCGCACAAGGAGCAAGCTGATACAGGTCTCGGCAATCTCGGCCGCCGCCGTGTTCGCCGCGACGATGGCCGTCGGTATGTTCCGGGGTATTCCGCTGTCGTTCCCTATGTACAACGCCCTCTGGGCCGGCGGATCGGCGCTGGCGGTCGGGCTTATCATCCAGGCGATGCTTCCGCTGGTGGAAAGGTTCTTCCGCGTCGCGACCAGCATGACGTTGCTGGAGTGGTGCGACGCCTCCAGGCCGCTGCTGCGGCGGCTGGCGATGGAGGCGCCGGGGACCTATAACCATTCGCTGCAGCTCGGAGCGATGTGCGAGGCCGCCGCCGACGCCATCGGTGCGCGGGGGCTGCTGGCCCGCGTCGGGGCCTACTACCACGATATAGGTAAAATCAACAAGCCCGAATACTTCATCGAAAACCAGACCGGCGCCTCAAAGCACGCCAAGCTCTCGCCCGCGATGAGCTTGCTCGTGATAATCGGGCACGTCAAGGACGGGCTGGAGATGGCCCGCGAGTATGGCCTGCCCCACGAGCTGCACGAGTTCATCACCGCCCATCACGGCACGACACTGGTGCATTATTTCTATCAACAGGCCGCCGAGCAGAGAAAGGCCGACGCCGACCGGGCGCCCGACGACGTCGAGTTCCGCTACCCCGGACCGAAGCCCAGGCACAAGGAACCGGCCATCCTGATGCTCGCCGACGCGGCGGAGTCGTCCGTGCGCGCGATGTCCGACCCGACGCCGGGGCGAATCGAAAATCAGGTACACGCCATGGTCGCGCGCCGCCTCCAGGACGGACAGCTCAACGAGTGCGAGTTGATGCTTCGGGAGGTCCACCAGATAGAGGCCTCGCTGGTCAAGAGTCTGTGCTCTATCTATCACTCCCGTATCGCGTACCCCACACCTGCCGGCGAAAAGCCCTCCGCGGCCGAGAACGACGCTGCAAGGAAACAGACCGAGGACCGGCAGCAACCGGAAGAACCCGCCGACTCTCCGCAGTCCAACGAGGCCCGGCAGCGTGCCGGACAGGAGTGATCCACCGCCGTAGCCGAGGGCGATCACCGTTATTGGCCGGTGGGCATTGTTTGAAGCCCGGTCGGCTGTTACCGTCTCGTCATGGCACGAAAGCCGTCAAAGCAACCGCTCGTCGAGGTGTCGTCGTCCCAGTCGGCCTTGCGCGTACCGCGAAAGAAGCTGCGTGAGCTTGTGGCTTTTGTCGGCGAGGCCGAGGCCGTCGCCCTGGAGGAAGTTGACATAGCGGTGGTGGACGCCGAGGAGATCACGTGCCTCAATCGCCGCTGGCTCAACCACCGGCGGGCAACCGACGTCATCAGCTTCGACCTGTCCGACCCCCAAAGCGACGCGCTGACCGCACAGATAATTGTCTGCGGCGACGTGGCCGTCGAGCAGGCCCGCCGCCGGGGCATAGGCGTACAGCGCGAACTGATGCTGTACGTCGTCCACGGACTGCTGCACCTGATGGGCTACGACGATACCGACGCGGCCTCGGCCGAGGTAATGCACGCCCGCCAGGAGGAGCTGCTCGAGCGGTTCCACAGAAGGTAAGACGCCCTCGAACGCCGCTTGAAGGCCCCACAGATACGTGCGCCCCGGCCGCGGCCCTGAAAAGATATTGCGACCGGACGCCGGGCTTTGAACGAGCCGGGCTTTTCAGACCTGATGCCGAGCGTAGGCGGTAGGCGGCTCGGCCTTACAGACCACCGCCAGCACCACGCGCTTGGCGCCGGCTCGCAGGAGCGTCCTGGCCGCCTCGTTGGCGGTGGCCCCGGTCGTGGTCACATCGTCCACCAGCAGCACAGAGGCGTCGAGCACATATCGGGACCCGGCGGCGAACGCGCCACGGACATTCTCGGCGCGCCTGGACCGAGGCAGATGCGTCTGCGGCGGCGTGTTGCGGACGCGGATAAGCTCATTGCCGACCGGCAGTTCCAGCTGCGAAGCAACGGCAGAGGCGATTACCTCCGCATGGTTCTGGCCGCGCAGAAGCCGCCGCCGCCAGTGCATCGGAACCGGGATGACAACATCAAATCCTCCGTCGTGCCGTGTCCGCAGGGCCTGGGCGAGCATCCGGCCGAGACGCCTTCGCATTATCCGACGGCGGTACTTCAACTCACGCACGATGCTCCGCAACGGCTCGGCGTAAGGGCCGAGCCGCACCACACACTCGAAACGCGGCAATGTCGGCGGACACGCGTCGCAGCCGTCGTCGGAGGCGGGGATGTTCGGGCCTAGCGTAGCCCCGCATCGCGGGCACGAAGGAAGAGCAACCAGCGACAGGAGATCGACACTGCACCGCTCGCAGAGTCCGTCGGCCGCCGGGGCCGAAGAACCGCACCCCAGGCAGGTCCGCGGGAGCACCAGGTCGCCAAGGCCCACCGCCACCGACCACAGGCCGTCCAGAAGCGCCCGGTGCGCAGTCAACGCTCAAGCTCCGCCTGTAAACGCTCTCGATGAACAAGGTAGTACTGACGGCAGATGCGCAATTGCCAGAATCGCAGGTCCGGGCCGACCCCCATGTCCACGCGAGGCAGTTCCGGCACCGCCTCGGCGAGGACCTCCGCGAACCCCTCGTCGATGAGCAGTTCCAGTAGCTCGGCGTCGGTCAGGTCGGGGTTCCACAGCAGCCAGTCCAGCGCCGCCCTGTCGCCGGACGCCAGAAGTGCCGTCAGGGCGCGACGCGGGGGGAATACCTCCCCTGAGAGCACCTCACGGAGCATCGGCCGGCTGTCCTGCTCACCAAGTATCACCAGCCCGCAATGCAGTGAGGTGCGGACGATGAACGGCTCGGCCACCCTGTCCAGCCGCCGCCGCATCCGTTGAAGAGCATCCTGCCGCTGCTGAGGCGTCCGGGCAGAAAGGGCCAGAAGCATCGCCCCGGTTGCACGCTCATTGTCGTTATAGACCCGCTGTTCCGGCGGAACACCCGGTACGGGCAGCATGCGCAAACCCAGTTCGAACGCCGCTTCCGTGTCGGCCCGTGACAGCCGCCATGCAACCACATCAACGGCGATAGCGTTTCCCCTCCGCGAGATACGTCGGACGTACTGCTCCGCATCTTCGCATCCGAGAATCCACAGCCCGACCGCCGCCTCCGCCGATGCGCCCGGAGTGCCGGGCGACTTCGGCTCGCCGGACTGCGGGTCCGGCGGCGGATATACAGCCGCCCGCCGCAGCGTATCGATTGCCCGTTCGACAACCTCCGGCTCTTCGTCCACGTCGGCCTGCTCGGCGAGCAGCCGCGCCGCGGCGCCCATGGATGCCGACAGTCGGTGAGACCAGAATCCGCGGCAGTAGGCATCCAGATCACGGACGACAGGCACATCGAGGACTCTTGCTGTATCGATCGCCGCAAGCACCTGCGGCTCGTTAAGCTTATCGCTGCCTTCGGCCGCGGCGGCCAGCACATCGCGGGCCGATTGTGATGCGACCTCGATTCCCATCCGCGCCGCCGCCAGCAAGGCGGCCGCGGGCGGAAAATCCTCCTGCCGACGAGCTTGCTCCAGAATCTCTTCCACGGCCGGCTCGGCCGTGTCCAGCACAGGCGACAGCAACAGCAACCGGTCGCGCAGCTCGGCCGTCTCCGTGTTGCGCATCCGATGGGTAATCAGCTCCGACCATGATTCGGCGTCGATGATCGCCAGCGCATAGGCGGCCGCCGATACGACTTCCACGGAATCGCTTTCGCCGAACACATCGGTGAGTGTGTCGGCAACCGATGCGCACCCTCCCACACCCGCTGCGAGCGCGGCCTGGGCGGCGACATCCTCGGAGTCGTCTTTCAGCAGTCGCTCGAGCGTATCACAATCTTCCAGCCGGGCCGCCAGAGTCGCCGAAAGTCGGCGCAGCTCCGGGGCGTGGCTGCCGGCGGCCGACGACAGCGCCCCGCGCACATACCTGTTGTCGCGCCCGTCGGTTATGGTCCGCATCAGCAACGATAGGCGACCGGCCAGTGCGTCGGGCGTGTATTCGGCCGCCAGCGGACTAGCAAGCTGCAAAGCTCGCCAGCGGTCTATGCTCGTGGGGTCCCTGTCGGGCGTGTGAAAGCGCCCCAGGTTCCAGAGCACCTCCGCCACGGCCAGGAACTTGCGGTCGTCTTCGGTCCGCAGCGCGCGTTCGAGGCGACGCAAGGTCCGCGGATTTTGCGCAGCCAGAACCGTGGCCTGGGCGACTGCCACGGACTGCTCCCTGTGGTCCTCGCTTGCCAGGCGGCGAAGCAGCAAGTGGTCGCGCACCACCGGGTATGCCAGCACCGCGGCGAGCATACCCGCCACCACCGCCAGGGCGGCCGTCAGCACCCGACGTTGCCACGGGTGCTCGCGAAGATACAGTAGAAATGCTTTCATGTTGGGAGTGTACGCATTCCGCATCGGCCGCGCCAAGCGTCGCTCAACCGCTGGCACAGAACGGCCGCCGGACATATAATCCACCTGCCCTCGATGAAAGGGAAGCGCATGTCGGAATCCCGCAAAAATCGTGACACGCTCGGCGAGGTGGAGGTGCCCGAAGGCGCTCTTTACGGCGCCCAGACAGCACGCGCAATGGCGAACTTCCCGGTTTCCGGCTGGGTCATGCCGACGCCGTTTATCCGCGCCCTGGGTCTGATAAAGCTCTCGGCGGCCGAGTCGCACAAAGACGCCGGGCGGATGGACCCGGCCGTCGCCGACGCGATTATCGCAGCCGCCGCCGAGGTCGCCGAAGGCGACCACGACGAGCACTTCCCGGTGGACGTCTTCCAGACCGGCAGCGGCACCAGCACCAACATGAACGCCAATGAGGTGATCGCGAATCGGGCGTCCCGGCTTCTCGGCCACGACGCCCCCGTGCACCCCAACGACGACGTCAACCGCGGTCAATCGTCCAACGACGTGATACCCACCGCCCTGCACGTCGCGACGGCTCTGGGCATACACCGGCGGCTGATACCGGCGGCCGAGGCGCTTCGGGACGCCCTGGCAGCGAAGGCGAGCGAGTTCGACGAGGTCGTCAAGATAGCCCGGACTCACCTTATGGACGCCGTGCCGATTCGCCTGGGGCAGGAATTCGCCGGCTGGGCGGCCCAGCTCGACGCGGCCGTGGGCGAGTTGCGCCGCTGCGTGGATGCGCTGTGCGAGGTGCCCATAGGCGGAACGGCCGTGGGCACAGGGCTGAACGCCCCGGAGGGCTTCGGCCGGGATATATGCCGCCGACTATCGGAAAAGACCGGTCTGGAGTTTCGCGAATGCCCGAACCGCTTCGCCGCACAGGCCGCACGCGATACATCCGCTCAGGTCTCGGGCACGTTGCGAAGAACCGCGCTTGCGATGGGCAAGGTCGCCTCGGACATCCGCCTGCTGGCGTCCGGCCCCCGCTGCGGGCTTGGCGAACTGAACCTGCCGGCCCTTCAGCCGGGAAGCTCGATAATGCCCGGAAAGGTCAACCCGGTCATCTGCGAATCGGTGATTCAGGTGGCGTCCGAGGTGGTGGGCCTGGACGCGGCCACGGCCGCCTGTGCGACCGGCGGGGTGGGAAGCATACTGGAGCTTAACGTCGCGACGCCGGTAATCGCGTGGAACCTGCTGACGCAGATAGATCTGCTGACTAACGTCGCGCGGGTGTTCGCTGACAAATGCATCGCCGGCCTGGAAGCCGACCGCGACCGCTGCGAGCAGCTCATCGAGCGGTCGCTGGCGATGGTGACCGCACTGGCGCCGGAAATCGGCTACGACGCCGCGGCCGATATCGCCAAACAGGCCCACGCCACCGGAAAGACCATCCGGGAAATCTGCCTGGAGAAAGAAGTCCTGCCGGCCGAAAAGCTCGACACACTGCTGAACGCCCGAGACCAGACTGGCGAATAGCTCGCCGCCAACGGCCGGCCGCCTCTACTGAGATGCCTGCTTACCCGCGCCCGCCCAGAGCATGCCGCGTCGGATAATGGTGCGGGCCTCGGGCACGTCCAGGTCGGCGGCGACGTGGCCGAGCGAGGAGTAGAACACCCGGCCTTTTCCGTACATGCGCTTCCAGGCGACGGGCATGGTGCAGCCGTTGAACTCGAACGTGGTGGTCGCCAGGACGTGGTTCGAGGGGTCCACGTGCATGTAGTACTGCTCGGAGCGCATGTCGAAGTGGTCCAGCCCGGCCGTTACCTCGTCGGCGTGGTCCACGATGTGTACGCGGTAGTCGATGATATTGCCGGGATGGGCCACCCACTGCCCGCCGACCATGAACTGATACTCGGTGGCCTTGCGGAAACTGTCGCCCAGACCGCCGTGGACGCCGGCCAGACCCACGCCGGAACGGACCGCCTCGCACAGCGGGTTGAGTTGTTCCTTGCTGATCTCGCCCATCGTCCATTCCGGCACGATGAGGTCGAGCGACTTGAGCTTCTCGCCGTCGGCGAAGGCGTCGAGCGTATCCGAAAGCTCCACCTCCGCACCGGCGTCGCGAAGCTCGCCGGCAAGTATCTCCGCGACTTTATCCGGCTCGTGGCCTTCCCAACCGCCGTAAACTATCAGTGCTTTCATGAGATACACCACCTTTGAAAAATAAGCTACGTTTCTGCGAAAATTCTGCAAGAAAACTCTTGCAAGGGCATACCGGTGTGTCCGATAATACTATTGAACCACTGAAAGCGCTAATGCGCCGTAGGTGGTGTTTTTTATGCGGGGTGACAGACGATACCGTAACGATCCTTTCCGGAGGCCGCCAGGTTTATGCTTGGCTTCAGCATATCTAGCCAGCTTTGGACCCTCTCCGGCGTAACCTGCGCAGGCATACGATTGTGATAGCTTCCCGCGCCCAACTCCGCGAGCTTGTGGAGGTACACCACAAACGCGACCATATCTGCTATCTGGATGAAATGGGAATGTTTCGAATCCTTCGCCAAAGGGTCCTCGATGAGCCGCTCGATTTCCTTTCGATACGGGACTTCGCCGAAGCGCGAGGGGATATAGTTAACTCGCTGAACCCTCCGTGCGGTCTTGCGCATCGACGCTTCCCGTCCCTCATCCGTGATGATCATAAACAGCTCGTCCGGGTCGCTTCTAAGCAGGTCGTTTTCGATGCGCTGGATTGAGTATTGGAAGCACGTGTCGAGTACCCGGTACCCGCGGCTGCGAATGGCCGGCTTGTGGATCACAACGTTCACGATACGTACGTCCAACGCACCGACCGTCCCACAGTACCGATCCACCATCGCTAGTCGCTCTGAATCTTCAAGTTCAAGCTCACGGTACGGTTTCTTGTTGAGCAATAGGGCCTTCGTGTGCCACTCGAGTTTGACCGGAAGGCCGAATATGTCTCGCAACTCTCGGCGTAAATCCGCGACCCGCTCGAAGGTCTGCTTCCATTTAGTGCACGGCATATACACAGATGACAGTACGAACAACGGTGACGAATATTCCGGGTAACCGTCGTCGCCGCTTTCGTCGTAGTAGGCCAGGAACATCTCCACCCCCGGGTTATTTGCTCGTATGCCCCGCAGCGGTCCGGACCGCGTCGGCGACGGCCCGGTGGGTCTGTGGGTCCATCATTTCCGGCATAAGCTCACCTTCGGGCACTGCCAATGCGAGTGCATCAGCGGCGGCCATCATCATCTCCATGGTGATGCACTCGGCCGCGGCGTCCAGCGCGCCGCGGAAGATGCCCGGATACGCCAGGGCGTTGTTCATCATCCGCCCGTCGGCCGCGACCGATGCACCGGCCTGGTACGCCTGGGCCGGGGTTATCTCGCTCACCGGGTTCGCCAGTGCGAACACCAGCGGGTCCGGCGCCATGGAACGCACCATATCCTGCGAGACCAGGTTGGGCTGACTGACACCTATGAACAGCCCCCTGCCGGCCATCGCGTCGGCCAGCGAGCCGCTTATGTTGTCGGCGTTAGTCCGCTCGGCGAGGGCCTGCTTTTCCGGGTTCATGTTCTCGGTCCGCCCTCGGTGGAGGGTGCCCGCACTGTCGCAGAGTACGATGTCTCCGGCCCCGGCGGCGGTCAGCAGATCCGCTATCGCGGTCCCGGCGGCCCCTGCGCCGCTGATGGCGACGGTCAAATCGCTCATCCGCTTGCCGGTCTTTTTCAGGGCGCTGTAGACGCCCGCCAGCACGATGGTGGCCGTCCCGTGCTGGTCGTCGTGGAAGACCGGTATCTTCAGCCGACGGTCAAGCTCGCGCGTAATACGAAAACACTCCGGGGCCTTGACGTCCTCTATCTGTATCGCGCCGAAGCCGGCTGCGAGCTTCTCCATCACGAAGATGAACTCGTCGGCGTCGTAGGTATCCACCAGCACCGGCTCGGCCGAGACGCCCGCGAACTCCCAGAATATGGCCGCCTTGCCCTCCATCACCGGCAGGCCCGCGAGCGGTCCGATGTCGCCAAGTCCGAGGATGGCCGTCCCGTTGGTGGCGATTGCGACCTTGTTGGCGACGTTGGTAAAATCTCGCGCCTTGGACGGGTCGGCCTGGACTGCCTTGCACACCCGCGCCACACCCGGCGTATAGACGATGCGAAGGTCGGTGTTGGAGCGGATGGGGCTTCGGCTGCGAAGCTCGCACGCCCCGCCGCGGTGGCTCTCCATGGCCAGATCGACAGCGTGGAGTACCTCCACGCCCTCGACCGCCGAGACCGCCTCCACCGCCGCGTCCATCTGCTCATCATCGGCCGCGTAAACCTGTATGGCGTATATCAGCGGGGGCGAGTCGGTTCCGGCAAGTTCCATCCGTCCGACGCGGGCGCCGGAATCCCGCACGGCCGACACCACCGCCGCCAGCGGGTCGGCGCCGTCGGCAAGCGCCACGCGAACCTCGAACACCACGTTCCGCTCAAACCGGTCCTGTAATCCCTGTGAAGTCGTCATTGGTCGTTCCTTGGCTGTTCCATGCTCGCCCGCCCCGCCGCCGGCACGGCCGCCGGGCCGCGGATTATACGCGCTTTCGGCATGACTTGCCAAAACCGGTCGGCGTCCGAGGCCGGCCGTTCGACCTTGGGCCGCGGAGGACTCAGCAAACTCGGAGAAGGGCGCAGGTGCGACAACAGCCGGAGGCAGTACGGAAGGGCTATCCAGATCGGCTGTTGGGGGATACACTGGAATTGACATGAGCAGGAAAACCCAACCTACCCCGCGGAAGGGCTACTTCGGCGAATACGGCGGCATGTTCGTGCCAGAGACGCTTGTCTCGGCGCTGGCGGAGCTTGACCGCGCGTTCGCCGAGGCGATGGCCGACGAGAAGTTCCTGGCGGAGCTGGACCGCTGCCACCGAGAAATAGCCGGCAGGCCCAGCGAGCTTTACCTTGCCCGGCGGCTGAGCGAAAAGTGCGGCGGGGCGAAGATTTATCTGAAGCGCGAGGACATGAACCACACCGGCGCGCACAAGATAAACAACACGCTCGGCCAAGCGCTGCTGGCGGTCCGCATGGGCAAGAAGCGGGTCATAGCCGAGACCGGCGCCGGCCAGCATGGCGTGGCGACCGCGACGGCCGCGACGGTGCTCGGGCTTGACTGCGACGTGTACATGGGCACCGAGGACATCCGCCGCCAGCAGCTCAACGTCTTCCGGATGGAGCTTCTGGGGGCGCGGGTCTTGCCGGTCGAGACCGGCCAGCGGACGCTCAAGGACGCCACCAACGAGGCGATGCGCGACTGGATGGCCAGCAGCGAGCACACCCACTACATACTCGGCTCGGTCTGCGGCCCTCACCCGTTCCCGACGATGGTCCGCGAGTTTCAGTGCTGCATCGGCCGCGAGGCGCGCGAACAGATGCTCGCGGCCGAGGGGCGGCTGCCGGAGGTGATCGTCGCCTGCGTCGGCGGCGGGTCGAACGCCGCGGGCATCTTCCACCCGATGATCGACGACAAGCAGGTCAGGATGGTCGGCGTGGAGGCCGCGGGCACGGGTCTGCGGCTCGGCGAACACGCCGCGACGCTCTGCGCCGGTTCGCCCGGCGTCCTGCACGGTGCCAAGAGCTACGTCCTCCAGAGCGAGGACGGCCAGACAGCGCCTGTCCACAGCGTATCGGCCGGGCTGGACTACCCCGGCGTCGGCCCGGAGCACAGCTACTGGAAGCGGATCGGCCGCGTCAGCTACACCTGCCGGACCGACGACGAGGCGCTGGCCGCAACGGCGGCGCTTTCGCGGGCTGAGGGGATAATACCCGCTCTGGAAAGCGCGCACGCGGTCGCCGAGGCGATGGACCTGGCCGGGAAGATGTCTGCCGATGAGATAGTGCTGGTGAACCTCTCCGGCCGGGGTGACAAGGACTGTAACGAGATAGCGGAGATACTAAGGAGACGCAGGGGCGGCTGATTCGACACAGAGGCGCAGAGGAACAGAGGTGAGAGAGCTGAAACTGGTTATATAGGGGCCTGCAACGTGACTTATTCGGAGCGTGAATATCCGCAACAGGACTTAACCAAACGGATCATCGCCGCCGGCGTCGAGGTGCATCGCGAGCTTGGGGCCCGGGATTCGTCGAGAAGATATACGAGAACGCCCTGGCGTATGAGCTTCAGCAGCGCGGGCACAAGGTTGACCGGCAGGCCGTAATCCGGGTGGGCTATCGCGGCGAAGTCGTGGGCGAGCACCGTATCGATTTGATGGTGGACGACAGCGTTATAGTTGAACTGAAGACAGTCGAAGCGTTGGCCGACGTGCACAAGGCGCAGCTTCGCAGCACACTCAAGGCCGCTGGCAAGCGTGTCGGGCTGCTGATGAACTTCCATCGCCCCACGCTAAGAGAAGGAGTGAGGCGGGTAATCAACTGAATATGAAACCAGCGAGCACATATAAACTTATCTGCACCTCTGCGCCTCTGTGTCGAATAGAAGGACGAAAATGAGCGGACTGGACGACAATCGACTGGTGCGGACGTTCGCCGAGCTTCGCTCGGCGGGGCGAAAGACGCTGTCGCCTTTTCTGACGGCCGGCTTCCCGGACGTCGAGACCACGGCCGCCCTGCTGCACGACTTCGAGGCCCGCGGCGTTAAGGTCTGCGAGCTGGGGATACCGTTTTCAGACCCGATAGCCGATGGCCCGACCATCCAGTCGTCGTTCACCAGCGCGCTGGACGCCGGTTTCACCACCGCCGACGCCATGGAGCTTGTCCGCGGCTACCGCTCTGCCGGCGGCGGAATCGCACTGGTGGCGATGGTGAGCTATTCGATAGTCTTCCGCCGCGACGCTAGCCGGTTCCTCTCCGAAGCCGCCGATGCCGGCTTCGACGGCGTGCTGATTCCTGACCTGCCGCTGGAGGAGGCCGGCGAGTTCGAGCCGCTGGCGGCCGAGCGCGGCCTGGCCAACGTCATGCTCATCGCACCGACCACGCCGCCGCAAAGACGTCTGCAAATCGCCGGCCATTGCCGGGGCTTCATCTACTACGTCTCGGTCGCGGGCATCACCGGCGAGCGCGACAAGCTGCCCGAGGCCACCATCGAGCAGGTCCGCGAGCTTCGCGGCCATACCGACACCGCCATCTGCATCGGCTTCGGGATAAGCCGGCCGGAGATGGTCCGGACCGTCTGCGAGGTCGCCGACGGCGCGATAGTCGGCTCGGCCATCGTCCACCGCATCGCCGACGCGATTCAGCAAGGCGCGTCGCGCGACGATATAGTCGCCCGTGCCGGAGAGTTCGTATCCGAGTTGATCGAACCGACGCTGTAATCACCGGACCGGCTCACCCCGCCGAGGCCGCTTAAAGGTCGGTCAACTCGACTTCATGTTTGAGCTTTTTGAACAGATCCATGTCGAACTCGGCGGTCGCAAGATAGCAGGCCGCGGCGGTGGCCGCGGCTATCGCCTGTCCGAACGCCTCGCGGACCCCAAGCCCGGCGTGCAGCCCGGCGACGAACACGCCCAGCATCACATCTCCACAGCCGACCGTGTTGCAGATTAGCTCCGGGGCCGCCTCGGCATGCCCGTGGACGATCTGGTCGCCGGTCAGCAGGTATGCCCCTTCGGCGCCACGGGTAAGCAGCACCACGTCAACGTGTTCGGTAAGTTCACGAGCGGCTGCGAGTTGTGCTTCCCTGTCGGGCAGGTCGCGGCCGACAAGCTCGGCAAGCTCGGCGGTGTTGGGCTTGAGAAGCCAGAGCTTCCTGTCGGCGACGGCACGCAGGGGCTCGCCGCTGGTATCGACGGCCACGCGGGCGCCGACTTCGATGCAGGCATCGACTAGCCGGGCGAACTCATCGGGGCCTATCCCCGGCGGCATCGAGCCGCAGAACAGCACGAAGTAGCCCTCCCGTGCTATCAGCCGCAGCTTGGTCAAAAGCCGCTGGAAGTTCCGCTCATCCACCTCAAGACCGACGTCGCGTATGTGGGTTTCCTGCCGAGTGGCCGGGTCGGTGATGGTCACGTTCTCGCGCGTCCGGCCGGGCAGGGGGAAGAACTCATCCGCTACCCTGCCCCCGCCAAGCACGCGACGGAACTCGTCTCGGTTGTCGCGTCCGAGATAACCGGTAGCGACGCACGGCGTGTCCATCGCCGCCAGCACGCGGGAGACGTTCACGCCCTTGCCGGCGGGCGTGCGGCGGACCTCGCGACCCAACTGGTGGGCGCCAATACGGAAATCGGCGACCTCCATCACGCGATCCACCGCGGGATTCAAGCTTACCGTGATTATGCTGGGCGATTTGGGCATGTGCCGGATTATACGCCCGTAGCCGGCTGCGCCAAACGGCGGAATACTCGGCCGCCGATCCGAACCGCCCGTTTGATCCGCTCAGCCGTGGGCGCCCGAAAGCCCGCGCGGTATCGCATGGCCGCTAAACCCGGCGCAATGCCTCCCGTACGGTCTCAGGATTCGCGCCTTCGAGATGAAAGGTCTTTGTCGGCGTGGTCGTTCCGGAGATGAGACGGACTTGCCTCCTGGTCAGCCCGAACATTGCAGCGAGGATTCCGACCACGGCCGCGTTGGCCTTGCCCTTTTCCGGCGCGGCCGTGGTGGCGACCTTCAGCCGGTCCCCCACCACGCCGGCGGCCCCGTCGCGCGATGATCCGGCGACAACCTTTACGGCGATTACCGCGCCGGCGGAGTCTCGGCGGATGCTTACGTTCTCGGCGTCTTTCACTTGCTCTCAAGCAACCCCGTTTTACGGGCGTAGTCGAAGATGCCCCCCGCTGCGACTATCTCGGCCACATCGCCCAGGGGGTTGAGCTTGTGGTTCTGCCCTGCGGCAGTGTCGGTAAGGACACCCTCTGAAAGGTCAAGCTCGACCTCGGTTCCGGTGGCTATGTGCTCGATGAGCCGCAAGGGCGTCTCCAGCGGCACGAGATAGCCGCCGTTGACGCTGTTTCGGTAGAAAATCCTGGCGTAGCTTTCGGCGATGACGGCGTGGCAGCCGGCCTCGGAGATCGCCAGCGGCGCGTGCTCCCGCGAGCTTCCGCAGCCGAAGTTACGGCCGGCGATAATCACCGCGAACTCGCTCTTATCGGCGCCGTCGGCCACGAACGGCACGTTCCCGTCGGGCAAGCCGGACTGCTCGACGGGCACGCCGCTAAGGGCGAACCGGCCGTAGAGCTTCCGCTGCTGCGGATCCGAGGGGTCATAGACCAAGTGCATGGCCGGGATAATCTGGTCGGTATCCACGTTGTCGCCGACGACGAACGCCTTGCCGCGTATCTTTTCGCCCATGTGTTTCGCGCCTTTCGCTGAACTCGAGGAGGGATTATACACCGGCGCCGGCGGCGGGCAAGCGCATCAGACGCGTGTGAAAGGCGGCCTCAGGGCGGTGCTGCCGGTCGGTTGACGTTTCCGTCTGCGGGGTGTCAGGCCGGTATCGAACACGCGAGCGAGCTTGCTCTGGGCAAAAAAGCCCCCCACAGACAGCCCGGCTCCGGCAATGAAAATAGCGGCCCCGACAAACGGACCAAGCGCCGCCAGGCCTTCGGGGCCGGCATAGGCGATCGCCGGGATGAATACGGCCGAGAAACCCCCCGTAACGGCGGTGAAGAACACGACCACCCGCCTGAGTTCCGCGAACGCCATCAGGCCGGCCACGGCCCCTACGAT
Source organism: Phycisphaerae bacterium (assembly GCA_003551645.1). Lineage (GTDB taxonomy): Bacteria > Planctomycetota > Phycisphaerae > SM23-33 > SM23-33 > PUND01. The sequence continues at coordinate 4,741 of PUND01000018.1, read as the reverse complement.
GCCACCGACCACCCATCCGCCCACCGGCGGCGGATCGCCGAACACCCTTGCCAGCAGTGCCGCCACCACCACAGCCACCAGCGCCGCAAAAGCGACACGGAATACGTACCACGACAGAAGCCCCAGCAGCACCGCAAGCGCCCCGGCCGCGACCACGTAGTCAACAGTCGTCGGCTCGGCCCTCGCCCAGGCGACAATCGATATGCCGATGGCCATTCCCCCGACCGTACCGTAAACGGCCAGCAGTACGCGGAACACCATGTACCCGAAGAAGCAGTTGACCAGTGCGAACACCGCCAGCAGCGCCGCCGGGAACAGGTGCAGGTTCTCAAGTGTAGCCGTCGAAAGCGTCAGTGAGCATGTCATGTTCTTGGCCCTTGCCGATGGGTATGCGCGGGGGCCTCTTCGTCGGGACACATCATCGTTTACAAGGCGTCTGCTGTCAACGCCGCTGCGCATGAAAAGGACGACACCCAGGCGGAGGGAGACCTCGGTGTCGCCCTATCATGCCGCAACCCGTGACGTAGGCGGAGGGGGACCTACATCGTTAAGGGTGCAGCGGACAACTCACGTGTTATTATACTCGCGTGTAGGTCTACTCGGCATGTTCGGCCTGTAACCTTTAGACGGAATCTCAGTTTTGGCCGAGATTTCCGAGTACGAAAACGCCCTGACCTGATTCCTTTTTATGGGGGCGGTGGGGCGCCGCTTCCGCCGTCCCTGGTCTGCATTAACTTGTCCGCTCGGCGCGACACACCCACCGGACGCTCAAATTAATCGTCTGGCGGCGCCATGGGCATTGCCGCGCCACCATGGAGAGCCGAAAAAACCGATCGGACAACGGCTCTCCCGCTGCCAAGCAACACGGGCGCGATACACATACACCCGTCGAACGGATACCGGCCGATACTTCCAGCCGTGGCGAGCGTAAGCCGGCACCCGGTTACGCCTCTGCCGCTGCGGCTCGTCTAGCTGCAACCCATCGATGAGCCGCAGTTGTAGCACTTGTAGCAGTTTCCGTTGCGGACCGTTATGGACCCGCAGACGTCGCACGCCGGAGCGTCTTCCTGATAGTGCGAGAACTGCTGGTCCACCCGGTCCGACTGGACCGCCGCGGAGCGGTCGGCGGCCGCAGCCACCGCCTTCTTCTGCGCGGCCGGCTTTCGTAAACCTCCGCCGTTGCCGCCGCCGACGTACGCCCCGTCAAAAATGGCGCCGACAGGCCGATCAGCATCCTTGCCTTCGGCCTGGTCGGCGCGCCCGTTTTCCGAGGAACTCGTGTCGTCCCTGACCGCCTCGGGCGCTGACGATTTCTTGCCGCCGGACTGTTTCCTGTCCGGCAGGTTGGTTTTGCGGAACTCCTCCAGAAACGTGATCCCCAGCCAGCGGAAGATGTAATCCACAATACTCTTGGCGAACGGAATTTCCCTGTTGGACGTCATCCCGCTCGGATCGAACCGCTGATGCGAGAACTTCTTGACCAGGCCCTCTAGGGGAACCCCGTACTGCAGACACAAGCTGACGGCTGTGGCAAAGGCGTCCATCATCCCGCCTACGGTGGAGCCCTCCTTGGCCATCGTTATGAAAAGCTCTCCCGGTCGGCCGTCCTCGTACAGACCAACGTTCAGATAGCCCTCGTGTCCGCCGACCTCGAACTTGTGCGTAAGCGACGGGCGGGTCGCCGGCAGTCGATGGCGGTGCGGCATTCGCTTGGCCGACTCGAACTGTTCCACGCTGACCGACTCGGGGGCCTGCTTTTCGCCGGCCTTTCCCGTGTCAGTGACGTTGAACGGCTGGGTGCGCTTCGAGCCGTCACGGTAGATGGCCACCGCCTTCAGTCCAAGCTCCCAGCCCCTGACATACACATGCGAGATATCCTCGACCGTAACGTCCTTGGGCAGGTTGACCGTCTTGGATATCGCCCCGGACAGGAACGGCTGGACCGCGCCCATCATACGTATGTGACCCATGTAATGTATGGACCGTTCGCCGTTGGCCGGCTGGAACGCGCAGTCGAACACCGGCAGATGCTCCTGGCTCAGGTGCGGGGCGCCCTCGATGGTGTCGTGCTCGTCGATATAGTCGATTATCTCCGCCGCCTGGTTGCGCGAATAGCCCAGACGCTCCAGCGCCAGCGGGACGGTCCGATTGACCATCTTGAACATCCCGCCTCCGGCGAGCTGCTTATACTTGACCAGGGCGATGTCCGGTTCGATGCCGGTGGTGTCGCAGTCCATCATGAATCCGATGGTCCCGGTCGGCGCCAGCAGCGTCGCCTGGGCGTTGCGGAAGCCGTGGGCCTGCCCGGCGGCAAGCACCTCGTCCCAGGCCTCGACGGCCGCGAAACGAAGCTCCTCCGGGCAGTGCTCGGCGGAAATATCGCCCGCCGCGGCGCGATGCATGCGGATGACCCGCAGCATCGGGTCGCGGTTCTCCGCGAATCGCAGGAACGTGCCCTTGCGGGCGGCAAGCTCGGAGCTGGTTCGGTATGCCGCGGCGGTCATCACCGCCGTCACGGCCGCTGCGACCGCCCTGCCGCCGTCGCTGTCGTAGGGCAGACCCAGCGACATTATCAGGGCGCCGAGGTTGGCATAGCCCAGCCCCAGCGGACGGAACTCGTGGCTGTTGCGACATATTCGTTCATTGGGATAGCTGGCGTGATCGACCAGGATATCCTGGGCTATGATCATTACCCGCGCCGCGGCGTTGAATCGCTTCAGGTCCAGCCGGCCGTCGGCGAGGCGGAACTTCATCAGGTTCAAGCTCGCCAGGTTGCAGGCCGAGTCGTTGATGAACATGTACTCGCTGCACGGATTGGAGGCGTTGATCGGACCGCTGTTGGGGCATGTGTGCCAGCGATTGACGGTGCTGTGGTACTGCACGCCGGGGTCGCCACAGATGTGCGTCCCCTCGGCGATAAGCCCCAGCAGCTCGCGGGCCTTGTGCCTCTCCAGCGGATCGCCGGTGGTTACCGCGTAGGTCTGCCACTCGTCGTCGTCCAGAGCGGCCTGCATGAACTCATCGGTCACCCGGACCGAAAGATTCGCGTTCTGGTACATCACCGAGGCGTAGGCGTTGCCGTTGAACGAGCCGTCATAGCCCTGCTCTATCAGCGCCCAGGCCTTCTTTTCCTCGTCCATCTTGGAGGTAATGAAATCGCGGATATCAGGGTGGTCCACCCTCAACGACTGCATCTTCGCTGCGCGTCGGGTCTTTCCGCCGGAGCGGACGACGGCCGCTATCTGGTCGTATATCCGCATGAAGCTCAGCGGCCCGGACGGCTGGCCGCCGCCGGAGAGCTTCTCGCGGCTGCTGCGAAGCGTCGAAAGGTCGGTGCCGGTGCCGGAGCCGTACTTGAACAGCATCGCCTCGTCGGTGGCGAGGCGCATGATGTCCTCCATCGTGTCGTCAACCGACTGGATGAAGCACGCCGACGCCTGGGGGTACTCGTAGCTGTTGAGCGTGCGGACGGCCTTGCCCTGCTCGGCGTCCCAGTGGAAGTTGCCCTCGGAGCCGACAACGCCCGACTGGTTATACAGCCCGACGTTGAACCAGACCGGCGAGTTGAACGACGCGTGCTGATTCACGCACAGCCAGGTCAGGTCCTGATAGAAACGCTCCGCGTCGGCCTTCGAGGCGAAATAGCCGTCCTGCATGCCCCAGTCGGCGATAGTCCGCGTGACCCGGTGGATGAACTGGCGGACGGATTTCTCACGCTCGTCGGTGCCGCCCTGGCCGTAGAAATACTTACTGACGACCACGTTGGCCGCGAGCTGGCTCCAGTCGGCCGGTATCTCGACATCGTCCTGCTCGAAAACGACGCCGCCCTTATCGTCCGTGATACGGGCGGATCGCTTCTCCCAGGAGATTTCATCGAACGGATGAACACCCGGCGTCGAAAACACCTGCTCGATGCTCAGCCCGGCGCCGGCATCGGTATTGATGGACCCGTCGGAATTATGCGAGCGGCTCGACTCCGCCGATTCGTGCGACACCATAAAAACGCTCCCAGCGTTGAAATGCCCGGTAATCGTTCTATCTCGCCGAAACCGGCTCCGCCGGTCCGGCATCCGCAACCCAGCGCAAAGACAGACACCCGAACGCGAAACAAGCTTCGCTTTCCCGAATTGCCTTCGCCGCCGAGCATCCTCTGGACGACCATTGCGTCTGATTCCCGGCCATCCAGCATGACAACAAGGTAATCCCTACATATAGTGCGTGTCAAGAAAAATTTTACTAAATCTAGGGGTCAACCGTAAGGCCTTCTCATGAACGGGCTTGCGAGGCCTTCGGGCCGGTTTCCAACAACCCCTGACAGCCCCACCGACGCGTACTACAACCTAACAGACAGGAGGGCAAAGCCAACCTCCCCTACATCTGGGGGCGAGACGGCGTTTGTGCACTATCCGTAGGTAACCTGTTGGCTTCTGTTGGGAGTCGCCTCGCGAACGCCCGAATACCGCATGAACAGCGGCCGGGACGCCACTGATGGCGGGCCGATGGCAACAGCAGCCGTGATTGACACATATCGCATGGCCCATCACATAACTATATCCGCCCCCTACGGCCGCGCCATTTGTCGCCGGCGCCATTGTGAGCGCGATTGTCAAGCGTATAATGGTCTCAAACTGAGGGGTTTTTTCGAGGGGTCTTTCGGCAGGGTCGGAACGAGTGGAGCGCAGACCCTGTGCGCGACGATAAACGGAGTAGTCCAAGACAACCGTATCTCGTTGCCGCACAG
>PUND01000119.1 GCA_003551645.1 Phycisphaerae bacterium | reverse complement strand
GCGTCCTTGTCGGCCGAGGCGGTCTGGAGGATCGCGTCGTGCCGCAGACGGCTGTGGTCGTTGGCGTCCGGGTAGCCGGCGATGAGGCCGAACAGCCGCTGGCGCAGGATGGCCGGGAGCGCGTGATCGACCTTGGCCGCCTGGCGTGGGTCTTTGAGGATGTCGGCGACGGCGGCGGTCCATCCGAGCTTTTGGTCGAGCTGGCGGATGGGCAGCAGCCCGGCGTCGGAACTGATCAGACCGCCGTTAAAATCGGCGACAACGGCTTTACGCGGGTGGAAGTCGAAGGTAAGTTGTGTTGGACAGTCTGTCATGCAAAGGCCTCCTTGCCTTCGTGGCTGCGAGTGTTCGAATACCCGCATTCTACAAGGCTTCGGTGGCCTTTGCTATGCGCTCACACTCTATCTTCGTGCATAATGTGGGCTAGATTACCTCGGAAATGATTGCTATGTTTCTGGCGATGTATTTCTCCATGGACTGTCCAAATTGTTGCGGATGATCCATAATCGACTGGATATCGGGGAACCTTCGCTCTTCGTCCTCATCCAGGTACGTGTAGTCGAGCTTCAGGTCGGTCATCAGCCCCGGGTTCTTGTCGCCCCATTCCCTGAAGAAGACGCCGAATGCGGGCGTTCCGCGCGCGCAGGCCAGTATGATCGAGTGCAGCCGCATGCCGATGAGCAGGTCACACCCGGCGTAGAATCTGCCCAGCTCGATGGGGTCGGATTTCTCGATACACTGAATCTCCCTGCCGGTCGTCGCCGACAGCGTTTCGGCGCATTTACGGGTCAGCGGGGTGTCCTTGGCCGTCTGGGAGACGAATACCAGCCCCGCGCCGGCGGGCGCATCCTCAAAGAGCTTGGAGAAGTAATCGCATATCGCCTGCCTCTTCGAGGCCGCCAGCTCGCTGAGGTCTCCCATGGACCAGCCCCGGAGAGTAACGGCGATCTTCGGCGCCGCGCCCGATGCGGCCGGGGTAGTCTGCCGCTGGTCGCGGATGAAAAACGCCAGGTCGGCCGCCAGCGCAGTGCGCCCCTCGGGGTAGATTTCGCGGAGTCTGCTCAAGCTGACGCTCTCGCGAGTGAAGGCGAACTCCGCCGACTCCAGCATTCGGGCGATAATCCGCCTGCCTCTGCGGTTAATACCGGCGGTGGACTGCGGCATGATGCCGTAGGGCCTGCCATATTTCCTGGCGATCGACAGCGGATAGTCCAGCGCCAGCAGCCGGAGAATATCTGTTGGCCCTGCACACCGCAACAGGTTGCCGCCGTTAAAGACCACAAAATCGCTGTCCTTGACCAGCTTCTTCATCACGGCGGCCTTGCCCAGGCCCATCAGCACCAGCAGAGACTTCAAGTATCGACCCGCGGAAAGCAGCGGCCCCGCGCCGCGGTCCAGCGTGAACACGCACGGGACTACACGGATACTTTCACCGTATCTGCCAGTCAGCATCTCAAGTGAATTTGCGTACTCGGCGTTGGCCGTGGAGAAACGCGACATCACGGTGACGTCATGCCCCTTTTCGAGCAGCATGTCGATAGCGCCGTAAGTGATGGCCATGTCCCCGGCGTTCTGAGCTCCATAACCGTAAACCAGCAGGACCTTCATGGACTACTCCTTAAGCTTTTCTTCCAGGCGGCTCACGACCGTATCCATGTAGTACTCGGCCGACCCTTCCAGAGAGCGCGCCGCCATGCGGTTGCGCAGCTCCGGGTCCTTCAGCAGCATGAGGATCTTTTCGGCAAGCTCTTCGGAAGCCCCGGGCGTGAACAACAGGCCGTTATCGCCGTCCCGGACCATTTCGGAGTTATACGCGATGTCGGATGCTATCATCGGAAGCCCCGCCAGCGCGGCGTCGGCCAGGACGCCCGGGAAGCCCTCGCCCGTGCAGAGCGTTGGAAACACCATGGCGTAGTACGAGTTGATGGTCCGGACCAGTTGCTCGTTCGCCGGAAGCACCCCCCGGTAGGCCACATTTGGGCGGCGGCTTACCAGAGAGTTGAATCTGTCCCTGTAATCGTCGGTCAGTACGCCGTAGATGTCCAGCGGCACGTCCACACCCAGGGCACTGCGAACATGGTCCATTGCCTCCAGGAGCACTTCGATGCCCTTCGCCGCCCGTACGCGAGAAAGATACAAGAGCCGCCTGTCACGCATGGGCACGTCCGGGCCGAACTCGGTTACCGTCTCGCAGCGGTACGGCTTCGGGTTCGGCAGCCGCGAGACCGAACAGGCGGGTAATATGCCCAGGAGCTTTGTGCGCATCCCGTCGGTCTGGACAAAGACGTGGTGAATATGTCTAAGGAACGAAATATAGATGCGCCTTGGAGGTCCTGCGATAGATTGGACGTTCTCGTAGAAAGACCCCGCAGCCGGATAGAAGATGAAACGTCCTGTGTTGGAGAACATGCGAGCTAGGATATATAATACCGGGAATAAGATGAGTTGACCGTTCCTTGAAACGCTTAGATAAACGGACAATTGCCGAGTGCGGGACAAATGTGTACATAGTTCCCAGAATACCTTCGCACGGTTGTTAACTGTGTTCACGCGTATGATGCGCGTGCCCCTTGCTTGCAGCGCATCGGCCAGCAGGCCGTTGCGAACCGCGGGGCCCATCGGCGGCGGAGGAAACGGCCCTACCATCAGCAAAGTCGGGCCGGCCGTCTTTTTCGTTTCACGATTCCGGGTCATCTATGTGTGCACAACCTGCCACGCCGACGTCAGCGGTCGGGAGAGCCGTGTTGCCCGGTCGTCCGGGCCGGCCGTGCCAGCCAACAGAACTGCCTGGCGGCACGGCCGGCGGGCGCGGGGTCGGTCTCGCCCGCTGGCAGATCCTAAGCGCCTTTAAAGAATTAACCTGTAGGGCCGTCTTGGTTCACGCGGCCCGTCGTATGCAGTATAACATACCATCGGCCGGACGTAAGCCCTGCGTGAGGGCGTATCGTCTGCCCATTACGGAAGGACAGAACCGGGCAGTTACGGACGCGTAATAACGCACACAAGGCCGGGGCGGCGCCGGCCGCGCCGGACGCGGGCGAACAAGGTATTGTAACCGCGTTTTCCGGTCGATAGAAAGCGAGGTACGGTTTGAGGGCGCGTCTGCTTCGGCCGCCTGACAGGGCCGCCCACCCAAGTCGCCAGGGCTGTTGTCTTCGGCGCCGGTTATCGGTCGTCCGGATGCACACGCCGGTTGGCGTACCGTGGAGATGCGTCGATGTCGGACGACCGGGATAATCCGAGCAGAACGGGCGGGATGCCGAGGTCCACGCCGGCCCAATGCGGCGTCGGTTCCGGAGCCGGGCAGCCGGTTCGGGGCGCGGTGCGCATATTGCTGGTGGGGCCGATGCCGCCTCCTCTGGGCGGCGCCAGCGTCAGCTTTCAGCATCTCGTTGAAGATCTGCGCAAGAGACCGAACGTTAGGGTTACAGTTGTTGATACCCGGCGCGGCACACACGGCAGGCGGGGCCTAGCGCTCTCGACGCTAAGCATGTCTTGGGAAATCGCCATAAATGTCAGAAGTAACGACATTGTAATGCTTAACGTCTCGCAGACATCCTTGATTCCTGCCGGTGCTTTTGCGCTTTTGCTGTGTCGGCTGGCTGGCCGGCCGCTTGTGCTGCGGAAGTTCGGCGGTCTGGATCATCTTCGGCGTCCCCCGGATGGAGTACCCGCGGGCCGCGTGCGGCGGGCGTGTACTCGCTGGGTGTTGAAGCATGTCGATTTATACCTCACCCAGACCCGCCGTGCCGTCGAGGTTGCTCGCCGCGACGGGATTCGCCACGTCAGGTGGTATCCGAATGTCCGTCCTATGGGCCGGGTGCGGCAAGACAGCAGGCCCGCCGGCTCCGGTTGCGCCAGATTCGTGTATCTGAGCCAGGTCAGGCAGCTTAAGGGTATTACCGACGTTGTTCAGGCGGTTGAGGATTGTCCCGCATCAGTATCATTGGACGTGTACGGCCCCCTGCTCGACGGCTTCGACGCGTCGTGGTTTGAGGGCATGCGGCGTGTGCGATATGCTGGCGTGCTGGAGCCGGAGGATGTCGTCGGCGCCCTGGGACGCTACGATGCATTTGTTTTTCCGACCCGAGCCGCCAGCGAAGGCCACCCCGGCGTGATTCTGGAGGCGTATCGGGCCGGTCTGCCCGTTGTGGCCAGCGATATCGGTGGTGTGCGCGAGCTAGTGGATTCGTCGACCGGCCTGCTCGTTCCGCCCGGCGACGTCGACGCCCTGCGGGATGCCATGAACAAGCTTGTTCTGGACAAGGCCTTATGCGCACGGCTCCGCGCGGGTGTGCGGAGGCGTCGGGAGGCCTTCTCCTCCCGGATGTGGGCGGATGTGCTGGTGACTTGGTGCCGCTCTCTGCATGAACGTGGGCGTCTGCCGGACCGCGCTGAAACGGATGATATTCCGGCCGTCAAGCCCTGACGGCCGCGCACGCGGCAGCCACAGTGGGCCGGCAAACAAAGGGCGGCCTGGTCGCGAAGATGCTGCTTCTTCGTGAACAAGCCCGGTAAGCTGAAGGAGAACGATAAGATGGCCGAACCTGAAGCGATAGACATGCCCCGCAAGCCGTTGTTTCGCAGAAAAAGGGTCGTCATACCGCTGGCGCTGGTGTTTCTGGCGGCCGGCTACCTTGTGTGGGACTTCTATCCTCCACGGACGGTGCGGTTCCGTGGCGACTCGCTGGCGGGAATGCCGATCAGACGGGCCGAAGGGCTGGTCGTCCAGGGCAGGTCCCCCGATGGCCGCCTGTGGGCGACGAGGGGCATGTGGGCCTACAAGCTCACAGACGACGGCGATGAGTTCGTCCGGCAGTACAGGATTCCCACCGGCGCGAACCTCTACTGGCTCGCCAATTTCTCGCTCGTCCGCCGGCTCACCGGCATAGAGGAGTGCGTGGAGCTTCTGCCGCAGGAAGGCGGCGCGGCTACCGCGATTTCCGCCGGCTGGATATGGCACAGGCCCGATGCCGACCGCGGCTTTCAGAGGGTGCATGAACTCCGCTATTACGGAAGGGGGGTCGGCAGGGGCGCGATGCCCGCCGGTTTCACCGCCCTGGGCGACGGCGGCGTGGTCCTTGGCGAGTACTTCAGTAATCCCGACTATGAGGATGTGCGAGTGTATTTCAGTCCCGACGGCGGCGGGACATGGCGTATCGCCCATGAGTTCCCGCCCGGCCGCATCCGGCACGTCCACGCGGTGCAGGAGGACCCCTACACCGGCAGGGTCTGGGTGTGTACCGGAGATAGAGACGATGAAAGCTTCATTATCTCCATGAACCCGGACGGTACGGACAAGACCGTCATAGGCCACGGCGCCCAGCGCTGGCGGGTGGTCCAGCTCGCCTTCACCGAAGAAGCCGTTTACTGGGGCGCCGATACCGGATGCCGGGAAGACGGGGGCATATGGCGATGGGACAGGGCGAGCGAGGAACTCGAGCAACTCAGCACCAATAACGGGCCGATTTACTACGCGACCATTCTCGGCGACGAAACATTGGTGTTTTCGCAGACCTTCGAAAGAGACGGCCAGAGACCGCCGGGGCTGTGGATTCTGCCGGCCGGCGGGCGGGAGCCGGTGATGCTGCCGATGGCCGCCGACCGTGTCAGGAGGAATCCGCGAAGACATGCCACACCGCGTCTTTCGAGGTCGCCGGAGAAGGACTTTGTCCACGTCTCGTGCCTGAACATCGCAGGTTTCGCCAGCGATCTGCTGAGGATACCCCTCTTTGAGCTTGAAAAGTTTTTAGACGAGTCGCGGTGAATGTCTATGTCGGCTGAGGCGCATCAGGAATATATCACGAGCGTGTGGTTCGGCGCCGGCGGCCACTGAG
>PUND01000143.1 GCA_003551645.1 Phycisphaerae bacterium | reverse complement strand
GCGGCCGGCAGGCCATCGACGGCGACACCGCCCAGGTCGGCCCCCAGCTTGCCGAGAAGCTCGGCTTCAACCTGATAACCTACATGGACCGGATCGGCTCGCTTGAAGGCCGGACCATTCGCTGCCGGCGGAACGTCGGTAACGGCTGGGAGGAGGTATCCTGCGAGCTGCCGGTGCTGCTGACCGTCACCGACGGCGCGAACACTCCCCGGCCGAGGGCGGCCAAGCGGCTGATGAAGCACAAGAAGGCAAAGACTCAGGCGGAAGTGGAGAAGATGGCCGAGAACCTTCTCGAAGGCGACTACGAGGACTACACCGCCGAGCTTAAGGCCAACGAAATCGAGAAGCACTGCGAGCGCCTCCGCGGCCGTGGCCTGCTGCTGGAGCAGTGGAACATGGACGACATCGACGCCGACATCGCCTGGTGCGGGCTGTCCGGCAGTCCCACCAAGGTCCACCGCATCCAGTCGGTCGTGCTGACAGGGGGACAGTACAAGGAGTACCCGCCGACCGACGACGGCATCGCCCAGCTTGTCGGCGAACTGGTTGCGGAACATACCCTAGGTTAATCGGTTAACTGGTTGATTGGTTAACTGGTTCCTGGCCGGTTCGGTGAGTGTCGGAGACATTAGGCCGGAACCGGCAGAAAGGAGTGCAGAATGGCCGGGGGGTTTGAAGACCTGGACGTTTACAAGGAAGCGCGGGTGTTGCGTCGGCGGCTGTATAAGTTGACGAGCCAGCTTCCGCGGGACGAGAAGACGAACTTGTTCCGGCAGATGCGACGAGCGGCGTTGTCGGCGACCAATAACATCGCCGAAGGACACGGCAGCAGGAGCTTCAAACACAACATCAGCTACCTGTACAGGTTGCGAGGTAGCGTCAATGAGTTGATGGACGATATCAACGTGTGCATGGATGAAGGTTATTTTCGAGCCGAACACCTGGAGGATTTGCAAAAGCAGGCAGTTTCGGTCGTGAAGCTCATAAACGGCTACATCGCCTACCTTTGCGGGCGACTGGCCGAGGCAAAAAGCGGCTCCGGATAAGGCGCCTTTGAGGCACTAACGCCTCGGAGGATTAAACCAGTCAACCAGTTAACCAGTTAACCAGGAACCATGGTAAACCCCAACCACGACGGCGAAGTATGGGTATTCGCCGAGGCCGACGACGGTCGGCTCTCGGAAGTGCCCCTGGAGTTGATGAGCAAGGGCCGCGATCTGGCCGAGCGGCTGAACGTGCCGCTGGCCGCGGCGCTGCTGGGAACCGGTGTCCAGCGGCACGCCGAGACGCTCATCGCCCACGGGGCCGACAAGGTCTATGTGGCCGAGCACGATAAGCTCGAGCACTATCAGACCCGCGGCTATGCCGATGCGATGTGCCGGCTCATCGAGCAGTACGCCCCGCAGGTGGTGCTCTACGGCGCGACCCCGCTGGGCCGCGACCTGGCGCCGACCGTCGCCAGCCGGCTCAAATGCGGGCTGACGGCCGATTGCACCGACCTGCAGATAGGCGACCACCGCGACGCCATAAACAAGAAGGACTACAAGAACCTCCTGTTCCAGATACGCCCGGCGTTCGGCGGCAACATCATCGCGACCATCGTAAACCCGCAGCGCTGGCCGCAGATGGCAACCGTCCGCGAGGGCGTGATGCCGATAGCCGAGCCGGACGAGACACGCAGCGGCGAGGTGGTCCGTTGCGATGTGGACCTGGATGCGCTTGAGCTTCCGCTGACTATCCACGACCGCCACCGCGAGCCGAAGCGGGTGAACCTCAAGGCAGCCCGGATCATCGTCGCCGGCGGGGCGGGCGTCGGCAGCAGGGAGAACTTCGGTCTGATATGGGACCTGGCTAGCTGCCTAGGCGCGGCCGTCGGAGGCAGCAGGGCGGCCGTGGACCTCGGTTACGTCCACCACGACCACCAGGTCGGCCAGACCGGCACCACGGTCCGCCCGGCGCTGTATATCGCCTGCGGTATCAGCGGCGCCGTCCAGCACCGAGCCGGCATGGAGGATGCGGCGAAGATATTAGCGATCAACAACGACCCCGAAGCGCCTGTGTTCAGCGTAGCCCATTACGGTATCGTCGGCGACCTGAACGAGGTTATTCCGAAAATGATCAAGGCCGTCCGCGGCGGCGCGGGCGTTCAAGAGGCCGGAAAAGAGGCCGGTAGCTGAAGCCGCGGGCCGACGCCCGCCGGCACGGATAACGGATACGACCGATGCCTAACTTCTTCACAGACAACGAGGATATTCAGTTCTACTTCCGCCGCATGGACCTCAAGCGGCTTGCGCGGATCATGGAGGAGGATTTCTCCTTCCGCCGGCAGTACGACTTCGCGCCGGAGTCCGAGGACGACGCGGTCGATAACTATCGGCTCATCCTGGAGTCCATCGGCGACATCTGCGGCAACATCATCGCTCCCACCGCCGAGGACAACGACCGCATCGGCAACAATCTCGCCGAAAGCGGCGAGGTCGAGCGGCCGGAGGGCATCAACCAGGCGCTGGACGCCCTCGGCAAGGCCGACCTGATGGGCTTCACGCTGCCGTATCGCTTCGGCGGCATCAACTGCCCGACACTGGTCTATACGATGTCCAACGACATCCTCAGCCGGTCGGATTCGTCGCTGATGAACATCTACGGGCTTCAGGGCATCGCCGAGACCATCAACGCCTTCGCCTCCGATGAGATAAAGCAACAGTACCTGCCTCCGATGGCCGATGGCACGTGGACCGGCGCGATGGTGCTGACCGAGCCGGACGCCGGCAGCGACCTCCAGGCGGTCAAGACCCGGGCGTATCAGGACGAGGACGGGCAGTGGTGGGTCCGAGGCGTCAAGCGCTTCATCACCAACGGCTGCGGCGAGGTGCTGCTGGTCCTTGCACGTACCGAGCCGGAGATAACCGACGGGCGCGGCCTGAGCTTGCTGCTGGTCGAGAAAGGCCCGCGGGTGAAGATACGCCGGCTGGAGGACAAGCTCGGCATCCACGCAAGCCCGACCTGCGAGATATTCTTCGACGACGCTCCCGCCAAGCTCATCGGCGAGCGCCAGCGGGGGCTGATAAGCTACGTGATGAGCTTGATGAACGGGGCGCGGATAGGCATCGCCGCGCAGTCGCTCGGCATCGCCGAGGCGGCCTACCGCGTTGCCCGCGACTACGCCGCCGGCAGGCGGCAGTTTGAGACTGCCATCGAGACCTTCCCCGCCATTCGCGAGATACTGGTGCGTATGAGTGTGGACCTCCAGGCGGCCAGGGCGCTGACCTACCACGCGGCGTTCTGCGTGGACCTGGAGAACGGGGCGCTTCGCAAGATGGAGTTCGGCGACATCGCCGCCGACGAGAAGAAGGAGCTTCGCAAGCTTTCCCGCCACTACGGCCGGTACAACAAGATGCTCACGCCGATGAGCAAGTACTACGCCTCGGAGATGTGCATGCGAGTCACCCGCGACGCCATCAGCGTCATGGGCGGCAGCGGATACATGCGCGACTACCCGGCCGAACGGCTCTACCGCGACGCGAGAATCACCACCATCTACGAGGGCACCTCGGAGTTGCAGGTGGTCGCGGCCGTCGCCGGCGTAACCAGCGGGACGACACGAAACTTCATCGAGGAAATCCTGGACCAGGACTGGCCGGAGTCGGTCGCTCCGATGGTCGAGCAGATACGACAGGGCCTGGAGATGCTCACTCAGTGCGTCGAGTTCGTAAAGGGACAGCCGGGAAGGACCTATCGCGACCTGCACGCGCGGCGGCTCGTGGACATCGCTACGTATCTGACGATCGCGGCCATCCTCTGCCCGCACGCCGCCGCCGACCAGAACAAGCGAGCCACGCTGCGATACTGGCTGCGATGGCGGCTGCCGGAGATAAAGATGCTCGCCGAGCAGATACAGTCCGGCGATCAGTCGGCCGTCGATGAGTTCGAGCAATTGGCCTCCCCCGTGCCGGTTGAGGAGTAAGCTGGCATCCTCGCCCGTATTGACCGGCGGGCTGTGAAGGTCGTCGGCCATCGTGCGAACACGCCGAATCGGGTAAAGTCTGCGAACATGGCCGAGACCGGAGAATTCCCCTTACTTGAGCGAAAGCTCGCCCCTGGCGAGGATGGGCCGGCCGGGCACCGCGACCTGGCCGTGATTGCCCCGCTGGTGCTTCTGGCTGTGGTATTGCTGCCCGGCTGGTGGGGCCGGGAATACGCGTTGCGGCTGGTGCTTTCGCCTTCGATGCTGATGGCCGTTGCGTTTCTGCTTGCGCTGCGGGCGGGGGCCGTGGACCTGAGCGTCTGGATAGTCGCCGACCTTTCTGCGGTCGTCGCGGGCCTGCTATTGCTGCGCGGGGCCTCCCCGGTGACGGCCCTGGCGGCCGGTGTCGCCGCGGGAACGGCGGTGGGGTCTATCAACGGGCTGATCGTCGCCTGGCTGCGAGTGCCCACCCCGGCCGTCACGCTCGCCGCCGCTACCGGCCTCATGTTCGCGCTGAGGGCCGGCGTCGATGGCGGTCTGCTCTCCCTGGGACGCGCGGGCGAATTTGGCCCTCTGCCGCCCTATGAGACATCCATGCTGCTGGCGGGGGCGGTTTACCTGTTTGCACTGGTCGGGGCCGTGGTGCTGTATATCGGGCGGACGATCCGACTTAAGGGGCGGTGGCCGCTTGTCTCGGCCCTGGCCGTATCCGGGCTGATTGCCGCGGCCGCGGGGGCCTGTCGGCTGATTGACAGGTCAGAGGCGGCCGTCTCGACGCTGCCGATAGGGGACTTTCGTGTGCCGGCGGCGGCGGTGCTCGCCGGCGGGGCAATGCTGGCCGGCTCGCGACGGTGCGCTATGTCCATGGTCTGCCTGCCGCCGGCGATGATTCTGGTACTGGCATGGGTATCGGAAACCTCCTCGTGGTGGTACCGCGGCTATGCCATGCACGTGGCCGGGCTGCTGGCTCTGGCCGTGGGTGTGCAGGTGGTCTTGAAGGCGTGGCTGGACGGTTCCCGCGCGTCGGACAGGTTCTGGGCGGCCGCGGCGACGGGCGCTTTGCTGCTGCTGGCGCTGACTGCGCGATTCGAGACACCGGGAGTACGGACGATTCTGACGGCGGCGGGCGGGTCGGCCTTCGCGATATCCGTCATTGGCGCCGGCGCTGCCAGACTGTTCGCCCGGCAGCGCTAACGCCCCGGCAAAGCTGATTGGCCGGACTGTTCGTGGGACTCTTGCCGCTTAGATCGATCCGCCGGTTGCCCAGAGGGCGATATTCCGCATGATCCTCCAGGCGGAGTCCGACGAGTAGCCGTCTATGGTGTAGGACGGCGTGCCTACGAGTCCGCCGGTGATATCTTCGCGGCTGAAGATTACCGCTGGGCGGTCATCAACCGTCACCGCCCTGAGGTTGGGCCTGTCCATATCGCCCAGGCGGACCTTCGCCCGTCTGCGGTAGGATACGGTGTCTATCTCAAGGCCCTGTAGCTGGAGGACCTCGGAGCTTGGGCTGAGCCGCCGTATGGCCCTGCGGCCGTAGATGCCGGCCAGCAGTTGCTCGGCGGACTCGGCGAATTCCTCATCGCCGCCGGCGGCGTCGATAAGCAGCGTACCGCCGTCGGATACCCACCGGTCCAGGGCCTCGGCCTCTTCGTCGGAAAGCTCGAAGCTCCCCGTCCCGGTAAGCGTGGCAAACTCTGCGTCGCTTTCGGCAAGCTCGGTCGCGGACATGGGGTCGGTGATGTCCACCCTTACGCGGTGCTCATCGCCCATCAGATGCGCGAACCTCTGATAGGCCAGCGGCTCGGGGTCGTGATTGCCGTCGAAGCTGATCCTGGCCAGCTCGATGGTCCTGCGTGGCGAGAACCTTCCCGGCTCATCCGGCCAGTGGCTGGTTCCGCGGT
>PUND01000075.1 GCA_003551645.1 Phycisphaerae bacterium | reverse complement strand
TTTCCTGCCGCGCGGCGGCGAGCCATTTGATGGCCGAGGGAACCACCCGCTTTCGGCCCTTCGAGCCGGCGAATACGGTGAAGCCGTCCTCAACGAGCTGGCCGCGACCCTCGCATTCGGGGCCCGATAGGACGAATACGTCCGAACCTCTCGCTGCCGGCCGGGCCTCGAAGAGTGGGAAGCCCAGCGCGGATGTCAGGATGTTCAATGTGTCGAAGGCGTCCATTAGGTCCGCCTTCATCGGTTCAGTGACAAATGGTTCGCCGCTTTCATTCTCGTTAGCCAGAGAGTACCGGCCGACTTCCTTGGCCCTTCGAATGCAGATCCATTCCAAGTACCGCGCGTGAGACTTGGTAAAGTTGCCCGTGCGCGATACGATGGCGATGGCTTGCTGCCAGAAGTCCTTGTCGGCGTTGTGCTGCATGAACCGTCTATAGCAGTCCTCTGCCTCGCCGATGTAGGTAATCGGCTTGGCGGCGTCCTCCGGCTGACCAAACAGGAAATACAGGCCGACGCTCTTGAGCTCATCGCGATTCGCCGCCTCGGGCAGCTTGCTGCGCGGCACGAGCACAGCCTGAACGATGCGCGTGGTGATCTCGGCGATGCGGATTCCGCGCGGCTCGCCGTGCGGCAGAAAGACCTGGATTGTCTGGGGCCGCTCTTCAGTCATCAGGTGCCCCTCGTCATTGGGTCGATATGGTCATAGTACATCGACAGCCATCCAGCAAATCAATGCAATCTCGTCTTCGTCGATAACCGGCAGTGGTTCGGGTTGGATGAACGGCTGAAGCCCCAGCTCACGGACCTTCTCGACCAGGACTGCTGAAGCGGCTGCGGCGTCTTCGGCGTCCGGCTTGAAGACTTCCTTGATGGCGCGCTCGATTCGCACGCCCCACGGGGCCTCCAATGATTCAATCGTGACGTCCAGTTCGCTCTGCGATATCCCCGCGGGCGGGTGGTTGCGAAGGTGCTCCGCCGCCTGGCGGAAGAAAGGCCGGATTCGCGGCTGGAGATTGGCTGGATCGGTCGAGAATATCCACTCGTCGTAGATATCCCGTCGCGCACGGCCCCAGGCGTCGTATGTCATTTCGGCCAGGTCCTGCGGCATATGCCGCGGGGAGTCCTCCGCACACGTGATCATCCGCAGGCACCGAAGCGTGTTGCGGGCTATATCGTCGCCTTCTGCGGGCACGAACCGCAGAAACAGCCGGTCTCCCACCCGAGCGCAGAAGAAGTGCCCTCTCTGCGTTCCGCCCGCAATGCCGGAGCCGGCCGCCCACGGCAGCGAGCGAATCCGGTCTTCAAGCGTCTGCATGCCCTTGCGAAGCTCCTGGCGATACTCCTCACCGGAGTGGGCATGCGGGTCTTCGCCGGCTGTCTCCAGCAGGGACGGGTCCTGGGCGCGCAGCTTCTCGATCTCTCTGCGAGTCTCTGTGAACACCACCTCATTGGTGGCCCCGCCGGGAATGACTTCGCTTTCCACGCCGATCGATGCCGCCGCCTGGGCCAGCTTCTGGCGGATGCGGTTTTCCAAGTCCAGCAGCCCGTCCAGCCGTCGATCCGGGAAGAAACACTGCACGTGCACGTCCTCGTGCGGGCTGCCGATTCGGTCGATCCGGCCGTGCCGCTGCACCAGCCGCATGGGGTTCCACGGCAGGTCGTAGTTGATGATGTTGCGGCATTGCTGGAGGTTCACACCCTCGGCCAGCACATCCGTGGTGATGAGAATATCGAACCGGTCTTCATCCCGGCCGGGAGGCGCTTCGCTGGACCGCGGCACGAAGCCGAACACGGCGTCCTCACGCGAGATGCCGTGCCTACGCTGCTGCCCGGCCACGGACACAATCCGCCCACGATACTCCGCCAGCCGCTTGTCCTTATCCACGATGTGGTGCAGGTAGTCCTCGATCCACTCGGCCGTGTCGGCGAAGTATGAGAAGATCACCACCTTCCGCTTCTCGCGGATGTCCTCCTCGTCGATGCCCTCCTCGTGGGCCTGCGCCAGGATGCCTACGAGCGCATCGGCAAGCTCCGCTAGCTTCGGACAGGACTTCGGCTTCACCTTGCTGGCCTGTCCGGCAAACTTCCACAGCAGGTCGCGGTCGTTTGCCACATCTTTGTGAATCCGCTCAACGTCGTACCCCTCGGCCGATTCCTGCTCTGTCGCCTGAAGCAGCAGGTCCCATTCCTCATCGGTATCGATGTTGGTCCATTCCTCCAGGGCTTTGGTTCGCAGGATATACCCACGGTCGAGCGCTCTTAGGAACAGATCATGGCTCTCGGCCATCCTGCCGGCCGTCTTTGCGAAGGCGTGAACCGAAGACTCGAACCGCTTCAGCAGGCCGGACCGGACCAGTCCGACCAGTGCAACCTGCGACTCGTCCATGCCCTCAGGCCCATAGGCCGACGGGCAGTAACGGGCCATAGTCAGAAGCGGATCGCCTTCTTCAGGGGCCAGGGCCTCCTCGAACTCGTCGAAGAAACCCGGCAGCACGTCGTCCAGCTCATAGTTGATAGACCGCACGTGCGGCTGGGGGAAGCGGACGGGCATCTCCACGCCACCGGGGGCGACTATCCGGTCGTGCGGGTAGTACCGCCGTACGAAATGCCGCGTCCGGCGAACGGTCACCTCGTCAAGCACGTCGAAGAGCATGTCCGGCCGCAGGTCGTAGGGGTCTTCCTGCGTCACCTCGCGGAAGCGGTCCTTCAGCGAGCGGATGCCCCTGTCGGCAAAGGCCGCGTCATGCCCGACGAACAGCAGGAGCAGGTAGTACAAATCCCACAGCGAGTTGTTCACCGGCGTGGCCGAGAGAAGAACCAGCTTCTTCGGCGGCTTGCCCATCAGCAGCCGTCGCAGCGCCCTGGCCCGGACGGTGTCCGGGTTGCGGAACGCCTGCGATTCGTCGATGACGACCATGGCGTATTCATTCGGCCGAAATAGCAGATATCCCTCTTTGCCGCCGAGTTGCTTGTCATTGGCCAGTTTCTCATACGAGATCATCTCGATGCATATCTGGTGCTCGTGGGCGAACCGATCCCACATGCCGTCGCGAAGCGCCGCAGGCGCTATCAACAGCACGCGCTGTCGGCGGTCTTCCACCGCCTCGCGCATCAGCTCGCCGGCGATAAAGCTCTTGCCCAGGCCCACACCGTCGGCGACCAGCACACCGTTGTAGCGTTCCATAACCCGCCGCGCCCGCCATACGCCGTCGTTCTGGAAAGTCGTCAGGTGAATCCGCGTCTCCGTTCCGCGTTCCTCCTTCAGCTCTTCGCCGTACATCTCCCAGAGCACTCGGAGGTATATCAGATACGGGTCGTATTCCTCGAAGCGGGCCTTGTAGATCGACCCCAGGTCGAACGGCTGGGCCGCCTGCCACAACTCGTCGAACCACTGCTTTACCTGCCGCACCGGCGTGGGGTCGTAGCGGCCGAGGTTCAACTCCAGGTTGCTCGTCAGCCCGGCCGCCGTGAAGTTGCTGCTGCCGGCCAGCACGCCCTCATCGTCGGAGAAGATGAACGCCTTGCCGTGGAGGAACTGCTTCTCGTACCGTCGCACCTCTATCCGGCCGGAATCGAGAAACTCCAGCAGACGCCTCAGCGACTCGTGCGTGTCGCGGGCGAACGCCAGCCGGTCGCGGTCCCGCAGCAGCCCCTGGAAGTTCGCCTGGATCGCCTGGCGGACCAGCTTCGCGTCGAAGCGGTCGCCGCGCGGTTCGCCCGGACTGCGGGCGGGCCTGGCCGGCGGGGGCGTCGGCTCCGCCCCCAGAAGCAGCCGAACCTTCGGAAGGTCCGCCAGCTTGTCGGCTATAAGTGCGAAGCCCTCCGGGTTGAAATACCCCGTCGCAACCGAAAGCTCCACCGGCTCGCGGTATGTCTCGCCCAGCCAGTCAAGATGCCCCCGAAGGGCCGCCACCAGCGTGTTGCCGTTCCGGTTGTCGATAAATTCCGGCTTCAAGCCTTACTCTCCGGCGGCACGCTCTCTTGAACCATGTTGAGAAACTGTTCCATCTCTATTTCCTTCATCGTGACGTGCTGAGCCATGCTTAGCTCATCATCATCATGCCATGTGCCGTCCCAGCAGTATTGCCATACGCGCCGTGGTCCTCGTGGCAAGTGGTCCGCCTCAATACGGAGCACATACAGCCCGGTTTCACCCGGTTGGAGGGTGGGATTGTAAGAACTAGCTCTGTACTGCAACTCAGGTGCGAATACTTGAGCGGAACCGTGTTTCTTTACTATCTTGCCGAAATCGAAGACAGCCGTGTTGCGCACGTTCAACGTTGGTCTGCGCATGTGGCCAGGAGCCCAGACATACGGATACGGTATGGGTGGGCGGTTAGCTTCCCACCGGTTGGCCTGGGAGTCCCACCGATACATGTCATCGAGCAACACTTGACAGTCGCGGGCTGGCCGTTTCGGTTTGTTGTTCTTAACGCGCAGACCAAACCAATACGCAGGGATCATTACCCCCTTAGCATCACGCAACGGACAACTGTAGCATTCCTTTGCTGGACGTGGCTCTATTGTCAGCCGCGGACGGTCAAGCCAAGCTCGAATGCGGTCTTGAAAAACAGCCACAACGGCCAACGCAATGGTTCCGAAAGCAACCAGCGCATGAAACACAATCTGCAAGGTCGCTACAGCATCACATGGCTGGGTAGTAGCACTCATACCTACTCTCCGGCTTCTTGTGCTCATCCACCGCGTCGTATCGCTTCGTCATGATTTCCTGTTCCATTGCTGATAGAATCGCAACACCGCCTCCAGTCGGGCGTGGTAGTCCCAGCCCTCGTGGAAGGTCTCGAAGATGTGCGTCAGTTGCTCTTCGCTCAGCCCGTAGAGGCGGGCGACGACGGCGTCCAGCTCGAAAATCATCTCGTCCTTCTCATCTTCCGGCAGCGGGCCGTATTCGACGCCCACGGCCGCCGCCCACTCGGCGAAACGCTCATCCGGACACGCCAGCCGACCCGCAAGCTCCACAGTACGCCGCCAAAGCGGTTCGTCACGCTCGGGACGGGGGACGGGGAAGGCGTTCAGGATATAGAAATTCACGTTGATCTCGATGAAACGTCGTGCGTACCAGTCCAGCGGGACAGAACACAGCACCCCAAGCAGGAACGCCTGGTCCTTCTCATCGCCGCGTGGCCACAGCAGATACGGAGCCGCGTTAGAGATGAACACATTCGGCGGTAACAGGGCTGCTATGACTGTGCGGCGGTTTGTCCTATTTGTAACGTTCCGGAAGGCAATTCTGGCGTGCATGCACGGCAGTGTCGCCATATCACGTAGCCAGTCGGGCTTGTCGGCGAACTCGAAGAAAGGCGACCGGCGGTTGCGGCTGGACCTGGCCCGCTTGTTCCGCAGGTGCTCACGCATGGCATCCGGCTCCGCCCAGGCGTAGTAAACGCCTGTGTCGGGATTCCAGATATCAAAGGATTCGCCCTTGAAGACAGGCCAGTAACCGCGAGGCCGCTTCTCGGCGAACTCCATAAGCCCCTTATCGTTAGTCGCGTGGAGATCACTGTGCGGCCTGACCCGCCACTGTTGATCATCGTCCAGGTCCAGTCGCGGCGCCTTGCGAAGCTGTGCGAATGTCTCCGCGGACCCCTCGGCCGGCAGCAAAGGAAGCGATGCCGTATCGGTCCAGCCGAGCACCTCTTGGCATGCGAATTCTGAGGGCGTGTCTGCTGTTCCTCGTCGAAATGCCTGAATGCTTGCGTACGGTCCGCGAAGCCGCACGATGTGCCCATCTGCTCCATGCTTTGCAATGCTGGCGAGCGCTATCGTGTACCGGTGTTCGGCGTCGTCGAATACCCAACCCGCGGTATTCAGCAGGATCGTCAGGTCATCGACACTTCCGCCCTCGAACAGTGCCAAGCGGAATTCGGTTGAGCCCTTGGCACAGAAGGCCGAGCGCGGAAGCAC
>PUND01000097.1 GCA_003551645.1 Phycisphaerae bacterium | reverse complement strand
CCGGCGGTGTTCGTGTTCGCCGGCGTCATCGAGCGGACAGAGCGGCGCTACGGCGACCGCGCCGAGCGATACACCTGGATCGAGGTCGGACACGCCGCCCAGAACCTGCTGCTGTCGGTCACGGCCATGGACCTCGGGGCGGTCCCTGTGGGCGCGTTCAGCGATGAGCGGGTTTCGCAGGCGCTCTCGCTGCCGCGAGACCATCGGCCGCTTTATGTCGTCCCCGTCGGACACCTGCCGGAGGAGCAGGAGGAACCCGAGGAATGACCACAGGAGCGGATTCGCCTTACAGCGACGCCGTGATGGACCATTTCCGCCGGCCGAGGAACGTCGGCGAACTGGACGATGCTGATGGTGTGGGCACGGCCGGCGCGGACACCTGCGGCGATGTGATGCGCATTTGGATTCGCGTGCGCGACGATCGCATCGAGGACATCCGCTAC
The DNA here is from genome assembly GCA_003551645.1 of Phycisphaerae bacterium. Classification (GTDB taxonomy): domain Bacteria; phylum Planctomycetota; class Phycisphaerae; order SM23-33; family SM23-33; genus PUND01. Next base: position 5,509 of record PUND01000097.1, on the reverse strand, counting down.
AAGTGCCGCGGGTGTCCGACGGCCATCGCGTGCGGATCGGCGGTCACGGAGCTTGCAAAGGGCCGGCACATCGACGAGGCCGACGCCATTACCGCCGATACGGTTGAAACCGAACTGGGCGGGTTGAGCGACGAGAAACGCCACTGCTCCAACCTCGGTGCGGAAGCCATGGCCGAGGCGATCTGGGACTACACCCACCGCTGCATCAGCGCCGATGACCGTGACGGCGAATCGCAAGACGTCTGATCTCGCCTTTGTAGTGCGGCCGCTTTGACGCCGCTTTGCATTGTCGATCAGCTATGCCCGACCTGCGGCAATTCGCGACTCGTGATTCGCGACTCTGCCGGGCAGGTATCCCGACCTGCGGCGGAAGCGCGAAATCCGAAGCACGAAGCTCGAAACCCCGGGCGCCGGCCGCTGTCTTTTACCACCATCCCGTGCATCCACTGCATCCCTGCTTTCTATCAGGCCCCGCTGCACAGACGCCCCGCGCGGCAAACCGGGCCACCGCCGCCCTGAATCCGCATTCCGCAATCCGAAATCCGCAATCGAATGCTATTCGAGGTTGGCGTGGCGCTGGTGATAGGTTTCCATATCCAGCTTCAGCCGCTCTGAGAGAACGTTGAAAACCGCGTCAAGGCACAAGCTGGTGGCATGCTCGAAGACCGCCGCCCGGATGACGATGTTCTCGGCCTTTACCGGTATGAGCACGACCTCGTCGGCGTGAGCGGTCAGCGTGGATTCTGCATTGGATGTGATCAGCACCACACGCGCGCCAAGCTCGCGCCCGCGGCGGGCGAAGTAGCCGGTCAGTCCGGTCTCGCCGGTACAGCTTATCGCCACCAGCAGATCGCCCTCACCGGTTGCGGGCGTGATGGTCTCTCCTGGAATGTAGGCCGGCAGGCCCGCGTGCATCAGCCGCATGCCGAAGCTCCTGGCGACCAGGCCGCTTCGCCCGGCGCCGGCAAGGAAAGTCCGACGGGCCATCGGCAGGATGCGCGCCAGGTCAACGATTCGGCCCCAGTCCACCTCCTCCATGACCGTCTGGATACGGTCCAGGAGGTCGTTTCCGGCTTGTCGCAGTGCGTCGTCAGTCGGCACGGCCGTGACCTTTCTGTTCCCATTTCAGCAGATTGACCACCTTGGCCAGTGTGGTCTTGCCGTCGCGTATCTCGGCACGGATGCGGTTTTCCGTCTCAAGCACATCGGCGGCGCGGTTTGCCAGCTCGGCCGCCCTGGCCGCTGGAATCACCATCACGCCGTCGTCGTCGGCCAATATCCAGTCGCCCGGCAGGATGGTATGTCCACAGATTACCACCGGCCCGTTGATCTCGCCGAGGCCCTTCGGGTCTCCGGCGTTGCTGGTTATGTGCCGGCACCACACCGGCAGGCCCAGCTTGCGGATATCGCCGCTGTCGCGGATCGCCCCCTCGACTACCAGACCGGAAAGACCCGCGTTCTGCGCGCTTTCGCTTGCAAGCTCGCCCCAGACCGCCGGCGGCCGGCCGCCGGCGTCAACCACCAGCACGTCGCCTTCTCTGGCGAGGTCGATCGCCTCTACCGGCTTGGCCCAGTCGCCTGGGACGGTGCGGACCGTAACCGCCGGGCCGCAGGCGAACTGCCCAGGCGCCAGCGGCCGGAGGCCTTCCAGGCACGGCAGCCGGTGGGCGGCGTCGGATAGATTGCACGTCCGAACGCCGGAGAGCACCTCCTGTATGTTCTCGGCAGTGGAGCGTTTGAAGTATTGGGTCTGGACCGCCTGCCCGGTGTCCAGTGCCTTGCGTATGTCGGCCGTCGCGGTGCGGGGGTCGGGCGACTTGGTGATTGCGCCGCCTACTATCACCACGTCGGCGCCCGCCTCGGCCGCCAGCGGCGCCGTCTCGGAAGTTATCCCGCCGGCGACCGCCAGGATCAGCGACGATGCCGACCGGACCTCCTTGAGCATGGCGAAGGGGTCGCGGCCCTCCATCTGCTGGTCGATGGCGCAGTGCACGTCCAGCCAGGCCACGCCAAGTTCGCCGAGCTGTTCGGCAAGAGCCACCGGGTCGTCAACGCCCATCAGGTCAACGGCCACCTTAAGGCCGTAATGTCTGCCCGCCTCGACGCACTCGCGGATGGTGCCCGGCGATGCCCCGCCGAGGACCGTCATCACGTCGGCACCGGCCTTGGCGGCTGCCTCGGCCTCGATCCGTCCGGCGTCCATCGTCTTGAGGTCCGCGACAATGAGCGTCTCCGGGAACTTCTCCCGCAGCTTGCGAACCGCCTCCAGACCCTCGGATTTTATCAGCGGCGTACCGGCTTCGAGATAGTCCGCGCCTCCGGCGACGGACGCCTCGGCCACAGCCATCGCCCGCGGCAGTTCGACGAAATCCAGTGCAACCTGTAGCTTTGCCTTTGCCATGGAGAACCTTCCGTAATCGAGACATACATTGTAACGCGGCGGCCGCCGCACGGCGAGTGGCAGAACCCTTTGGGAAGCATGAAATTCGAAATGGGAAGCTCGAAACAAACCGGTAGGGCGGGCGAGCGCCGGAGTTCGCAGGAACGCAGGCGGCTTGCCCGCGGAAGGTTCTGGCGAATAGGCCACGGCTTCAACCGTGGTTTGACTTCCTATCCGGCTTCTCCCTGTTCCGGCAGTCCGCGGTCCTGGCGGAGGTTTTCGATCTGCTCCAACGGCTTCTCGAGCATGTTGGTGCGAGTGGTGCGCAGTTCCTCGTAAGCCCTCGAGGTGCTTTCGATTGCCCGGCCGAGCTTATCGACCTGCTCGTTGTACCGCTGCCACTGGCCGTGGAACTGTCCCAGAAGCGAGATGACCTCATCGGCGGTACGCATCAAATTGGCCTGCTCGGCCGCCTGGCGTATGACCGCGAGCATGGCATACAGGGTCAGCGGGCTTGCCGGCACCACCTGGCGGCCCAGCGCCTCGTCGATAAGGTCCGGCTCGGCGTCGAGCACCAGCGAGTACACCTGCTCGGCGGGTATGAACATGATGACATAAGGCACGGTGCCCCCTTTGGTGTCGATATACTGGCGGTTGGAGATTCCCTTTATCTGCTCGCGCACCGCCTGGACGAGCCGGCGCAGCGCCTGCTTGCGGGCGGCGTCGTCCTCGGCGTCGAGATAGCCCTTGTAATGGTCCAGGGGGAACTTCACGTCCATGTTGGCCTTGAGGTCGTTGGGCAGGAAGAACGTGAAGTCCGGCCGGCCCTGCTCGGCCTGCTCGGTGGACTGCTTGACGTAGTTGACGCCCTCGTGCAACCCGGCAAGTCGAAGCACATCCTCGGCCATCCGCTCGCCCCAGGCGCCGCGACGCTGACTGCTGGCCAGCATCTTGTGCAGCTCGCCGGTGGTCTGCGAAAGCGAAGTCACCGAGCTTGTCAGTCGGCCGAAGTCCTGCTTGCGCTCGGCCTCGACGGTCTGGAGGTACTGGCGGACCTGCTCGAGACGCTCGTTGAGCGACTTTACCGACTGGTCGATAAGGGCCTTCTTGCCCTCCAGTTCGGCCCCGGTTGACTCGGTCAGTCGGCGTGCGTTGGCGTCGAGCGCCTCGGCCGCAAGAGAAGCGAACGCCTCCCGCATTTGCTGCTGTGCCGCCCGGCCGCGAACAACGCTCACCACCAGCGCAACGACCGCTCCGAGTATCGCTCCGAGCACGAATCCCGCGATGAACCATTGCATGATCGCCTCACCCTTGAAAAAGACCACACCGGCAGGCAACGGCCGCCGGGGGGCAGTTTTACCCGCCGGCGGGACCTGTGGCAAACCTCATGCGGGACGGTTCCGCCGGATGCGGGCTTTGCTGTAGAATGCCGCGACTATGGCATTACCGATTGTCGCTATCGTGGGCCGACCCAACGTCGGCAAGAGCAGTCTGCTGAACCGCCTGGTCGGCCGGCGGATATCAATAGTCGATGCGATGCCCGGCGTGACGCGCGACCGGGTCTCGGCGCCGTGCGCGCTGGAGCCGGGCGTCGAGGACGGCGCCTATGTCGAGCTGGTCGATACCGGCGGCATGGGCGTGGACGACCCGGATATGCTCACCGAGGACATCGAGGGGCAGATCGGCTACGCGATTCGCGAGGCGGCGCTGATTCTGTTCGTGGTGGACGCCCGCGATGGCGTGCTCCCACTGGACGAGCAAGTCGCCCGGACACTCCGCGGAAGCAACTCCGAGGTCACGCTGGTCGCCAATAAGGTTGACTCGGACGAGATGGTCACCGACGTCGGCGAGTTGAACCGACTGGGCTTCGGCGAGCCGGTGGCGGTCTCGGCTATCCAGGGGCTGGGAATCGACGAGTTGCTCTCGGATATGCGCCGGCGGCTGGCCGAGAAGGCCGGACAGGCCGAGCCGGAGCCGGTGATGAAGCTCGCCGTCGTAGGCAAGCGAAACGCCGGCAAGAGCACTTTCGTGAACGCCCTGGCCGGTTTCGACCGGGTGATAGTATCCGAGACGCCGGGCACCACCCGCGATAGCGTGGACGTAACCGTTGAGGTTGACGGCCGGCGGGTCATGGTCATAGACACCGCCGGCGTCCGCAAAAAAAGCCGGACCGCCGACGACGTCGAGTACTACAGCCGCCATCGGGCGCTGCGGTCGGTCCGCCGGGCGGATGTGGTGCTGCTGCTGATCGACGCGACGGTCGAGGTCTCACAGGTGGACAAGGAGCTTGCCGGGCAGATTATGGAGCAGCACAAACCGGTCGTACTGGTGGTGAACAAGTGGGACCTCGCCCGCGAGGCGGCCGAGGCAGAGCAATACGCCGAGTATTTTTCCAAAAAGTTTCCGGAGCTTTCGTACGCGCCTATCAGTTTGACGGTAGCCGAGACCGGCGAGAACGTCGCCGAGACAGTCCGGCTGGCCGGGCAACTGTTTGAACAGGTGAAAACCCGCGTGCCGACGGGGCAACTGAACGAGGTGATGGAGGAGATACTCGAGCTTCAGCAGCAGTCGGCCGGCAAGCGGCGACCCAAGGTGTATTACATCTCGCAGGTAGGCACCTGCCCGCCGACGATCGTCGGCTTCGTGAACGACCTGGCGCTGTTCGACCCCAGCTACCAGCGGTTCGTGCTGAATCGGCTTCGCGAACGGCTGCCTTATTCGGAAGTTCCCATCCGCCTGATATTCCGCCCGCGCGGCCGCGAGGACCGGTGAATTGTCACCAGGGCCACGAAGCAGGTAGGGGGCTGTCCTGTTGTGGTTATCTGTAGGGCCGGCAACCGGCATCGCGTGTCGGCGGCCCCTGGCGTCGGCAAGCCCCAACAGCCGGGCTTGCCGATCCTACCGGCGCGCCGTTGTTGCCGACGCTATCGACTATGGACTGCGGCGGCTTTGACGCCGCTGTGGATTGGCGGTAGGGCGGGCTGCCGTCAGGCCGCGACACGCCTGCCGTGCCAGGGTGCCCGCCGCGGCAAAGGTTGTCGCTCAAGTATGCCCGACCTTGTATCTTGACCATACTTTGAGTTTGATTGCGTTCGTGTGGCGGTTCCCCGAAGCCCTCATAAGAGGGCT
>PUND01000046.1 GCA_003551645.1 Phycisphaerae bacterium | reverse complement strand
CCGGCTCGCCCCGCAGATGCGGGACAAACTGACTGTCCGAGGACCGGCGGAGGGAACCTTCGTGCTGCGCGGCCCGCTGATGAATGCCGACCGACAATTTGCACTGACTGACCTGGAGGCCGAGACCTCCATCGGATGGTCGTCGGCGACCGCCTGGGGTCTGGAGCTTCAGCGGGCAGGACTTTCGGTAAGACTGCGGGACGGTCTGGCTCAGATTGACGGCGAGCCGGTCCCAACAGCCGGTGATGGATTTTTGCGGTTGCCGCTTATGATCGACCTTCGCGGCGATATACCCATTCTTCGGCTTCGCGAGCCGGCCGATATCGTCGAGGCGGCGCCGGTGACGCCGGCGACGGGACGCGAGTTTATCAGCTACGTAAATCCAATCTTCGCCAACCTGGCAGGTATGGAAGGACTTCTTTCGCTTCGGCTTGAGGATCTGCGGATGCCACTTGCCGCCGACGCTGTGGCCGGTGGCGCCGGCCGGGGACGGCTTGACCTGTCGCGAATGACGGTCAAGTCTGCCGGCATACTGGCCGAGCTGCTGCGGCTTACCGGCGTTTCGCCCGACAGAGAAAGGTCCCTGGTCATTCCGGACGTGGATTTCCGCATCGCCGACGCCCGTGTGCACTACCGGGATTTCCCCATTCGTGTCGGAGATCTACTGGACCTGGTCTTCAGCGGCTCGGTGGGCTTCGACGATACGGTGGATATGGCCGTCTCGGTGCCAGTCCGCGCCGAGCTTCTCAGGCGGCTCGGCGTAGGCGGGCGATTTATGGACTACGCCCGGGTGCTCGAGGGCGCCAGGATTGAGATACCCATCATCGGCACGCGGCTCACGCCGCGGCTGGACCTTTCGCAGGTGGACGTTACCGACCTGATATCGCAGGCGGCCCAGCTTCTGATGCTCGAACGCCTGCGAGGAAGCCCCGAAGAGCCGGAAACACCCGATCCGACTGTGCAGCAGGAGCCGCCTCGCCGGCCAAGGCGGATCGACCCGTTACTGGATATACTCCGGGACGAGCTGGAGCGATCCAAACGCCCGGCCGAAAATGACACCAGGGACGACTGATGAAGGCCACTCAGGATATTCGCCGTCGCCTGGAGCGGCTGCTGACCGCACCGGGAGAGGAGTTGGGACGCTTCGCGAAGTTCGTGCGATTCCAGCTTCAGCTATGGCGTTTCTGCGCACGTCGGCTGCGCGAGAACAACGCGACCGCGATGAGTGCGGCGCTTTCGTTCAGGACCATCTTTGCGGCCGTGCCCGTGCTGGTGCTGGCGTTTCTGGTACTCAGGTCGGCGGGCGTGCTTGGAGAGCCGCAGGAGGCGCTTCAGAACGTCCTGGAGCGGGCCGGACTGGACGAGATAGTCGTCAGGGCGGACCCGGTGGGTGAGGTAGATCCGGAGACCGAACCAGCCGAGCCCCCGGCCCCCGACGAAGAGGCCGAGGAAGAGGTTTCGGTCGCCGAGTGGATCGGGCGACTTGTGGGCCGTGTGGAGGACCAGCTCACGCTCGGCCGAATCGGCCCGATAGGAGTGGTGCTGCTTGTCTGGACCAGTTTGTCGCTTCTGACCACCCTTGAGCGCTCTCTCAACCGGATATTCGAGGCCCCCCGAAGCAGGTCGCTGGGTAAGCGCGGGCTGCTGTACTGGTCGGCGGTTACGCTGATACCGCTGCTTCTGGTCGCCGCCAGTTACGCCGGACGCAGGGCGAGCGAGGCGGTCGTCGAACTGGCCTTCGGCTCCGCGATGCTGCGGTTCGTGGGGTGGATAGGTCCGATACTGGTCGGCGTGTTCATTGTCGCGGCGATATACAAGCTGGTGCCCAACGTCCGTGTGAGTACCCGCGCGGCCGTCGGCGGGGCCATTATCGCAGTGCCGATGTGGCGGCTGGCTCAGTGGGGGTTTTCCACCTATGTTACCTCGCTGGTCGGTCCAGGGCATTTGTACGGCATGCTCGGTCTGCTGCCGCTGTTTCTGATCTGGGTTAACGTTTCGTGGCTGATATTTCTGTTCGGAGGACAGCTCGCCTATACGGCGGCGAACCTGCGCCGCATGGAGTCGGCCGAACTCGCCGAGAACATGATGCCGGGACCGTCGGACCTGCTGGCCGCGGCGGTGGCGGTGGCCGGTGCGTATCAGCAGGGACGAGGCGCGGTATCGCTGCAGGAGATAGGTGATGAACTGGACCTGCCCGCCGAGACCACCCGGCGCCTGATCGACCGGCTGATGAACCGCAATGTCGTATGCCCGGTCAGTGACGACGAGACCGAGAAATACATACTCTCGCGACCGGCCGAGACTGTCGGCGTCATGGATGTCATGGAGGTGGGCGGCGACCGGTCCGGATTCGAGACCAGACGGGCCGAGGAAATACGCCGGGCGCTGGAGAGCGTACGCAAGCGAGCCGACGCCTCGCTCGGCGGGGTCTCAATCGCCGATGTGCTGGCAGAACGCCGCGCCTAAGCCCACCTCACAAAAACCAGGAAAAACAGGACCACGACAAAGGCCCGGAAAACGGACCCGACGGCGAAACACCTCCCGGCCCGTCGGCGGGGACGGTTTTCGCTTAACCGTCCGACCGGCCAAATGTCCTAATGTGTGATGACGTGAGGAATGGAATCCATGATTTTGGCAATATTTGCCAAGACATACGCCGCCGAGTCGATAAACTGAATACCAGAATATGCGGCGGCGAACGCCGCGGAGGCCCGACCATGAGAAAACACGTATCCACCGTCCTGCTGGCCCTGCTGACGGCGGCACTGGCGATCCCTTCCGGCTGCGCCACGAACCCCGCCACCGGCCGAAAGATTCCCATGCTGATCTCCACCCAGGAGGAGATCGCCCTCGGCGAGGAAGTCGCCCCGGAGTTCGAAAAGGAGTTTGGCGGCCTGGTTGAGGATGAAGATCTTCAGCGCTATATCCGCGACGTCGGAGGCCGGGTGGCCGCCCCTGCTGAGAGAGAAATGCCTTATGAGTTCGGCCTGCTGCGGTCTGAGATTCCCAATGCGTTCGCGCTGCCCGGAGGCAATGTGTATATCACCGTCGGGCTGCTGGAGGTCATGAACAGCGAGCGTGAGCTGGCCGCGGTGCTCGGACACGAGGTCGGACACATCGCCGCCCAGCACAACGTCCAGTCGCTGCAACGACAGGTGGGCGCCGCCATACTTATCGAAGTCGCGATGCACGTTATCGGCGGAGAGAGCGGGCAGGTTATCGGGGATGTCGCCTCAATCGTCACCGGGATGACGCACTTGAGCTACAGCCGGCGCGACGAATACGAAGCGGACCTGTTGGGCATACGTTACATGGCCGCCGCCGGTTACAACCCCTGGGGTATGGTTGAGCTGCTGAAAACCCTGGAGGAGGTCGGCGGCGAGGGCGACCGGCTCAGCGAGATGTTCTCCACGCACCCGCTGACCAGTAAGCGCATCGAGGAGGCCGAGCAGCTCGTAATGGAGAACCACCCGGATGCCCGCCGCGATGAGGCACCCAGACACAACGAGCGCTTCCTGGAAGTCCGTGAACAGGCCGTAAAGCACAAGGCGTCCAAATAGGCGTTGATTCCGCAACTACGCTTCCGACCGGCTACAACTGTTCGTGGCGCGGACGGCTGCGGTTCTCGTTCTTATAGGTTCGCATCAGGCGGAAGAGCCGGTCGCGGATGTCCGGCTCGCGGTCCCAGAGGTTGGTCGTCTCGCGCCAGTCGTCTGCCATGTCGTATAGTTGGCCGGGGAAGTCGTCTTCCTGCGGCGGCGTCCATTTGGCGTTCATGCCGGCACCCGGGCCTCGGCCGTCGATGAGCTTCCACCTGCCCCGCCGGACCGAAAACACGCCGTCCACCGAATGGTGAATGATCGCCTCGCGGACCGGCCGGCCGCCCTGCTCGCCCAGCAATGCCGGCAGGAAACTGAAGCTGTCCTCGGCGGCGTTGTCGGGCAGTTGCTCGCCGACAATCGCGGCGCAGGTGGCCATCATGTCGGCAAGGCAGACAAGTTCCTCGCACGTTCCCCCGGGTTCGATTCGCCCAGGCCAGCGGGCTATGAACGGCTCGCGGTGTCCGCCGTCCCATATCTGGCCCTTGTATCCGCGAAGGTCGCCGCAGGACTTATGCCCGTACATTTCACCGTCCACGTCGCAGGGCCGGGCGCCGTTGTCGCTGGTTACGACAATCAGCGTGTCGTCGGCCCGGCCCAGCTTCTCCAGCGTCTGAAGCACCTGCCCTACCACCCAGTCCACCGTCGCGACCAGGTCGCCACGCGGACCGGCGTCGCTGACGCCCGCCAGGAAGTCCGGTGGCATACAGGGCCGGTGCGGGGCCGAGGGCGTCAGGTACAAAAAGAACGGCTTCTTCGGGTCGGCCTCGCGTGTCCGCTCCAGCCACTGGCAGGCCTTGCGGGCGTGGTGGACATCCACATCCTCATCCCGCCAGCCGGGCGACATGTACCCCCGCCTCTGCTGAGGGTTGTAGGGGTTCTTCTCCTCGGTCGGCTCGGCTACGACTCGGTCGTTCTCCACGAAGCAGTACGGCGGCATATCCAGCGAGCCGGCGATGCCGAAGAAGTAGTCGAAGCCCACCTCGTTCGGCCCGCCGATAATCGGTCTGGAGTAATCGACATGGCCTTCATCGTCCCAGCAGTCGAAGTTTATCTTCTCTCCACTTTTCGGCTGCCACTCCCAGCCGACGTGCCACTTGCCCACGGCCGCTGTGGCATAGCCGTGACGCTTCAACATCGTCGCGATAGTCTCGCGCGCGGGGTCTATCAGCGGCAGCGAGAAACCCCCGCCGACGCCGCGTTTGAGAGCGGTCCGCCAGCAGTATCGCCCGGTCAGCACACTGTACCGACTGGGCGTGCAGACCGCCGACGAGGAGTGGGCATCCACGAACCGCACGCCCTCGGCCGCCAGGCGGTCCATGTTCGGCGTGCGTATCTTCGTCGCCCCGTAGCAACCGGGGTCGCCGTAGCCCATGTCGTCGGCCATGATGTAAACTATGTTCGGGTTCTCGGGCATCTGCCGCGGCCCCTTCGTCGCAGGGTGTGGTTCAGCCGCTCAGTCGTCGTTGACCGGCCAGTCCTGCTCGCCGGCCGCCGCCGGCAGCGCCAGTTGCACGCGCTGCTGCTGAAGTACGGTCCCGGTAGTCCGGGCAAGCTCCAGGCGTGCGACGTTGTATTCGGTCATCGCTTCCTGCTTGCTCCGGCGGGTCTCGGCGAGCGTCTGCTGGGCCTGCAGCAGCACCAGCAGGAACTCCGGTGTTTTCGGCTGGATGATTAGCCGCTCCTCCAGCCCCTCCGCCTGCGCCCGGGCCGCCTCCACCGCGGCCCGCTGGACCTCCACCTGCCGCCAGGCCGTCTCGACAGCGCGGACCCGCTCGTTCACCTGACGGCTTATGAGGTCGGCCGTTTCCTGCATGCCGGCAAGCGCCTGCCTTCGCTCGAGCCGTGAGCTTCGCAGGGCCGCCCGCGCCGCGCGGTTGCCGGCGGGGTGCTCCATCCGCACGCCGACGGAGTAACCGATGTTGTCCAGCCGCCAGAAATCGCTGCTCGCGTCGGACCACGAATCCCCCAGCCCGTGCACGCTGGTCGAGCCGACAAAGTCCAGCCGGGGCAGCGCCTCGCTCTCGGCGATGCGGACATTGATGTCGGCGGCCGATATGCCGATACGCGCCTGCTCAAGCACCGGGCTGTGCTCCAGCGCCGTGCGCAGCTCCTCGCGACGGTCCAGCTTCACCTCCCGCATCGCAAGGTCGGTAGTCGGCATAAGCTCCAACTCCGCCAGAGGACCCATCTGAGGATGTGACATCAGCCGGGCCAGATCCTCCTCGGCATCTTTGACCAGCTTCTCGGCAAGCAACAGCGCGGCGTCTCGCGAGCGCATCGTCGCTTCCACCTGGGCGATGACCGTCCTCGCCGGGGCGTCCAACTCCCTGCGATCCTTGACCTGATCGAGTGTCCGCCGGGTGGCCTCGAGGAGTTCCCTCTGAATCTCCACGTCATGCCTGGCGCGGATAAGCCGCCAGTAGGCCGTGTGGACGGCGGTGACCACCTGTTCGACCGTATCGCGCAACTCCGCCATTGACTGG
>PUND01000002.1 GCA_003551645.1 Phycisphaerae bacterium | reverse complement strand
CCGGATGCGGCGGCCGGCGAGCATTTGGTATTTCGGCCGGGGCTGGCGACAGAGGCGGTGGCCTTCGTCGATGGCGAGCCGGTCCAGGGGCTGAGCAAGCAGAGGCCGTTTATCACGCTTGCGCGTTCGGCAAAGCAGGGACAGAAATTCGACCTGCTCCTGGAGGCATACGCCGGCCACGGCACGACGCCCTGTCACGCGGGGCCTGTCCCCCCGGGCCGACAGACAGTTCCCGAGCCGCCCGCGACCCAGAAGACGGTCGAGGAAAGCGACTTCGGAATCTGGCGCGAGGACGTCTATCAGCTACACCTGGATGTCGAGACGCTCTGGGGCATCCGCGAAAGCATCGACCCGGACTCGCTGCGAGCGGCCGAGATAGACGAGGCCCTGCGTCGGTTCACGCTTATCGTGGATTTTGAGCTGCCGGCCGGGCAAATGCTTGAGACGGTCCGCGAGGCACGCGACCAGCTCCGCCCGCTTCTGGAATGCGTCAACGGCTCGACGGCGCCCACGATGTACGCCTTCGGACACGGACACCTTGACACGGCGTGGCTCTGGCCGCTGGCCGAGACTGAGCGCAAGACGGCCCGCACCATCTCCAGCCAGATCGCCCTTACCGAGCAGTATTCCGGATACCGCTTCCTGCTCAGCCAGCCGGCCCTGTATCGCATGCTCCGCCGGATCTATCCGAAGCTTTACGAGCGTATGGTTCGGGCCGTCGCCGAGGGTCGCATCGTCGCCGACGGCGGCATGTGGGTCGAGGCGGACACGAACGTATCCGGCGGTGAGGCGCTTATCCGCCAGTTCATCCACGGCAAGCGATTCTTCCGTGATGAGCTTGGAGTCGACAGCCGGATGCTCTGGATACCTGACGTGTTCGGATACTCCGGCGCGCTGCCGCAGATAATGGTCGGCTGCGGCGTTCCGTACTTCGCCACGGCCAAGATTTTCTGGAACTACCACGGCGGCGACCCGTTCCCGTACAACACGTTCCGCTGGCGCGGCATCGACGGCTCGGAGGTGCTCGCCCACCTGTTCACCGACTACAACGCCGGCACCGACCCCGCCAGCGTCATCAACGCCTGGGGCAGTCGCGTTCAGAAGGACGGCGTTCGGTCACGGCTGTATCCGTTCGGCCATGGCGACGGCGGCGGCGGGCCGACCCGCAACCACCTGGAATTCGCCCGCCGGCTGGAAGACCTGGAGTCGGTGCCGAGGGTCACCCACGCCGCGCCTGTTGAGTTTTTCGAGGACATCTCGGCCGACGGGCCGCCGGAGGCCTGCTACGTCGGCGAGCTTTACTACCAGTGCCACCGGGGGACATACACCTCCCAGGCCAAGACCAAGAAGGGCAACCGCAAGTCCGAGCTTGCCCTTAGGGAGGCGGAGTTCTGGTCGGCGGTCGCGGCGGCCACTAAGGGCTACGAATACCCGGCCGCCGAGGTGGACGAGGCCTGGAAGCTGGTGCTGCTGAATCAGTTCCACGACATCCTTCCGGGGTCGTCCATCGAGCGTGTGTACCAGGAGGCCGAATCCGACTACGAACAGGTAATCGGCAGCGCCGGCACCTGGGCGGCGGAGGCGGCGAGTGCACTTATCGAGCCGGAGCCGGAAGGCGGCTCGGTGACGGTGTTCAACTCTCTTAACTGGCCGAGGCGCGAGCTTGTGGCGCTGCCGGAGGGTTTTACCGGCGCAGAAGATGCGCAAGGACGCCCGCTGACGGTCCAGGAATCCGACGGCCGACGGCTCGTGGAGGTCTCCGTGCCGGCGTGCGGGTGGACCACGGTGACGGCGGCCGAGCCGACAGATTCCGACGAAGACACTCTCTCGGCCTCCGAGACCCACCTTGAGAACGAGCATTTCCGGCTGGATCTGAACGAGCGGGGCGAGCTTACCAGCATCTATGACAAGGACGCCGACGCCGAGCTTGCCGCCGGTATCTGCAACCGGATGCTGATGTACCGGGACGTGCCCAGCAAGTTCGACGCCTGGGACATCGACAGTATGTACTCGCTGACGCCGGTTGCACTGGATGAGCCGGCGAACGTGGAGGTGGTGTCCGCCGGTCCGCTGGAGGCCCGGCTGCGTGTGCGGCGAGGGTTGAACGCCTCGGATATGGTCCAGGACATCGTGCTGCGCCGCGGCGACAGGCGGGTGGACTTTGAGACGACCATCGAGTGGCGCGAGAGCCACAAGCTGCTGAAGGCGGCCTTCCCGGTGAACATCCACGCCGACGAGGCGGTTCACGAGATACAGTTCGGCCACCTGCGCCGCCCGACCCACGCGTCGCGCCCGTTCGACGCCGACCGTTTCGAGGTCTGCAACCATAAGTGGACCGCCCTTACCGAGGAGGGCAGGGGCTGCGCCGTGCTCAACGACTGCAAGTACGGTGTCAACGTCGCCGGCAACAGCATCAACCTGACGCTGCTGAAATCGCCCCTGGCCCCGGACATGAACGCCGACAAGGGCACGCAGCAGTTTACCTACGCCTTCACCGGCTGGAGCGGCCCGCTGGCCGATTCGCCGCTTATCAGGCAGGGCTATGAGCTGAACGTGCCGGTCGTGTCGGTTCCCGGCAGCGGACACGAGCAGTCGCTGCTGTCCGTGGATGCCGCGAACGTGATAGTCGAGACCGTCAAGTGTTCCGAGGATGGCAGCGGCGATGTGGTCCTTCGGCTGTACGAGGCCATGCGCACCGCCACGCGGTGCACGCTGAGCACATCTCTGCCGGCGGTCGCGGCCGAGCAGACCGACATGCTTGAAGGCGAAGTCCAGCGAGAGCTTGAACTGAGCAATGGTCGCGTGCCGCTGGAGTTCCGGCCGTTCGAGATAAAGACCGTCCGGCTGAAAATGCGGTCCTGACGGGCGGCCTGGCGCTGCCGGCGCCGGGCGGTCCCGTCGGGCCGCGGCTAAAGTTTCAGGCCGAAGAAGCCGGCGGCGTTTGCGGTAGTGCGTTCGGCAAGGTCTTCGGCGTCTTCGCCGCGGACCTCGGCCAGCAGACGCAGCACGTGGACCACGTTCGCCGGCTCGTTTGTGCGCATCTTCCGCACCGGCTCCGGCGACAGGTACGGACAGTCGGTCTCAATCAACAGCCGGTCGGCCGGCACCAGGGCGGCGGCCTTTCGCAAATAGTCCGTCTTGCGGTAGGTGACTATGCCCGAGAAGCTGATTACAGCGCCGAAGTCCAGTGCCCGTCGTACGGCGGCGGCGTTTTCTGTGCAGGAGTGTATCACGACTCGGCCCGGCTCGACGGAGCTTTCGCCGAGCACCGCGAGCGTGTCGTCGAAGGCGTCCCGGCTGTGGACCACCACTGGTTTGCCCAGCCGGGCGGCCAGGTCGAGCTGTTCGGCGAATACCCGCCTCTGTACGCGACGGGGCGAGAGGTCGCGGTAATAGTCCAGCCCGGTCTCCCCGACGGCTACGTTTTCCGGCTCCGCCGCCAGTAGCCCCAACCGCCTCAGGTAGTCCCGCGGCGCATCGGCCGCATCATGCGGGTGGACCCCGGCGGTGCAGAATATGTCCTCATGCGCCCGGGCGATATCGAGTGCTTTTCGCGCTTCGCCCAGGTCCGCGGCCGCACAGACAAACGCCGCCACTTGCGCCCCGCGGGCGCGGGCCAGGACGCCGTCCAGGTCGCGATGGAGCCGTTTGTCGGCGAGATGGCAGTGCGTATCCGTCAGGCGCATATCGACCGGCTCAAAAGGCGTCGGGGATGTGTTTCAAACGGGGCTTCTCGCCGTCCGGCATCACCACCGCGACGATGTCGAAGCGGACGGCCAGGCCGTCGGCGTCGTGGGTGTTCAGATAGTAGTCGGCGATCTTCCTCAGTCGGCGACGCTTGTCGGCGTCCACGGCGAATTCCGGGTCTGTGTAGTGGTCGCAACTGCGGGTCTTGACCTCCGCGAAGACGAGCGTCTCATATCGGCCGGAGGAGCGGTCCAAAGCGATGAGGTCGGCCTCGCCGACGGGGCAGCGGTAGTTGCGCGCGAGTATCTTCATGCCCCGGCGCTTGAGGTGTCTTCTGGCGAGCGCCTCACCGCGCCGCCCGATCCGACCGTGGCCGCGATCCGCGCCGAAGGGCCACAACGGCTTACTCCCGCTCGGCCGGCTCGGTCCGCTCGTCCCCGGCGGGCGCGCCGGCGGGGCGTCTGGCCTTTTTGCTGTCGGCGTGCTTGAGGCGGGTGGCCTTGCCCACGCGGTCGCGAAGGTAGTACAGCTTCGCCCGGCGGGTCTTGGCGCTTCTGACGACCCTGATGTCGGCGATCCGCGGACTGTGGACGGGAAAGACCCGCTCCACGCCCTCGTTGTTGACGATTCGCCTGACGGTGAAGGTCTCGGAAACCCCGGCGCCTTTGCGGGCTATCACCGTCCCGGTGAATACCTGCTGGCGCTCCTTGTCGCCCTCGACGATCCTGACGGCAACGCCGACGGTATCGCCTATTGAGAACTCTGGTACGGATTTCTTCCGGGTGGATTCGGTCGCCTTTTTCAGCAGTTCGTCGCTCACGGCAGTTCTCCGATGCTGCTTTGCGGTTCGCGGGCCTCGGCCCGCTCGCTTTTGTTATTCGTCCGATTCTTCCTGTCGGCGGCGCCACAGGTCGGGTCGCCGCCGCCTGGTCCTCAGATGCGCCTGTTCGGCCCGCCAGGCCGCGATTCGGCCGTGGTCGCCGCTCAAAAGCACATCCGGGACCTTAAGCCCGCGAAAATCACGCGGGCGCGTGTACTGCGGATACTCCAGGAGCCGGTCGCTGAACGACTCCTCCCGCAGCGACGCCTCCTTGCCCACGGCGCCGGGCAGCAGGCGGACGACCGCGTCGGTTACGGCCATCGCCGCCGGCTCGCCGCCGGAAAGCACGAAGTCGCCTATGCTGATTTCCTCGTCCACAAGGTGCGTCCGGATTCGCTCGTCGAACCCTTCGTAATGTCCGCAAAGCAGTATCAGCCGCTGCTCCGCGGCCAGCCGACGCACCGCGGGCTGGTCCAGTGGCCTGCCCTGGGGGCTGAGCATTATCGCCCTGCCCGGCGGCTCGGCCTCTTTGCGCAGGTGTTCGACCGCCTCGAAGACCGGCTGGCAAATCAGCACCATGCCCGGTCCGCCGCCGAAGGGCGTGTCGTCCACCGTTCCGTAGGAATCCACCGCGAAATCGCGGATATTCGTCCGATGGATTTCGACCAGCTTACGCTCGACAGCCCGGCCGACGATGCTCGTCGAGCAGAACCCATCGAACATCTCCGGAAACAGTGTGAGGATGTCGATGCGCAGGCCCATAAACACCCGACGTCGGCGACGCGGCCGAGCGCTACCCTACGCCGACCCCGCCGCTATGCCCTGACGCCGGATCAGATTGCGCACCGTCTCGCTCGGCTGTGCGCCGACGCCGAGCCAGTACTCGATCCGCTCGCGGTTCAGCGACAACTGCTTGTCGGGGTCTTCCGCCTCGGGGTCGTACCAGCCAAGCTCCTCGATGACACGCCCGTCCCGCGGGCTGCGAATGTCCATCGCCGCCACCCGATAAAAGCTCTGATGCCGACGACCGAAGCGTTTCAGTCTCAGTCTTAACGCCACAAAAACTCTCCAGATTTATCTCGACCCCGCCGACGACGGGGTCGTAATGGTACCTCGTCAACTCGTGTGAACCGGGTATTCTAACAGAGCGTCCGGTCTCTGCAAGCGCTTTCGTTACTGAAAAATGACCGGCCCGGCGCCCGCCTGCCGCGATCGCCGCGGAGCCGCTTGATTATCCCGCCCGGCCGTGTGAAGATGCCGCACTTGCCGCCGCCCGGTTGGAAACAGCAGTGCGGAGGCGGGATGTTACAGTCGCCCGCAAGGGCGTCCGGCAAACAGCCGATAAGCTCAGCAGCCGGCGATGGGGCGGCCGGAAAATCCGGCAGGGCCGCTGCGGCCGGGACATAGTATGGAACATCCCCCGCCGCCTGCCGGGACGGCGGGGCTGCCCACAGTACGCGGACAGCGAATACGTTAGAAAGCAAACCGAAGCATGAGCGATCATCTCATCGAGCCGCACGGCGGTAAACTTGTGGACCTGCGGGTAACGCCCGAGCGGGCGAAGGAGCTGAAGGAGCAGTCGCGGGACTTCCCCT
>PUND01000027.1 GCA_003551645.1 Phycisphaerae bacterium | reverse complement strand
CTGTGCGGCAACGAGATACGGTTGTCTTGGACTACTCCGTTTATCGTCGCGCACAGGGTCTGCGCTCCACTCGTTCCGACCCTGCCGAAAGACCCCTCGAAAAAACCCCTCAGTTTGAGCAATGAATTGTTGACTTGAACAGGAGCATGGACTACAATCAGGTATCTTCGGAAGCCGGTTTGGCTTTCCGCCGAACGGCGAATCCGGCAGACCCTCCGGACGGTCGGGGAGACGTCCAGACGGGCCCATGTCGGCGGCACGGCGCCGCCGCGGCCCGGCATACCAGCGCCAAGCGGCGCAACATCCAGGCGAGTTGCCTTACGCCGTGCGGATGCGGCGGGCGGATTGGCCGACCCGCGTGTACGCTCGACTCGCCCGGGGAGGATGACAACGAAATGAAGTTTCGTTGCCCGCACTGCGGAAAACTCATAAGTATCCAGGCATCACCGGCCAGGGAGGTCAACTGCACGAATTGTGCTGCGCTGATGACGGTCCCGAAGATTTTGGCGCGACCGCCGAAGTGTCCGGAGAGTTGCCAAGGCAGCCGCGCCCCGACCGTCAGGAAGAGTCGTCCGTGGCTGCGACGCCTGGCGCCGGTTGGCGGATTGCTGTTGGCGGCCGCGGTAACTGTGTTACTGGGCGTTATTGCCGCCCTTCGGCCCGGAACGACGCAGACAAGAGGTGGCGTGGCCACCGAAGAAGCCGAGGTAAAATCGTTTGAACAACAACCGCCCGAAAGTGTACAAAAGTAGTGGATGGAATGGCGTTGCCGCGCTTAGCGGATGTACCCGCGGCGCTGACACGACTCGCCGGACCAACGGCCTGAGACCTGAAGGGTCTCAAGGGATAGACGCCCCGGGCGGGTGAGATCGGAGCGAAGCATGACTGTCGAGTTTCGCTGTGACCATTGCGGCAAGCTGCTCCAACTGGAGCAGGTAACGGCTCCGGAGGCGACGTGCGTTTACTGCGGCCTCGAGACGACCGTGCCTGAGGGGTTGGCGTCTTTGCCGACGCCTCGAGCGGAGGGTGATCAGCCCCAGCAGGACGCAGACGGCGCGGAGTTTGAGGAGGAGGAAGAAGTCCACGAAGTAAGCATGTTCTCCGGCCCGGCAAGCGCTGTGATGTCGCTGATAATCAGCGTATTGTTCCACGCCGGGCTGTTTCTGGTGATGCTCTTTGTGGTGATGTTCACGTACGAAACGCGCCTTCCGGACGACTACGAGGTCCCGACCACCACACTGACCGACAGGCCGACCCAGATGGCCGACCAACAGCAGCAGCCGAGGGAGCAGACCGAGGCCAGACGCACCGGCGAGAGGCGCCAGCGGGAGGAGCAGGCCATCCACGGCGGCGAACGGGGCGAGCAGGAGGCGGAAGTTATCGGCCTCGGGGCCGCCGCGGAAGGCGGCGGGTTGGGCGAGGTTGACACCGGGTTCGGCGGTGGAGTCGGAGAAGCGGAGTTCTTCGGCACCGGTGCTATGGCTTACCACATCGTCTATCTGATAGATGCATCCGGGTCGATGGGGATACTGTACAAGTTCGATGCGGTAACCGAAGAAATCGTCCGTTCGCTGGCCAACCTCCAGCCGCCGCAGACATTCAACGTGATGCTCTATACGAGCGGTGAGCCGGATCAGATACCCCACAGGCGGCTGACGCAGGCGACGCGGGAGAATAAGGCCCGGGCCGCCCAGCAGCTTCCAGACGTCGTCCCCGAAGGCACCACGAACCCGGTGAGGGCGCTGGACCGGGCGTTCGACGTGCTCGCCGCGGCGCCGGACGACAGGCCGAAGCTGATAATGTTCCTGGCCGACGGTCTGTTTCAGGGCGTGCATAACCGTGAAGTCCTGGAAGCCATCCGCAACCGTAACTCGGACGGCGAGATACGCATCAACACATACCTCTACGGCACGAGAGACCCTATAGCCATGGATGTCATGGAACAGATAGCCCAGGAGAACAACGGTGTCTTCAAGGCGGTGCCTCTTGAATAGAAATCCGGTGACCAGGCGAGTATTCATACTGATGGCAGTCCTTGCGGTCGGTGTGGCCGCTTCGGCCGATGAGGTCCGCGTCGGACGGCTGCCCTACTCCGGCGTGCGGGTGACCGGTTTTACGGCCGGTCAGATCAGTTTCCGCACCGCCGGCGGCGAGGTATCCCGACCGCTTAGCGCCATATCGCTGATACAACTGGACGGCCAAAGCGACTTCAACGAGGCCGAGGAGCTGCTCTCCGACGGCAGCTATGGCGAGGCGGTGGACGCGTATCGGCGGGCAGTTCAGGCGACTGACACCCATTGGACTCGGCGGCTGATAAACTGTCGGCTCATCCAGGCCCTGGACGGCGCCGGGCGGTTCGCTGAGGCGGTGGAGCAGTGGATGTCGGCCGTCTCGGCCAACGAGTATTCCGAGGCGGTTCTGGACCTTCGCCCGGTGAACCTGCCGGGCCGGGGCGACGAAGCGAACGATCAGGTGATACGCCTGCTGGAGGACAGTTTAACCAACGTGGATGATGAGAATTACGCCGACTGGATCCGCGGGCTGCTGGCGGATCTTTACCGGCTCGAGGGTCGTGACGACGACGCCGAGCAGCTCGCCGCACAGGGCGTCAGGGAACCTTCACAACAGCAGCGGCAGGATCGGCAGATCCGGCCGCGGCGGACCACTCAGACGTCCGGTGGCGGTGGTGGCGGCCGGGGCCGGCTCGACGATATCCGCGAGTTGGTTGATGAAGGCGACGCCGAAAGGGCCTTGGGTTTCGTTGAGGCCAGGATGCAAGCTTTGGACTCCGAACACATGCCCGAGGCGCTGGTGCTTTCCGGTCGGGCGAGGATGCAGCTTTATGAGGCCGAGGGCGACAAGGATCAGCTCCTCGGCGCCGGCCTGGACTTCATGCGGGTAGTGGCTGTGTATGGGGGAGCCGACGCCACCGCCGAGGCGATGTATCGCGCCGGCGTTGTTAATAAGCGTCTGGGCAACGCCTCCGCCGCCCGCAGAGTCTGGCAAACGTTAATCGGCCGCTACGGCGACAGTGAGTTCGCCTCACACGCGGCCGAAGGTATAGAAGAATTGAGTAGAGAGGATGTCGAGGACGTCCCGCCGGAACCGGCAGTTGATCCGACTGGCGCGGGCGCGGGTCCGTAAGAACACAGAAGCAATCAACCAGGGAGATGACGAGACATGAGGTTCTTTGAGATGCTGGTCTGGCCGGGCGGCGGTACCATAGGTCTGTTTCTATGGGTAATGAGCGTGGGAACCGTCGCGGTGATAATCGAGAGTCTGCTGCGTGTAAGGCGGTCGAACATTCTTCCGGACGTCATCACCGATCAGGTCCGCGGGATGTTTGAGAACAAGCAGTTCCGCGAGGCGATCGATCAGGTTTCCGAGGGCGAGGACATGCTCAGCCACGTTCTGCATGCCGGGCTTTCGGAGGCAGCGCGCGGTTACTCGGCTATGGAGCGAGCCATGGAAGACGCCGCCGATGAGCGTCGCGCCCACCTGCTTCGTAGGGTGGAGTGGCTGAACCTCATCGGTAACGTCAGCCCGATGCTCGGGCTGCTCGGAACCGTATGGGGCATGATCCTGGCTTTCGGTACGCTGGAGCGGACGGGCATACCCGACGCAAGCGAGCTGGCCGGTTCTATCAGTACCGCGCTGGTGACGACGCTGCTTGGTCTTGCCATCGCGATTCCGTCTCTTGCGGCCTACGGTACGCTGAGAAACCGTATCGACGGACTCAGCAGCGAGACGATGCTCCTCAGCCAGGAACTGCTGGCTATGTTCAAGCCCGGCCGCAAGGGCGAGCGCGAGGGCAAGTCGTCCAAGAAGGAATAACACAGGATATATCAGCGGAGATAACAGCCAGTGGCTGACGAAAAAAAACAACAAGAGCAGCGCGGCGAAGTGTCATTCAACATGACGCCGATGATCGACTGCGTCTTCCTGCTGATTATCTTCTTCCTGCTGGCAAGCTCCTTCGCATCGGAGAGACTGCCGCAGTTGCAACCGCACCGGCCTGAAGACAGCCAGGCCCTCCCTCGCGAGGACACGGAGACCCCCAACAAGATCATCATCAACATCCTGTCGGCGGAAGATGAGGTCCTCAGCGAGGACCCCTCGGTCTCCGGCGTGGCCAGTCATTACAACATCGACGGCTCGCGTATAGACGCCGGAGACACGAGCACGCTGGCTGACGTCATCCGGGAGCGAAAGGAACGTGCCCGGGAGGGTGATTTCTTCGTAGAGGTGCGAGCAGACTGGCGCGTGAGCTACGAGGAAGTTGCGCCGGTGATGCGAGCAGCGGCGCGGGCGGAAATAGAAAACGTGAACCTGACGGCTCTGACGGCCGTGGCGGGGGAGTACTGATACGATGGCCAAAGAAGAGGAAAAACACGAGCATCATCGTACAAGAGGCCGCCTGAGGGGCACCGGCAAGGGCAAGATTCAGCCGCCTCTGACGCCGATGATCGACGTGACGTTCCTGCTGTTGATTTTCTTCGTCCTGACAGCGAGCGTCAGCCCCGAAGAAGGCAACATACCCGGTACGCTGCCCCGCGCGGCGGGCGTAGCGGCCGAAGAGGATGTACCCCTTCGGCCAATCCGCATCAGTATTTACCCGGTCGGCTCGAAGCGCGAGGCCGCCCAGTTCACGCTCGAAGGTGAGGGTACCTCCCTGGAGACGCCCTCGGAGCTTTACGGTCGATTGCTGGCCAGGCGAGACGCCCTCGGCACCGACGAGATACCGATTATCATCGACCCTCGGGGCAACGTGAGGTGGAAATTCGCTCTGGAAGCTTATAACCAGGCGATCCGGGCCAGATACAAGAACGTCGGCTTCGCCCCAACGGGCGGCTGACGTGGCGGAGATGCCGATGTTCAATGTGTGGCGACTTTTAGTGGCGATAGTGGCGGGGGCGGCACTGGCTGTGGCGTCGGCGGGGGCGCAGGTTGACCGCGAGCTTGGCCGCCTGGGCGAGTCGCTGTCGGGAATGGGCATGTCCGAGCTGCTTGAAGCGCTCATCGAGCAGCACCCGCAACATGAAGATACCCCTACAGGTTTGGCCCTGCGGGCGGAGTTGCTGCTTGCCAAGGCAGCCCAGTATGACGGTGCCGGCGAGCCCGAAGATATGCAGCGACGCCGGGAGCTTCTGAGCGAGGCGGGGGAGCTTTTCACCGAGGCGGCGGCAGCTACGGCCGACGCTACGGATGACGAGGACGCCGTCATTGAGCATTATCGATTCAGGGTCCGGAAGGTCGAGGTCCTGGGCATTCACCGCCCCCAGTCGCACGTGGCGCGGCTGATGTTCCTGCGCGGCGGACCGGACGACAGGCAGCAGGTGCTCGAGGATACCGAGGAACCGGTGGAGCTGGTTTTTGAGACCCTGATGGACCTGGAACGGCAGATCCAGCGTTGGCGACAGGATCTCATGAAGCTGGCGACAGTCATGCCGGATTTGGAAGCCATGGAGCGGGCGGCCATGTTCCGCGACGCCTGGATATGCTTTTACCGTGGCATGGCGAAGCCGGTCGAGCAGGAGCGTCAGCGTGAGACGCTGCTTACAGACGCCATCGACAGCGCCCGTAACGTTATAGACAACGCTCGCGTCGAAGGCACGAGGCGGCAGGCGATGCTGATTGCCGGGATGGCCTCACGCGAGCTGGGCCGGCACGATCAGGCCATGCAGTATCTGTCGGCGGCCGACGATCAGTCGGCGGCGCCGGGGGTGCGGGTCCAGGCCAAGTTCAATAAGACCCTGAGCACCGTGGAGTCTGCGTCTGGAGCCGAAACGGGGCTGACGGCGATTGATAACTTCGTTGACGAGGCGACCGACATGATGGGCGCCGGCGCGGCCGTGCAGATGGATGTACACGCCGCGATTCTCAGAGACCACCTGTTCCGCCGGCTGTCATCGGCGGCCCGTGAGGCAGGCGATCAGGAACAGGCGGACGAATATCTTACGCGGTCGCAGGAAGCCCTGCTGGACTTCCTGGATAGCTACGCGAACCTGGGTGTGCAGCAGGCGTTTCTCGAAATCATCGGCCAGAAGTACGCCGAGGTGGAAGATGCTCCCGGCGAGGTGTTGATGCTCGCACGGGCCGACCAGGCCGATGAGGATGAAGCAGCGGACCTGCTGGCGGACCTGCTGGAGGACGAAGGCGGCGTGGCTGTACGGCTCAGGCCGCTGGTTCTGTGGCGGCTGGGTCTTATGAAGGCCGAAGCTGGCCAGAACAGGGAAGCCGCCGACCACTTCCTGGAACTGGTCGAGAACCACGAAGACCACCAACTGGCGCCTATGGCCGGCCGGAACGCGGCCAGCAGTTACAGCCGCGTTATCAGCGGAATCAGACGAGCCGGTGGGGACGTGAGCTTGGGCATGAGGGAAGAGTTCATAGATGTCCTGCGCACGATTACGGAGCGCTGGCCGGATGAGCCGGGTATTGCCGAGTGGAACCTTGACCTCGGCTGGCAGTTGCAGTTGATCGCTGAGGCGACAGACGAGCCGCTGGAGAAGATGCGAGAGGCCATCGCCGCCTACAAGCGCGTTCCCGAGGATTCGGAGGATGCCCTGGAGGCGGAATTCCTGACGATGGCTCTTGAGACGGAGCTTCTTCTTAACGAGGACATCCCGGAAACTGAGAGGCGCAGCGAGGCCCGCGATCTGGCCGGTAAGCTATCCGACTACGCCGATAAGGTGGCCGGGATACTGGAATCTGAGCAGCCGGCGGATGCCGAGGACCTCCGCGGCTGGGGTGCTGAGGCGGATTTTCTGGCCATCCGTCTGGAGTTCGATGTCCTGGATCGCGGCGAGGAGGCGCTGGCTAGAGTCAGGGATATGTCTGAGAGGTGGCCCGGCGATGAGACACTTCGCAGGGCCGCGGAGTTCGAGATACGCCAACTGGTCGAGATGGACCGGACAGACGATGCAATCGACCGTGTCGATCAGTTCCGCGAGGAGTACCCCGAACAGGCCAAGGAGGTTGTCCACCTGGTCGCCTGGCAGGTGCGGGAGCGCCTGCGGGAACTGGAGGCGCAGGCCGGAACCGCCCAGCAGCGGGACCAGCTAGCGGAGGTGTTCGTCCAGTTTGCCTCCGACCTTTACCAGCGTGCCGACGACCTTTCGCAGGAAGAAAGATACCCCTTCAAACAGATGTACGCCGAGGCGCTGGTTGAGAGCGGAGATGCCGAACGGGCGCTGGAATTTTTCGAGCGATGCCGGGAGTTCGACGAACAGAGGCGGCAGCAAGACCCCGAACTATCCGTAGATGCGGCGAATATTCGCGGGCTTGCCAGAGCTCACCAGGAGCTGGGTAACTACTCGGAGTCGGCGCGTCTGTACAGCGATCTGGTGGACGGCCTGGATCCCGAAGACCGGCTCTACTGGCGGACAGAGCTTGAATACGCCCGCGTTCTGCTGGAGCTTCGCGGCGACAACCCCGCCGCCATGGCGCGGCTGGCCACCCGCATACGCCAGCTTCGCTCCGAGGACCGGCTGATGGGCGGCCTGCACGCCGACTTCGACGAAGTTCAGTCCCGGGCCGGCCGACTGGCCAGACAGTGACAGTCGGCATTGAATGAAGCCGACGAGCCACTATACTGGGGACGTGATAGCTTCGGCGGCATAGCCAAGCGGACTAAGGCGACGGATTGCAAATCCGTTATTCGTGGGTTCGAATCCCACTGCCGCCTGTGGGTCGGATGCCAAAGGTGAACCGCCATAGCTGGTGGCTAACGTTGATGGTGGTACAGGTGTCTTACCCTGTGTGGAATGAAAGCTCACGTTCAGGCAATGTCGAACCGATCTACAGTTCACCTGGACGTTGATATCGGCCGGCAACCGCACCGGAAAGGAACGGCTATGTCTCGATACACTCTCTGTCGATTTGTGTGCTGCGTGGTCCTGGCTGTCCTGGCATTCGGCCAGACTCAGGTGATTACGCTCAAGAGCGGCGCCAGGGTTCAGGGTGAGGTGACCAGAATAAACGACCGTTATGAGGTCCGTCTGCCCAGCGGTATTACGGTGGTGTTCCCGGTTGATGATGTCGAGTCTATCGAGGTGCCGGTTACCCCGCAGGACGAATTCGCCGAGCGCAAGGCGGAGATAGACCCGGATGATCCGGATCAGCGTTACCGGCTGGCGGACTGGGCGTTCGAGCAGAACTTGCTGGAGCATGCCAGGGAAGAACTGCTGGCGGCGTTGGAACTGGACCCTGAGCACGAGCGATCAGCCCTGCTTATGCGACAGGTGGCACGGCGTCTGGAGGAGCGGGAGCCGCCCGAGGAAGACGAAGACGAACCGACAACCCGTCCCGGACCCACCGGGCTGCGGGGGCTGGAGGATGAGTGGCTGGTAGACTCCGAGGATATATATCGCATTCGCCGCGCCGAGCTGCGGTCGGATGATAGCGTGGTTGTGAGATATAGGGACAATGCCCTCCGCAGGTTCATCGAGCGCATGGAGGGTCGGCGCGAGTTCAGGGAGGAGCGTTTCGCCGACACCTTCCGGGGCTGGGAAAGGATGCGCCAGGTTGAATACATGCTGGACGAACTGGAAGATCCGCAAGGCCCGCTGGCCAGTGATATCCTTATTGAGAGCGACCCCCAGTTCATGGTGGACTTCCGCAGCAGGGTCTGGCCGGTGGTGGCCCGGCACTGTGCGAGTACACAGTGTCACGGCGGTGACCGCGCGGAGGGAGATTTGAGACTGTTTAACATCAGAGGTCGTCGCAGTCGGATTGATTACACCAATTTTGTCCTGCTCACCGGATACGTCGGCGAAGACGGCGGCAGGATGATCGATCGCGACACCCCGGAAATGTCGATGCTGATCCAATACATGCTTCCGCGGGATCAGGCCGAATACAAGCACCCGACGCGCATTTCCCCGGTCTTCCGAAGCCGTGAGGCCGCCGAGTATCAGCGTCTGTACCAATGGATCGATGCTCTCAGAGGTCCGCCGCATCCTCGCTACGACCTGGAATACGAGGCACCGTTCGACATGACGCTGCGGTTCCGCCGGAGGCCGGCGTTTCTCCGGGATGAGGAAGAGGACGAAGAAGACGAGGAACCGGACGAATAGCCAGCCCGATACGGAGTAAAGCTTGGAGTTTGCCCTCGCCATCGTATTGACCGGCGTTCTGCTGGCGGCGGTGGTATCGTTCGTGGTTATGGGGCTAGACCAGAGACGACGTCGCAACCGGGCGGCGGGTCGGGCACATGCCTCCGGGTTCCTGTTCGCCCCCGAGGACCCGTTCGATGTCCCCCGGCGGTATCGCGGCTTTGCCCTGATGGAAGTCGGCCACAGCCCTCGGGCGTATAATGTTACCTACGGACGTATGGGAGGCCTGCCCTTACGGGCATTCGATTTCCGCTACGAGGTCGGGCACGGGACCCGACGCCTGGCCAGGCAGTACGCCGTGGTTGTTGTGGAAACCGTTCAGCGTCTTACTCCGATGCTGATGTGGAACCGGCACGACGTCGAGGTCGCCCCTCTTGCGGTCCGACGGTGTGTTGTGTCTTCGGGCCTGTGGCGATGCGACTGCCCCGAAGGCGCCGCCGAGCTTGCGACCTCGGATACCGACGCGTTCGCCTCCGCCGGTGGCAGCATCCAGACTCTCGACGGAGCCGTGATGTTGTGCTGTCCGGAAGGCCGTCGCCGGAGCGGGCGCAGCGCGGCCATGGAGGCGGCGATGCCCGTTTTGCGGGCGCTGTGCCGCGGACACGACACCACCACGGCCGGGAGGGGGCGGGTCGGCGTTGAAAAAGCCGATGAATCGTGATACAAACTTCTCGGTACGGCGGTGTGGAAAACCGTCGGCTGAACGTTTTTGGAGATACAACGGTGCGAAACAAAGTCGTTCTAGCGTTGGTGGCGGCGGGCCTTATTGTTGCGGCGACGGCCTTTGGCTGTTCCGAGGCCGGGCCACGCCGAGACGGACGGCAGTTGCGTGAGGCCGTCGAGGAAGCCGATCAGCTCTACAGGGCCGCTCTGGGGATGCTCGGGAATCCTTATTACGAGGACCCGGAAACCGACGAGCGGGTAACGTATCTGGAAGACCCGACCCAACAGCAACTGGAGCGATTTCGCCCGGTAAGCCGTCATGAGTCGAATCCGGATGCGCTGGAGCTTCTAACCGAGGCCCGGCAGGGGCTTCAGGAGGCGATTCGCTCGTTCGACGAGGCCGGCGATAAGGACAAGGCGAACGCCCAGGCCATGCTCGGCAGGATTACGACTCTGGCAGGTTCGGGCTACTCCCAACTGGCCGACCGCCGCCGGCGGGAGGTCCGTGGCAGTATAGCGGCCGCCCAGCAGACCGCGGCAACGCTCCGGGGCCAGGAGGCCGTCGCCGACTATTATCAGGGCGTGATTGACCGCTCGGATGAAGACGTCGAGGAGATGATCGACGATGCACGCGCTGAGGCGGAGCAACTGGGTGAGGAACTCGATGAGCTTGAGGCCCGCATCGAGGAATGGGAACAGGAGCGAAGCGAACTCATCGACGCCAATACGCAGCTCCATGCCCAGGCCCGGCGGTATCGGGTGGATTATGGCGACGCCACCGGCGAGGAGGCGGTGGAACTGCTTGAAAGCGCCCTGGAGGCCGAGGCCGAGCGGTATCGGAACGAAACGAGAATCGACGAACTGGAGTATCGACTGGAACAGGGCGGAGAAGACCGCAAGCGACTCGAGATAGATATAGAGGCGGCGGAGAATCGGCTCAACGCGGCCGAAGATATCCTGCAGGCCCGGCAAGGGCTGGTCGAAGCGGACGAGTTTGCTGCGGAGACGGTGCTGAGTGGAATCCGCTCGGAGATCGAACAGTTGCAGTCTCGCCGTGACGAGTACCTTCAGCAGGCGGTCGAATCGATTCGCAGTGCCTCGGAGGCGGAGTCGGGGGCGACGGAGGCGTTTGACCTGGCTCAGGGGAGCTTCGAGCATGCCGCGCGACTGGCCGAGCGTGCGGCGTCGGCGGCGCATCTGGCATCGCAGGCCGATGCCCTGAAGGGCGCGGCGGGCCTCAATCAGGGTCGTCTGAGTTTGCAGGAGCGGATAGATTCCGCCCTGGCACAGGAGGCCGGTGATGTGCGGGAGCTTCTTGGCTATCTGGAGGATGTCGAGGAACTCCGCGATGCGACCGTTTCCATGTATGAAGAGTCGGTGGAGTTGTATTCCCGCGCCGCCGACAGAGCTGATCCCGAAAGGCGTTGGGTCTATGAGGCCGAAACCGTCGTCGCGGCCATTGCCCTTTACCGTTTCACCGGCAGTGACGAGCATCGTCAGTTGGTCGAAAGCGCTCTGGAAGATATCGATGAGATCATCGATTCCCCGCACCTGCGAGCGGTTTCGGACATGGTGCATCTGATGGACAGGTAGCGCATTGCCGTCGCAACGGTGGGTGGGCATTGCTGGGCTGGCGCCGAACTCATATGCCGTCCGGGGGCTTTGACATCCGGCGAGCTTTCGCTTAGCATATTTTCCGCGGGGACTTGTACGGCCGATCGGACGTGCCGGACAGGAAAGGGCCGGGGCATGCGGAAGTATGCGAACAAGTCGCTGGAGAAGCTCGCCCGCGAGCTTTGCGCAGGGCTGGTCCGGCTCCGCAAGGGGTATGTGGACGCGGCCGAGGCCTTGGTCCGCATTATCGACCCCTCCCAGGCGTATCCCCACGAACTGGTCGTATATCGGCTTACCGGTTATAGGCCGCCCGGCCGGGGGACATCAACAGAGCAGTTAACCGGCAAGGCATTGCGGGCGGACCTGCTGCGTCTGATGCTGGATGTCAGTGACAGCTTCGCACTGAGAACCGGTGACTACGACGAGCGGGTTTACGATACCGCCTCACTCGCCGACAGGTTCCACGTTTCCCACAAGACCGTTCAGCGTTGGCGGAGGCGCGGGCTTGCGGCGCGGCGGCTGATTTTTCCCGATGGCAGACGCAGGGTCGCGTTTCTGGAAAGCTCTGTGAACTGGTTTGTCGCCGAGCATCGACGCCAGATAGCCCGCTCAACGCGATTCCGGCAGGTGGACGACCGCGAGAGGTCCGACATCATCCGGCGTGCTCGCCGTATGGCGGACTTCGCCAACTGCTCGCTCAGCGACATATCCAGGCGGCTGGCCGCCCGCACAGGTCGCTCGCCGGAGACATTCCGCTACACCATCCGCCGGCACGACGAGGAGAACCCGGCCGAGGCGGTGTTCCCGCACCTTTCGGCACCGCTGGGTGACCGCGAAAAGGAGGTTATCTATCGCTGCTTCCTTCGCGGCGTACCGGTTCCGCGGCTGGCGGAGCGATACAGGCGTTCACGCGGCAGCATCTACAGGGTCATAAACGAGATGCGGGCCAGGCAGCTTCTGCATCGGCCGATATCCTACATCTACAACCCGGAATTCGACTTGCCCGACGCCGATGAGAACATACTGGACGGGCCGTCCGAGGGCGGCCAATCATCCACGGCCGACGACCGGTCCGAGACCGACCGGTCGGTCAAACCGCCACCTGGTCTGCCGGCGTATTTTCGGCAGCTTTACAGCGTGCCGCTGCTGTCACGCGGCCGGGAGCGGGACCTGTTCCGCCGCTACAATTACCTGAAATACAAGGCCGACCGGCTCCGGCGGCAAATCGATTTCAACCGCATCCGAACGGCTCAGCTCAGGCGGGTGGAATCGCTGCTGTTGCAGGCGAACGTCATCAAGAACCGCATTGTAAGGGCGAATCTGCGGCTGGTGGTCTCGATAGCCAAGAAGCACGTCGGAGGCGCGCAGAGCATCTTCGAGCTTATCAGCGACGGCAACGTCTCGCTGATGCGGGCGGTGGAGAAGTTCGACTACGCCAGGGGGTTCCGCTTCAGCACATATGCCTCCTGGGCGATTATGCGCAGCTTCGCGCGAACCGTTCCGAGGGAGCGATACCTCATGGACAGGTTCTCCACCGGGCATGACGATATCCTGGACATCGCCGCCGCGCTTCGTAGCTACGACGGCGAAGACGACCTGTCGGAGCTGCGGGAGAGTATCGACGTGATGCTGGCCGAGCTTTCCCCCAGGGAGCGAACGGTACTCATCGACCACTACGGGCTGGACAGCGACGGCAGATCACGGACCTTCGAGCAGTTGGGCCGGCAGCTGGGCCTGAGCAAGGAGCGTGTGCGCCAGATAGAGCTTACGGCCCTTGGTAAGCTACGCCTGGTCGCCAGACACAGAAAGGCCAACCTGCTGAAGTAGCAGCGCCCGGTGCGCACAGGGGGCGTTTTACCCGCCGGAGCGGCGCAGTTTGACCGGGGTGAACATGATCATCGCCGCGGTCAGGCCGGCGACCGAAAGCAGGAACACGCCGCGTCGAAAGCTCGGTCGGATGAGTTTTCGTCCCGCCGACATCGCCCATCCCTCCGGCGGGTCCGGGCGCGGGGCCGGGTCGATAGTGACCATCGGTTGCGGGCCTGTCCGCTCGCCCGGCCGGGCGAATACCTGCTGATGGTAGGGCAGGGCGTTAAGGTCGCTCATGACCAGGCGGCGCGTCAGCACCACATCTTCAGGAAGGGCCTCCAGCAGCCGTTCGTTGGCGGCGATGATCGCCTGTTCATCGGCCATCCGCGCCGCCAGCAGCTCCCGCTCGCATTCCGCCTCCGTCAGCCGCACCCAGGCCGGGAGCAGCACAACCGCGGCCAGCGTCGCAAGCGACGCGCCGGCCAGCACCACAAAGCCCACCGACCGCGCAACCGCATCGACGGCCGTCGGTTCGGCGGGGGCGCTAGCCCTTTTTCCACGTGGATGCGCCGTAAACAGCGCGGTCACCAAGTTGCTCCTCGATACGAAGTAGCTGGTTGTACTTGCACACCCGGTCGGTCCGGCTGGACGATCCGGTCTTTATCTGGCCGGTGTTCTTCGCCACCACCAGGTCGGCTATGGTGGTGTCCTCGGTCTCGCCTGAGCGGTGGCTGACAACGGCGGTCCAGCCGCTGTCGTGCGCCAGCCGAATGGCCTCGAACGTCTCGGTCAGCGTGCCTATCTGGTTGACCTTGATGAGGATGCTGTTGGCGCAGTCCTCGTCGATCGCTCTTTGCAGAAATCGCACGTTGGTTACGAGCAGATCGTCGCCGACAAGCTGGACCTTCTCGCCGAGCCGGGCGTTGAGTTTTTTCCAGCCGTCCCAGTCGGCCTCGCCGAGTCCATCCTCGATGCTGCGGATGGGGTATTTCTCGCACCAGTTCGCCCACAGGTCGATCAGCTCCTCGCTGGATGCGATTCGATCGGGGTCGCTCTTGAAGAAGCAGTAGCCGTCCTTGCCTTTTTCCTGCGCCTCCGCGGCGAGTTCGCTGGCCGCGGGGTCCAGCGCGATCCACAGGTCCTCGCCCGGTTTGTAGCCGGCCTTTTCGATGGCCCGCAGTATCAACTCCGGTGCCTCGTCGTTTTCCTTCAAGCTGGGGGCGTAGCCGCCCTCGTCGCCGACGGCGGTGTTGTAGCCCTTGTCCTTCAGAACGCCCTTGAGGGCGTGGAAGACCTCCGCGCCCATTCGCAGCCCCTCGCGGAAGCAGCATGCCCCCCACGGCTGGACCATGAACTCCTGGAAGTCCACCGTCCCGTCGGCGTGCTTGCCGCCGTTGAGGATGTTCATCATCGGCACCGGCAGCATGACCGCCTCATCGCCGCCGAGGTATCGGTACAGGGGCAGTCCTTCTGCCTGCGCGGCGGCTCTGGCCACGGCCATCGAGACGCCGAGTATGGCGTTGGCGCCGAGCTTTGCCTTGTTGTCGGTGCCGTCGGCGTCGATCATTGCCTTGTCGATGCCGGCCTGGTCGGTGGCATCCATTCCGACAACCACGTCGCGCAGTGCGTCGTTGACGTTGGCGACGGCCTTGAGCACACCCTTGCCGCCGTAAGCGTCCTTGTCGCCGTCCCGCAGCTCGACGGCCTCGTTCTCGCCGGTCGAGGCCCCGGAGGGCACGGCCGCCCGCGCGAACGCGCCGCCTTCCAGCGTAACATCCGCCTCCACGGTGGGGTTGCCGCGCGAATCGAGAATCTGCCGACCTTTTACATCCTTGATCTTCGTTGACATAGTGCTGTTCCTTACCTGTATCGGACCGTGGCTTTCCTCCGCCTTAGAATTTCCCGGACGGTTCGGGACCGGACATGATAACCGCAACTTTGCGGCTTTCAAGCGGCCGCCTCCGAGGACGGTCGCCCAGGCGGCGGTCAGCCGGCAGGTTCCGGGATTATGCCGGCACGCGGCAAAAAACAAGACCGCATCAGGCAATTGATGATAGACACGGCGGCGAAATTCTGTATCCTTCTTCGGCCGAGGGTTGCCATGAGCGTGATTGCTATGAAATTCGGAGGCACGAGCGTCGGCGACGCCGAGAAGATCCGCGCCGCCGCGCGCCGTGCCGTCAACGCCCACAAAAAGGGCCATCAGGTGGTGGTGGTGGTTTCGGCCATGGGCAAGAGCACCGACCAGCTTGTCGCACTGGCCGAGCAGATCACCCCAAACCCTCCCAAGCGCGAGATGGACCAGCTACTCGCGACCGGCGAGCAGGTTACGATCTCGCTGATGGCGATGGCGCTTGAGGAGATGGGCGTCGAGGCGATCAGCTTCACCGCCGGACAGATCGGCATCGTCACCGACGATGTGCACACCAAGGCCCGTATCAAGCGAATCGACGTCCGCCGCATCCGCGATGCGCTGGAAAACGGCAGGGTGGTCATCGCCGCCGGCTTCCAGGGCGTTACCGAGTCCGGCGCCATAACCACCCTCGGACGCGGCGGAAGCAACGTTACGCTCGTGGCGCTGGCCGCGGCGCTTAACGCCGAGGTGTGCGAGAACTACACCGACGTGGACGGCATCTACACCGCCGATCCGCGGCTTGTGCCGACGGCGCGCAAGCTCGACCGGATCAGCTATGATGAGATGCTGGAGCTTTCCAGTTTGGGTGCGAGCGTGCTGCACAACCGCGCCGTCGAATTCGCCAAGAAGTACAACGTGCCGATCCACGTTCGCAGCAGTCTAAACAACAGAAAAGGGACGATGATCGTGGCTGAGACCGAAGACATGGAACGCATCGTCGTCAGCGGCGCGGCCCTGAAGGACCGTCTGGCGCGAATCACGTTGCGAGAGGTGCCGGACAGGCCCGGCGTGGCGGCGAAGGTCTTCCACACGATGGCCACAAACCGCATCGTGGTGGATGACATCATCCAGACCACCGACGAAAGCGGCAGGGCGACGGTCAGCTTCACCGTCGAGCCGGGTGACTTGCCCGAAGCCAGGGCGGTCGTCGATAAGCTCCGCGATGATATGGGCTGCAAGGCGCTCTACGAGGACCACCTCGCGAAGGTCTCGGTGGTGGGCGTGGGTATGCGGGTCCACACAGGCGTCGCCGAGCGTATGTTCGAGGCGCTGGCGGCCGCCGGCATAAACATCGAGAACATCACCACCAGCGAGATAAAACTCTCCTGCCTTATCGACCGTGACCAGGGCGCCAAGGCGATGCAACTGGTGCATGATGCGTTCGATCTGGGTGAAGGCGGCCGAAAGACCCGCGTCCCCAAAAGCGCAAAGGCCGGGCGGAAGAAAAAGTCATCCCCAAAAGCCGGCCGAGCAAAAGCCGCCAAGAAGTCGCCGAAGCGTAAGTCCAAGAGCAAAAAGAAGTAGCTTCGGCTGAACCGCCGCCGGGGCGAAAGGTCATGTCAAAACCGTCCGCTCGAGGCACTTCAGCTCGTCGCCGTCGGCGTCTTACCACCGGCGGGTCGCTGTGGGTGGTGGCGCTGGTTGTGGTGACCGGCCTGATGGTGCTGTTCGACCGGCTGGGCGTGTTCGGCCGGGCGCCGAAGCCGGACTTCGTGAAGTACCACGACCGGACCTTCCGCGTGGTGAGGGTGATCGACGGGGACGACATCGACGTGGATATCCCCGATGGCAAGTACGACACCACCCGTGTACGTCTTTTGGGCGTCGATACGCCGGAAGTCTATCACCGTGCCGATCCGGAAGCCCCGCCGGACCACTTCGGGCCGGAAGCAAGCGAGTTCGTCCGCGAGTTGGTCACCGGCGCCCGGGTTCGTCTGGAGCTGGACCCCTCGCGCACAAGATGCATCCATGGCCGGCTGCTGGCCTATGTGCATCTCGAGGATGACCGGATGCTCAACCGCC
The DNA here is from genome assembly GCA_003551645.1 of Phycisphaerae bacterium. Taxonomy (GTDB): domain Bacteria; phylum Planctomycetota; class Phycisphaerae; order SM23-33; family SM23-33; genus PUND01. The sequence continues at coordinate 6,010 of PUND01000027.1, read as the reverse complement.
TGCTGATAGAAAAGGGCTATGGCTACGCCGACCCGCGATTCGACCACCCGCTGAAGGATGAGTTCGCCGAGCTTCAGCGGAAGGCCCTGCGGGCCGGGCAGGGTCTCTGGGCCGAGGCGGCCGAAGACGACCTTCCGGACTATTACAAGGGGCGTCTGGACCTGCCGGCCGTCGAGTGAATCGCCGGTCGGCGCGTGCGGTGGGTTATCCCGAATCGGCTCGGCGGTTCCGACCGGGGCACCCGGTATCCCCGCGAGGGTTATGCCTGTCCGCTCAGAAGCGTAACACCGCCGCGGCCGAGGCCCCACCGGGCATTGCGTCGCCGCCGAGGGCGTGTACGTTTCCTCCGTGCTTTAGAGCGTGCGCCGCGGCGAAATCCAGCAGGTCCTCATCACCGGCCTGTCTGGTGTCGTGGACCTCCACGTGGTCATGTTCCGGCACGTAGGTTCCCCAGACGTGGTCGTCCAGTGACACCAGCAGCGTCTGGATCCTGCCCTCGTAGGCGGCCGGGGCCACCTTGCGCACATCCCGGGCCGCACGCGTCGTGTGCTCGAGTTGCTCATATGCGGCCACGGCGTCGGATTCCTGCCTGCTGAACACCGGCTCGACCACCTCCCAGCCGCGTCGGCAAAGCTCATCGCCGCTGAGCAGGTCGGGGTTGCCTCCGATCCCTTCACTCAGGGTGTGCGGATACTTGTCTAACTCGTGATAGCTCGCTCGATCGAATTCCACACCGGCCAGCACCAGCGGTTCGTCGCGGTCGGCGAGGCGCTTATGCACGCCATCGCGGACCAGCCGGAAGAACTCCAGAACATATTTCTTCTTTACCGAGTCCTCCCCCCCGCCGCCCTGGGTGTGGAAGACGGCCGCCCGGTCAGAACCCGGGGGAGATGGCGTGCCGGTATGGAACTGGTGTGCCCTGTCGAAGGTCATCCCGGCCATCATCTCATCGATGCTCGCGGGCACATCCGGCATCTCCACCTCGCGGCTGCTGTAGCGGGAGCACTGCAGCAGGCGGACGTGCTTCTGGCTCAGAGCGAGCACATAGAAAAGACCGTCCCGGCTGAAAAGCGGCAGCAGCGGTTTTACATGGAACCTGCCAGAGACCGTCAGTAGTTCCTCGGTCCGCAGCGGCAGGCGATATACGCCAAAGGTCCCGGGGCTTACGAATACCGCAAGCCCGCCGGACTGGTGCCGCCAGAAGGACGCCTCATCCATCAGCCGCCGCGGTTTGTCGAGCAGTCCGTCGGCCTCCCTGCTTCGTACGCCATGCTGTTTGAGCGTTTCGCGGCAGTCCCGCAGGAGGTTCTTGTAGCGGATTGGGTCCTGCCGGTTGTCGCTTCCGGCGGTGTGGGTCGGCATGTACAGGGATATGCAGGGGAATTCGGACTCTTTGAGCAAACTGTTTAGCTCGACTCGGGACATCAGGTTCATTCAATATACCTCCGTCGGCTGGGAATATGGCGGGTTCCCGACGCCGGGAACCGACTTTTCTGTCCGTATTATTCTATGTCCGCCGGTTCGTCGGTGTTCGTATAAGATAAGATCGGAAGCAATTGCCTGTCCCGGCGGCAGTGACATAGGATGGGAGCATGCCCGTTCTGGTGGATGGAAACAATCTCATGCACGCTCTGGCGTCGGCCGGCGCCGATTATGCTCAGACCGCGGTCTGCCGGATGCTGAGCCGGCTTGTCGAGCGGGGCGAGCGCGTGTGCGTGGTCTTCGACGGCCCGGCCCCGCCGCCGCCGTTGGATGAGCGGCTGGCCGAGTTTCCGGTGGAGTCGCTCCACGCCGGGCGCCGACCCGCCGACTATGTGATTCTCGACCGCATCGCCTCCGATACTGCCCCGCGGCGGCTGACCGTCGTCAGCACCGACCACGAAATCCGCGCCGCGGCGAGAAAACGCCGCTGCACAGTGCTGACAAGTGAGCAGTTCGTTCCGGTGCTTCTGCGAGCCGCGGCGGAGCCGACGAAGGGGCCTGCCGAGCCGCCGGAGAAGCAAGAGGGGCTTTCGCCGGACCAGACCCGCAAGTGGCTCCGCGAGTTCGGCTACGATGAATGAGCCGATCCCGCCCCGATAGGGAGCTTGCTTAAGTAGGCCCGCCTGTTGGTCGAATTCTGCTACTGAGTCCCTGTGCGGAGCCGTACAGGCCGGAGGCAGCAGGAGGAGAGAGTATGGCACGCGGCGCAATGTCAGGCAGCGGTCTGAGCTGGTACCTGGAACGGATAAAATCCGCCCCTTTGCTGACGGCCGAGCAGGAAAGGCAGTTGACTCGGCTGATCCGGGAGCACTCCGACCCGATCGCAAGGGAGCGGATGATCGCGGCGAACCTCCGACTGGTTGTCAAGATCGCCAAGGAGTACGCCAACCCCGGCATGACGCTGGGCGATTTGATAGAAGAGGGCAACCTGGGGCTGCTGAGGGCGGTTGAGGAGTTCGACCCCGACGCCGGCGTGCGATTCAGCACCTACGCCGCGTGGTGGATCAAACAATCCATCAAGCGGGCGATGATCAACGCCGGACAGCCCATACACATCCCCGCCTACCTGGCCAAGCTCATCACCAAGTGGCGGCGGGCGCATGCTGAGCTTGAGGGCAAACTCGGCCGCCCCCCGACGACGAGCGAACTGGCAAAAAAGCTGAAAATATCACGTCGCAAGGCGGACATCGTTGCCCAGGGCCTGCAGGCGGTCAACGCGCCGACGCAGATGGGCGTGGAGGAAACCCAGGCCGTCAGCGAGATGATCGCCGACGAAGACGCGGAGATGCCGGACCAGAACCTGATGGATGCCGGCGACATCGAGTTTGTCCGCTCCCTCCTGGGCCGGCTCGACGAACGTTCCCGCAAGATACTCGAACTGCGATTCGGCATGGACGGAAACGGCGAGTCGCGGACATACCGGGAGATCGGTGAAGTAATCGGGCTTACGCGGGAACGCGTCCGGCAGATAGAAAAAGAGGCCTTCGCCGAGCTTCGTGAAATGGTCGAAGAGGTCGCCTGAAGCATCGCCCCCGTTCCAACCGCACCGCCAGCCGGCGTCAGTTGTCCGGACCGCCTCGCGGGTATCAGGGTCGTCAGCGTCATCGTTGACGTTGCTGCGCCGGTGATTATGCTATCGGCGTAAGCTCCGCATCAGCTATGTCCGGGAACCCCTCGGACTCAACCGGAAAGGCCAGGCGATATGCAGAATCTGGAAGCTCTCATCCGCGACGTGCCGGATTTTCCCAAGCCCGGCATCATCTTCAAGGACATCACCCCGCTGCTGGCCGATGCGCCGGCTCTGAAGGCGACGGCCGACGCCCTGACCGAGCCGTTCGCGGGCAGGGGGGTGGAAATTGTCGTCGGGATCGAGAGCCGCGGCTTCATATTCGGCTCGATGGTGGCCGAGCGGCTCGGCGCCGGCTTCGTGCCGCTGCGCAAGCCCGGGAAGCTGCCAGTCGAGAAGCGCTCCGCCAGCTACGAGCTGGAGTACGGCTCCGAGACTATCGAGATACACGCCGACGCGGTCCGGCCCGGACAGAAGGTGCTGATGGTTGACGACCTGCTCGCTACCGGCGGGACGATGGCCGCCGGCTGCGAACTTATCGAGCAACTCGGCGGTGAGATCGTCGGCGTCAGCTTACTCATCGAGTTGTGCTTCCTCAACGGCCGGGACAAACTCCCCGGCCGAGAGGTGCACACCCTTATAGAGGTCGAGTAAGGCGATTGACCTGCACCATCAGTCGGGATTCTGTTGGCGAGCGGCAACCACGTTAAGCGCTCGCCACTCGCTTAGCTCGTGGCCGCGCAGCCCATGGCACCTCGTCATCTCACACCATTTCGGATTTCGGATTGCCCCTCGACGTTGCTCGAACGCCTGAGCTTGTCGAAGGGCGGATTTTCCCCGTCACATCCTCTGGTATTCAAAAACATCCCCTGTATCCCGTGCATCCCTGCTTTCTCTGTGAACGGCTGGCCTGCATCCGGGTTTATCCCTGCTCGATACCGCAACCCATTTCGCCGGCCGCCCGCGCTACCCGGCGTTACCGCCGTAATAGGTTTCGACGGGGACGCCGGGGACGGCGGAGCGGATTTTGTCGGCTATGGCGTCGAGGTCGTCGTTTGAAAGGGCCGATACGTTCGGCTCGGCCGGCGGCCGGGCCACGGTATGCGCCTGCACCAGCTTAATCTGTCCGCCGGCGGCGATGATTTCCCTCAATCGCCGGCAATACGCGGCGACTTCCCGCTCCGGCGGAGAAGCGCCGTCCAGCCGGAAGAACAAGCTCTGGATGACGACCGGCCGGCCCGCCGCCACGAGCGTTATGTTCTCGATTATCCGCCGTAGCGTTACGTCGCCGGCGGGGCGGTTGATCCGGCGGAAGAACTCCTCCGTGCCGGCGTCCAGCTTGGTCCAGATCTCGCCGTTGTGGCTGTCGAGGACCGGCAGCGCCCGCCGGACCTGGGGGCTGTCGAGCATCGTGGCGTTGGTGATGACCACGATTTTCACATCCGCCGCCTCGTTGGCGTCTTTGACGTCGGCGGCCGTGAGCACGGCACGGTCGAAATCCGGCAGACAGGTCGGCTCGCCGTCGCCGCTGAAGGCGATGTCGTTGATGCGGCGCAGCTTCGCAGGGGTCTCGGCGAACCGCGGCTCCTTCCACAGCCGGCCGCTGGTCGCCTCCCGCATAACCGAAGAAAGCTCCTCGGCCAGCACGTCTATGTCCGCGTGGTCGAGGTCGCGGCGGATGCGGCGGTTTATCTGGCAATAGACGCAGCCGAAGTTGCAGCTCTTGTCGGGGTTGAGATTCACGCCGATGCTCAGCCCCTTGCTGCGCCTGCTTATCACCGGATAGACGTAGCGGAACCTGCGCCACTGGCGGCGGTGGTCGCTGGTAACCGGCGGGTTTGCTCGGCCTGTGTCGTCTTTGCCCATTTCAGAGGCATTCTAGCCCGCCTCAGGCGGCCGTGGAAGGGCGTGCCGTGACGCCGGTCGCGCCGCGTGCGTCAGAGAAGCAAGCATGGATGAACACGGATAAACGCCCCTCCGCCGGACCGACCGCGTCTGGAGCAGCGTTACCGACGCCGACTTGGCCCCCCCGCGAAAACGTAAATTACAGCGGTTGTGTCCTGTGGCCCGCGGGTTATAATAGGAATTGTACCGTGGCCGATGGTGCCGGCTGCTGGGTGCCGGCAAGTTCCGATGCGACCTTTTAGCTCTTAGGGAGAAACTCATGATGCGAAGAGTTGCGTTATTGGCGGCAATGTTTGCGGGATTCGTATTGGTGCCGGGCTGCCAGGGCGTCGAGGAGACCAACGCCGATACCAACACGGGTGAAAATTCCACGAATAATGAAGCATCCGAACCGGGGCTGGTGGCGGTAATCGACTTTAACGAAATCGTCACCGGAGTCGGCAAGCAGGAGGAGGTGAACCGCCGTCTCGAGCGGCTCGCCGAGCAGTACGAGGAACCGATTCGTGAGCTTCAGGATCAGATGAGGTCGCTGGCCGAGGAGCTTGAGGGCCAGCCCCTGGAAGGCAACGAGGAGAGGTTCCAGCAGTACCGGGAGACGCGGGAACGTCTTCAGGCGGTCGCGGCCGAGCGCCAGCAGCGTCTGACGGCGACTCGTCAGCAGCTCTACAACGAGTTCGGCGAGAATATCAGGCCGATTGCCCGGCGGATCGCCAGGCAGCGCGGCATGAGCGTGGTATTGTCCAGCGCCGTGGCGTTTCACTACTCGCCTGATGTGGATATTACCGACCAAGTGCTGGATGAGCTTTTGGAGCTGATGAAGGCCGGTCGAGGCCAGGATTTCCTGCCGGAAACTGTGTCGGATCCCATTCAGGACTAGGCGGTTGCTAGGCCTGGGTGCAGCCCGGGGCGAATGCCGCGACTTTTTGTGGCCCGGAGCTCAAACTGAGGGGTTTTTCGGCAAGTTCAATCATGGCAAGGCCCTCCCGGCGTAAGTCGCTACGTTTATTGCCTCTGTGACTCCTGTCAACAGACGATAGAACAGGAAGTCCGGCTGGT
>PUND01000065.1 GCA_003551645.1 Phycisphaerae bacterium | reverse complement strand
GCCTACAGGCCCGCGGACCTGGCGCGGGCGGTAATGTTCGCCTCGCGATACAAGCTGGACCTGCTGACCGTGGACGGCGCCGGCGGCGGCACCGGCATGAGCCCCTGGAAGATGATGAATGAGTGGGGGGTTCCGCCGATGTACCTGCACTCGCTGCTGCATCGCTACGCCAAGAAGCTCGCCGACCGCGGCGAACATCTGCCGGCGATAGCCGTGGCGGGCGGGTTCTCCTTCGAGGACCAGATATTCAAGGCGCTGGCGATGGGTTCGCCGTTTATCAAGCTCGTCGGCATGGCCAGGGCGCCGATAGCCGCCACGATGGTCGGCAAGACCATCGGACGGACCATTGAGGAAAAGCAGGTTCCCGTGTACGTGGAGCGTTTCGGCAACAGCACCGACGATATCTTCGTCACCGCCGGTCATCTGCGGCGGGAACTTGGCGACGAGCAATTTGAGAAGCTCCCGGCCGGGGCGCTCGGGTTGTACACCTACTATGAACGGCTCGACCAGGGCCTGCGGCAACTGATGGCCGGCAGCCGGAAGTTCGCCCTCGAGCATCTGTCCCGCGAGGACCTGGCCGCGCTTACGCGAGAGGCCGCCGAGGTCAGCGGAATCCGGTACATTATGGAACTGGACGAAGGCAAGGCCGACGCCATACTCAACGGCCCGTAGGCCCGGCATAAGAATCGCGAGTGGCGAATCGCGAGTCGCGAATTGGCCTTGCGGCGGCTGTCACCGCCGCCGGCGGGCCGAGTGTGCTATCCGGAGCGGCGGCCAGGCCGCCTATTCCAGCACGACCCGGTGCTCGCCGACGACGACTACCTCCTCGGTTCGCTCGCGACCGTCCGGGCCGACCCAGCGAAGCTCCACCGGACCCGCGCGGCCTCTGGTGACCGAGACCGGCATCCCCGGCCGGACCACATGCACCCCGCCCGGGGCCTCGGTGCGGTTGGCGTCTATAACCGTCACCGTCACCGCCCCGGCCGCCGCATCCGGAAGCGTCAGCTCCACCCGGCGCAGGCGCGGATCGTCGCCGTGGCTGCCGAAGACCATCCACGCCTCGTGAGTATCGGCCGTGACGGCGAAAAGGTCGTCCAGGCCGCTGCCGTCGAGGTCCGCCACCACTGCGGCCGACTGGCCCCGCTGCAGCGACCGAATACCCTCCAGCGGCTCGTCCAACTCGTCGCCGCCCATACCCGCAATGATGTGGGTGGCCGCATCCACATCCAGCTCGCGCGCCCAGCCGAAACAGCCGAAGCCGCGATTGAAGAACAGCATCGGTTTGCGGTCGGCGTAGAACATCGCCAGGCCCTGTCGGCCGTCGCTGTTGACGTCGGCGGCCGACAGCGCCGAGACCACCGGAGCGTGCTGATTGCCGTGATGGTTCAGTTCGTAGGTCACATCGGTCAGGTCGGCCCAGTCGCCGTCGGCGTCGCGAGCCAGCAAAACCACGCCGCCGTCGCCGCCGATCATCACGTCGAGCCGGCCGTCGTGGATGAAGTCACCGCAGACCGCCGAACGAGGACTGTCCGGCATGCGGACCTCAATAAGCACCGGCTGCTCGTATCGGCCCGGCTCCGCCGCCTCGTACAGCAGCGCGCCGCCGCTGTGCAGCCGCATCACGTCGGCAAATCCGTTACCGGTGAAGTCGCCGGTGACGCAAAGCCCGCCTTCGCCCAGTTCCGCCGCCGGGTCGGCATCTTCGGACGTATCAACAATCGGGCGCAGCCGGTAGCCGTCTCCCCCCGGCGCCAGCAACATCGGCCCGTCCGCGGTGCCGACGACAAGTCCGGCCCGGCCGTCTTCGGCGACGGCCGCGCTCAGTGAAACGCAATCCTCGACGGTCGCTATCGCGCGCGGCTCGGCAAATCCGCCCGCGTCCGTCCGCTCGGACAGGTTCAGCTTTTCGCCGTCCCACGTCACCAGGTCCAGCCGCCCGTCTCCGGTCAGGTCCGCGGGGACGGCCAGCTTGGACGCGGTTTTCAGGTTCAACTGCTCGGTCACATCCTCCGGGCCGTCTTCGTCGGTAACGGCGAAGAACCGGTCGCCCGCCTCTGAGGCCAGCAGCACGCCCCGGCCTGTCGGCTCGCCAAGGTCTATCGCCAGTGCGGCTTGCGGCGCCGCAGACAGCTCGGCAAGCTTGATATCCGACTCCCAGATCAGCTCCGAGCGGACCGGGAACGTCGCCCGCGGGTCGGCCTTTGCGTATAGCGTGGCCTCGGCAAGCAGTCGGGCGCTTCCTCCCCAGACCGAGAACATCTGCTGCTCATCCTCCCGGAGTACCTTCCGGCCGTTCTCGCGGTGCATGGCGAACCACTGCGTGCCGACTAGCAGCATGCCGTCCGGCTCGCCCATTCTGGCGTGTCCCGGGGTCTCCGGAACCAGCAGCAGCACGGCCGTGACCGTCTGCCGGCCGCCGAAGCCACGCGCCAAATCGCCGGAATCCAGATACTCATAAACGTGCAGGTCAAAATCCTCCTTGGCGGACTCGCCACGCAGGACTTCCTTCACCTCCGCGGCAATAACACCCTCCTCGGGCGAGCGGACCTCCAGCAGCATGATCCGCTCGCTGCCTCGGACAAGGTCGCGCGGTGTAAACTGCGGGTTGATGATCGCCCGCGCGGCCGTCGGCGGAATCAGCACTGCCGCTAACATAACAGCGGTCCTCAGACACGCGGTCGCCATTAGGTTACTGTTGCGCATGCGTGAAGCTCCTGTCTATTTGCTAGGCGGTTGGTCCCATTCGGCGTCGCTCTCCACGCCGGCAAGCTCGGCGGCCGCCTGCTGGATCCGGGCAATATAGTCCTGGTAATCGTAAGAAAGCTCGTGCTGGCTCATGTAAGCTCTGCTCCAGTTGATGTAATCGGGCAGATCGTCCAGCAGGTCGCGGTATGGCTGTCGCTCGTCTTCGGGCAGGTCCATATACATGCGCACGATGGCCATCCGCAGCTCCATGTCCTGCACGCCCTCCCGCAGCATCCGCAAACGCAGGGTCGGCTCGGCGCCGTCCGGCCCCGGCGCCGTCAGGGCGTTTATGTGGGAAAAGAACGTGCGGGTACTCGGGCCTTCGTCCGACGGCATCCAGAAATCCAGTCCCATATGTCCGAACCTGCCCGTCAGTTGCGGGATGGTCCGGAACAGGTGCGGCGGGGACCACCTCTGATGACGCCAGCGAATCGTTGGCACCTTAAGATACTCCAGCGGGCTTTCGAGCATTTCCTCGATGCCGTCGGCGCCAAGACCGGAACCGGTGTGAGGCCAGCGTTTGACGCCGACCTCCAGGTCGCCCAGGGCGATAAGCCGGCCTTTTTCGAGTTGCTCTCTCGTGTAGTCGTTGCCGTCGTAATGATGGCTGCCCGGGTCGCCGCTGAAGTGCGACAGGATATCCCACCTCGCATAAGGCGCCCACTCCCGCAGAAGCTCGCCGGTTTCTTTGCCGGGGCGAATATCGCTGCCCAGACCGAGCATGATTATCTCCTCGTCCCAGCCCCGGTCTGTAACCAGATCGCGAACATCGTCGAAAAACGGCTTCCAGAAATCCTCGGCCCCGTCGTCGAGGAAGGCCGGGACCTCCCTGTGCTCGATTTCACCGGTTTCCGGGTCAAGTACCTCCACCAGCACCGGTTCGGACGCGTCGTGTTCGAAGCCCGCCTCCTGCTGGCCCTCGTACGCCCGCGCCAGCTCAGGCGACGAGGGCGGATCCCACACCCACAGCGACAGTGCCTGGGGCATGCCGGCGTGCTTTTCGTACATATCGAGAAACCGCTCAAGGATGCTGAAATCCGGCTCCAGATTGCCGTCGTTGTCAACCCATTGGACCATCGGCTGCCGCCAGCGGAGCTGGTTGCCGCTCCTGCCGGGCGGATGCGGCCTGCCGGCGACAGGGAAGTTGCTGAGAATCACCGGAACAGTCACCGCGTCGTTGCCGAGCTGGCCAAGCAGCTCCAGCGACGGCTCCAGCAGTCGCCAGTGCTCCTCGGACCACGGCTCGACGTCGTAATAGAGCGCGACGCTCTTCGGCGACTGCGTCAGGACCACCGAGGTGTGCTGGAAGTCGCGCGGCCCCGGCATCTCGAAACCGGTAACCAGAACCTCCACCGGCACTCGAAAATCCTGGCCGTTGGCTGCCACATTCAGATCGGCGGTGTACCATCCCGGAGCCGCATCCGAAGGAACATCCACCAGAAGCCAGACGGGCAAGACCGAGGCGTCATCCGGCGGATTCGGCATCAGCGCATCTGCGTAGTGCGGCTCATCCCGCTGGACGGCGTAGCGGATATCCACCGCGCCCGACGGGATACGCGCGCCGTCCGGGCCGGTCAGATCGCCCGCAAGCTCCGCCGATATCTCACTCAGTCCCTCCGGGTCGGAAATCACAACCTGCCCGCTGCCTGTGCCGTTTCGTGGTGTCGGCATACGCACCGGCCGGGGCGGGTCGAAGGGGTTCGGAACCGAGACGCCCTGGACGGGCATGCCGCGTGCCCAGTACATGGTCCAGAACCAGCCACGCTGGATAAGCGATTGGTCGGGCAGCGTCTGGGCCACCTGCTGCTGGGCCGGCAGCGTGGTGATGCGGGTCTCGCCGACGGCGCTGTTGTATGCGATTACGCCGTCGCCGCGGCCGGTAAGTTTGATCTCGCGGAATCCCACGTGGTCCCACTGCTCGTCGAAAGGCCCGGTCGCCGGCGCGCGGCGGAGGTCAACGGCCAGCACGTTGGACCCTTCACGCAGAACGTCGGAGGGGATATCGACGGTGAAGGTGCGTATGCGCTTCTCGTAGCGGTCTTTCCATTCCTCCTCCGGCTGCTCGCCAATATCGACGCGCGGCAGCGCTTCGTCGTATTCGTCAACGTAGGCCTCCGAGGGGTAGTCGTCGGCCGGCGTTACCGGATGCAATTCGCCGTCGGGCATGTATCCCCGGCCGACCTCGACGCCGTTGACGTACACCACGGCGCCGCCGAGGCAGGTAACGGTGAGCTTGAGGTCCTCGACCCGGCTGGGGTCGGCGATACCGAAGCGCGTCCGCAAGCTCAGCGTGGTCAGCCACACGTGGCCGCCGTCCATCAGCCAGGAGCCGTAGCCGCCGATAAAGTCGTCCAGTTCCTCCGGCTGGTACTGAGGCCAGTGGAAATCGTCGAAGTCCTCGTCTGTCCAGCCCGCCGGCGGCAGGCGCCGGTCGCGAGGCAGGCGGCGGAACTCTTCGGGGGAATGCCGGGTCCTGCTGAACTCGAACTCTCCGTCATCGTTGCGGACCAGGTTCGGCCCGGCCGTCAGGTGAACACGCCACGGCGTGGTCTCATCGACCAGCGAGACCGGATCGGCGCCGTAGGCGGCTGCGTGGGCCACAAGGGCCAGCACAAGCGTAACGATCGTCGCCGGATTTCGTAGCTGCCGCAAATATGCTCTTGTCGTATTAGTCGGATTCAAAATTCCATTCCTCTTGCGTTCAGGGGTGTCAATCGGATGCGGGTGTGGCGGTCAGTTCCACGTTGTCCACCGCGGTGCGAGAGCGGTGGCTGTAGGCGTCGAAGACGATTCGGAGGGTCCGTTCATCGGCGGCCGGCAGGTCGGACAGGTCAACCACTATGGTCCCTGTATTGCCGGTAAAGCCGAGGTACGGGCTTGCCTCGCCGACGCGGACGGACTCCACGCCCGCCTCGGCCGGCTCGTCCTGGTCGGTGTCGTCGCCGCGGTCGTAAAAGTCAAACTTCAGCGGCACGATGGTCCGGCCTTCATCCTCGACCGCTTTGACCGAGATCGTATGAGCGGCCGACGCGTGGCGCCGGCGCGTGACCACGTTGAACCGCAGCGCATCCAGCCGCTCGAACAGGTCAAGCCCCTCGACGGTGAACTCGTAATACTCCGGCCAGTGTCCGTCCACGACGGCCTCGCCCTCATCGCCATCCCGCGAGCCGTCGAAGAAACAGGACGTCGGCGGGAAAAAGCCCATGTGCATGAAAAGCCCCGCCTCAACGTCCGCGTGGACCTCGGTGGGGGCGGGCCTGGCGTCGGGATTCTCAAAATCGTACGCAGCCACAACCACCGCATCCGACCGCCGGTCAGCCGACGGCGCATCCCCCGAAGCCCCCAAAGCCACAACCGCCGACACAGCGACCGCTGCCGAAACCACAACGCCGCCGAACAACGCCGTGGCCGCCGCATCACGAAAATTACGCAACATGTCTAAAATCCTTTCCTTGCCTGGCCCGGACGGGACAAAGCTTCCTCACCTGCTCTTTAGCTACAACACTCGCTCATCCCTTCGGTTTCGCACCGACCGGCGACAAAAGCGGCCGGATCTGGTGAAAAACATACCTCTGAGTTGCCCATACCCGTTCCGTGGTGTATAAGGACACATGATCGTTTTGCCGCCACGGGCGATGCTTCCGTGTACTGGCGGCTTCCGGATTGAGCGAGTGGCCAAAACACAGCACGGCAATTTGGCTGATAGGATACTCCCGAATGAGCCACGCACAGACAGACACTTCGACACACGCTGACTGGATAGATACCGTCCAGTGCATGGATTGCCTGGAAGGTCTTGCCGCGTTGCCCGATGAGTCCGTTGATATGGCTGTCACCTCTCCCCCCTACGACGGCGTAAGGACATATACGGGATTCCAGTATGATCTGCATGCCACTGGCGAACAGTTATATAGAGTCCTTAAGCAGGGATCTATCGCAGCAATGGTCATACAGGACCAAACCCAGAATTTCGGCAAAACCCTGACCTCTTTCCGTACAATCGTCGACTGGTGCGACAACATTGGGTTTAAGCTGTTTGAGTGTGTGATATATCGGAAGCATGGAACCGAGGGCGCGTGGTGGAAACACCGGTTTAGAGTCGATCACGAGTATATACCGCTGTTCCTGAAGGGGGATCGTCCAGCCCACTTTGACAAAGAACCGCTGAAGGTCCCGTCAAAGCACGGCGGCAAGGTCTTGAGCGGCAGCGGCAACAGACGGACAGATGGCACTACCGGGGAAACGGTCCGAAGGCCAATCAATGAGATGAAATGCCGTGGGACCGTATGGGACTACCTAATGGCCGGAGACAAGGATCCCATCAAGCGGCAACATCCAGCGCCCTTCCCCGACGCCATACCCGAGGATATCATTAGGTGTTTCTGCCCAGAAGGCGGCTTGGTGGTTGATCCTTTTATGGGCTGTGGCACAACCGCCGTCGCGGCGAAACGATTGGGCCGTCACTTCATCGGTTTTGAAATCAGCCGGGAATACTGTCAGCTTGTGGAGAAACGCCTCACCCGGGAATTACCTCGGTTGTTCTGACGCCTATTCGAAAGTGTCCGGCTGTTCGAGGGTATACTCGTAGTTGTCGTTCGACGTCATGGCAAACGACAAAGGTTCCGAAGCAAGCATTTCGGCAAAGGTCTCTCCTCGCACGCTCTTTTTGGTCTGTTTGAAATCCCTCTTCGTGAACCTCCGAAGCCGCCAAGGGCCCCAGGTCCACCAGCTCCGCTCGTATCGCCAGCCGGTTTTCTCGGCCAAAAGTTCAAGAAAGCGTTCGGCCCTCGCCCTAGCCTGCGCGTCGAAGTCAAACCAGTCACCATTGGCGACCATGTTGATAACCTCTCCCCGCCCGCCTCGGTTCGTGATCCCTACCCTATCGCCGCGCTGGCCGGACACGCTGATCTCATCTCTGGTGCGCCAGAAGTCGTTCATTCCGCGCATCAGCTTCTCTATCGTGTAGGTATCCTCGTAGAATAAGGTTCGTAGCGGACTGCGCTTTTCGTCGGCGCGCAGATACCGGAGCCAGTTGAGGCAGTTTTCGGTATATCCAAACAGGTTCTTGTAGGTACCGTCCGTGAACAGCAGCGGCGCTACCGCCGTTGGCTCAAAGGGTACTTCCGTCTGGCGGGCCACAACCGCCAGTAAAAAGTGTATCGTTCCGAACGGATACTTAAGACGGAAATCGTGAAGTCCGTCACGATTGCGGAGGTCGTTTACGGACAGGGCGTCACTGAACTGGCCCCAGGAGCCAGGGACCTGGTTCTTGTTGTACAGCAACATGTGGTGCCCGACACTCCTTACACCACTTCGAAATATCTCCATATCAAGGAAGACGCATTCCGATGGAGCAATTCTGTGATCGGCGACAAGGGCCTTGCCATCGTAGAAGCCACGCACTCGCCAGTTCAATGCATTGGTCATCAGCAAACCGCAGAGCAATCCGTCGCTATCCGGGCTTACAATGCAGTCATGTCCCTGCTCAACAACCCATGGATATGCTGACAGAACCTGCTCGTAGTCAATTCTGTCGTCCTGCCCATCGAGTAACTCGAAAACAGTGGGGCACATATCAACTCCCCTCTGCCCGACGAATAAGCTCAGCAACATCAAGCTCCAATGCACGCGCAAGCTTGACCAACGTCCCCAAGGCCGGATTTCTAGCCCCTCGTTCGATGTCACCGATATAGCTTCTGTTTATTCCGGCAGTTCCAGCCAACCGCTCCTGAGACATGCCTAGCTCAATCCGGCGCTCACGCACGACCCAACCCAATCGTTCAGTTATGTCCCGGCGTCTGCCCATGGGGTTCTTCTAGCGGCGACGAAAGGGCCTGTCGACCTGATCCGAGTGACAAAAAGAAAAAGCCGAAATGGGTATTCGCTGGAACAATCCGGCCTTCGCTTGGCGATCGAATTGGGGCGGACTATGCCTAGAGCAGAGGCATCGTTGCCGTTCTAATAGTGCGGAACTGCCAGCCGAGCTTCACCAGTCAACCAATCAACGAATCAACCGATTAACCGATGACTACGCCGTAGCCGCGGCGGGTTGTTCGGATCGCCACGGCCGGAGCACGCCCTTGCTGTCGAGGTATGCCTCGCAGCGCGTCATGATACCGGCGTCGTTGCTGTGTGCGTCGAACTGGATGGACAGGAACGGGTTCTGCCCCGCAGCCGGTCGGATGAAGTGCTTGACGAACGAATCCGGCCCGCACTTGAAGTTGGTTATGTGGATGATATGCAGATTCGGCCGCTCGGCCACTATCTTGGCGGCGCCGAGTATTCGCTGGCCCAGCGGCCAGTACATGTTCTCGTTGATATCGCGGATATCGACGGCCTCGGTATCGAGGAAGTCCATCGGTATGACGTTGACGCCGTAGGTCTTGCGGAGTTTGTATCCGACCGAGAGGTTCACGCCGGCGTCGTGGATGTTGTAGGGCCGGCCGACCAGCACGATGCCCGTCTCGCCGGTCCTGTCGAGCGTGTCCAGCGCCTTTTGCCCCGCGGCCAGCAGCTTGCCGCGGAACCGCTCCTGGGCCTCGAAGCCGGCTTCGACGGCACGAGCCACCCGCCGCTTCGGCAGATTCAGCTTCCTGGCGAAATAGTCCTGAAGCTCGCGCGTGACGAACTTCTTTCCCTCACGGAAATGCACTATCGGCTCCAGCAGTTTGCCCGCGTTCGGGGCGATGGCCGGCGCCTGCCGGCAGACGAACGGCAACGTCTGATGCCACGGGCAAAGGTGGCTTTCGGTATCCATCCAGCGCGTCCGCAGCGAGACGATGTTCGGCAGAAAGACCCAGTCGAGGTCGTCCCGCTCGACGAGCCGACGGACGTGCCCGTGAGCGACGATGATAGGGAAGCACGGCTCGGCCACCGCGGTCTCGCCGCCGAGAGTGATGATACTGTTGTTGGTGGTCTCGGACAGCTCCACCCGCAGCCCGCAGTGGGCGAGCATGGTCCGCCAGAACGGCAACTGATCGTAGGCGAACATGCACATGGGTATGCCGACCGAGGCGGCGCCTTCGGGGACCTCCGGCAGATGCGACTCGTCCAGCAGCAGCTCTGTACGCAGAGACAGCAGGTCGTCGATCACCGGCTCACGGGCGCTGGCGGACTGGCTGCGGTAGCGGGACGAGCACTTGTCGCCCCAGTAGGTCTTCTCGCCCTCGACGTTGAACTCCTGTATACGGCAGTGGTTCGAGCACGCCTTGCAGGTGAACTCCCGGAGCGTGTAGTTGACCTGCGACAGGTCGTAGCCGCGGAACTGGCTGGTCCTGCTCGCCGGTTCGCGGTCGGATTCTGCGAGGTAAGTTCCGCCCTGGCCGCCCTCGCCGCCGACGGCGGCGGCCTCCTCGGGCGTCATCTCGGCGTTCATTTTGTCCCGGGCCAGCAGGGCCGCCCCGATGGCGCCCATGACGCCGTTGTGCGGCGGCACGATTATATCCTTGCCGCAGACCGCCGCGAACGCGGCCGCCACCGAGTCGTTATAGGCGGTGCCGCCCTGGAAATAGATGCTGTCGCCAATCTTGCGGCCGCGGACGACGCGGTTGATGTAGTTATACACCACCGAGTACGCCAGCCCCGCGACCAGGTCCGGCTTTTCGGCGCCCTTCTGGAGGTAGCTGTTCACGTCGCGTTCCATGAACACGGTGCACCGCTCGCCGAGGCGGGTGGGCGCTTCGCTGGAAAGCGCGAAGTTGGCGAACTCCTCCTTGATCGCGATGCCAAGCTCCTCGGCCCGTTCTTCCAGAAAGCTGCCGGTGCCGGCGGCGCAGGCGTCGTTCATGGTGAAATCCACCACAATGCCGTCCTGAAGCGAGATGAACTTGGAGTCCTGGCCGCCGATTTCGAAGATTGTGTCGGGCACCCGGCCGTCGAGCATCTTGTGTCCGATGAAGGTGGCACCGGTCTTGTGGGCGGTGATTTCATCGTTGATGGTGTCCGCGCCGACCAGTATCCCGATAAGCTCGCGCCCCGAACCGGTAGTCCCGACCCCGCGGATATTCAGCTTATCGCCCCATTCGGAGCGTATCTGCTTGAGGCCTTCGGAGACTACCTCGATGGGCCTGCCCTGGGTGCGCGTGTAGATTTCGGTGATGACCTGCCCGTCGGAATCGATTACCACCAGGTTTGTCGATACGCTGCCGACGTCCAGGCCGAGGTAGGCGTCTATCGGCTCATCAGAGAACGGCGGCTCATACGGCAGCACCTGGTCCCGCAGCAGCACAACGCGGTCCATGCTCAGCGGGGCGGTGGTGGGGAATGCGTCCGAAGCGGCCGTGTCGCTGGCCGACCGCAGGTCGGACATGTGCGAGAGGTCCGCGGCGTCGGCAGTCCGCGAGGCCGTCACAGCCGCGCCTATCGCCGGCAGGTGCGCGTAGTTTTCCGGCAAGATAAGCTGAGTATCATCCAGCTCAAAGGCGTCCCGCATGGAGCGGACGACCGCCTCGTTGGCCGCCACCCCGCCGACCAGCACAACCGGCGGCTCGACCGGATGGCTGCGGACGACCGCGGAGCGGAAGTTCCGGGCAACCGCGTCGCAAAGCCCGCGAAGCACCTCCGCCGGACCGTAGCCCTTCTGCTGGGCGTGGATCATGTCGCTCTTGGCGAAGACGCTGCATCGTCCGGCAATCTGGGCCGCCCGGTCGGCCGACAGCGAATTCGGGCCTATCTCCTCGACGCTGAACTTCAGTCGCCCGGCCTGCTGGTCCAGGAAGCTTCCGGTACCCGCGGCGCAGTCGCCGTTGGTGGCGTAATCAATTATCCCGCAGGATCCGTCGTCGTGGTGCTCCAGACGGAGGTACTTGCTGGCCTCGCCGCCCATCTCGAAGACGGTGTTGGCCTCGATGCCCGCCGCGGCGACGCCTGTGGCAAGGGCCTTGAACTCGTTGACGACGGAGGTTTCGAGCTTCCGGGCCGCCAGCTTCGAGCCGCTGCCGGTAAGGCAAACACCCGATATGTTCTCCGCCCCAACCGCGGCGATGACCTCTTCGAGCAGTTCGGTCGCGGCCGCTATGGGCCTGCCCTGGGTGCGGCGGTAGTTGCTGAGATAGACACGCCCGACTCGCGAGCCGGACATCTCACGCAGCGTATCGCCGTCAGTGAAAGAAACCGGGTTCTCGCCGTTGTCCAGCAGTGCGGCCGTTGCGCTTACCGCGCCAATATCGATTCCGACGTAGCAGCTCATAATCACTCCGGTTGGAAAGGCCCCGGCGCTGGGGCGTTGCAGTCGCGGCCACGGCCGGAACCGACCCCGCCACACACTGCGGCGGCACGTATCGGACCCGGCGGCGTACAAATCCCGCGATTGCGGTATTATGCGGATTTGGCGGACGTGTTTGCAAGACCCTTGCCCGCCGAAGGCATGCGCCGGCGGCCCGACGCGGCGGGCCGCCCGCGGTGAAAAAAAGAAGGCCTCCGCCAGGTGCCGGTGACGGCCGACGAAAAGAACCCAATCTCGTCTAAGTGGGCAGCTGCCGGACGCCTCGGCGCCGCGGACTACGCTTCCCTGAGTAATGGGGTAACGGTTCTTTTATTGTGGGCCGCCTGTCGAACACGGCAGAGGCAACTTCTTCATGTGAGATTATAGCCGACTTATCGGCAAAACGGGGAGGAAAACTTGAACTCAGCCATGAGCCACTAGCCACTAGCCATTAGCCACTAGGCATAAGTCGTGGCTCGTGGCTCCCGTCTTCGCCTCCGGCTGCGTGGCGGCAAGCCCGGCGACTGGTTACCGGTTACTGGTTACTTGTTCCTTGTTCCGCTTCTGCTGTTCGTGGCTAGTGGCCAAGGGCCGTTTCACAACCAGAATTCCGTCTTGAGCTGGTCGCCTTCTCTCGTGGCGCGGATGAACTTCTCGACCTTTTTGAGGTCTTTGACGCCGGGGGCCTTTTCCACGCCGCTGGCGACGTCCACGGCCCAGGGCTGCACCAGGTCGATGGCGCCGCCGACGTTTCCGGGGGTCAGCCCGCCGGCCAGGACAATCGGATCCAGCCCGGCCATCGCGCCGGCCGCCCGCGCCTCGGCGACTACCTGCCAGTTGAACGCCTCCCCGGTGCCGCCCCTCGCTCGCGGACTGTAGGCGTCCAGCACCACGGCCGCCAGTCGACCGGCTTCGACACCGTCGAGCCAGCGTCGGATCTCGTCCAGCCAGTGCTCGTCGCGGATGCGGAAAGCCTTGATGACCGGGGCGTCTATCCCGGCGACGAGTTCCGGCGGCTCGTCGCCGTGCAGTTGAACAGTATCGATGCCCGTACGGGAGACCACGCGGTTGATGGACTCGGCGTCGGCATTGACAAACACCCCCACCGTCGCCACCCACAACGGAAGGGCCTCCACTATCGCCCGGGCCTGTTCCGGCGATACCCAGCGGGGGCTTTCGGCGAAGACAACACCCACGGCGTCGGCGCCGATCTGTGCTACCTGCAGCGCCTCGGCCGGGTCGCGAAGGCCCTCTATTTTTACCCGCACTCTCTGCATGTGCGCAACTATAGTGCGCCGCACCGCCGCTTGCAATGCGCCCGGCGGGGGTCTATGCTCCCGTCGAGATAGGTTATTGTCCGCTTTAACAGGAGAGCATCCATGAGCAAGGTTCGCATCGGCATCGTCGGCATGGGAGCGATGGGAAACGGGCACGCCGGGAATATCACCGGCGCGAATGCCAGGGATTTCGAGTTGTCGGCCGTCTGCGACATCGACGCCGAAAAGGCCGCCGAGGCGGGCGATAAGCACCACGTTCCGCACTTCACCGACACGGCCGAGTTGTACGACTCCGGGCTGTGCGACGCGGTCATAATAGCCACGCCGCATTATCTGCACGGCCCGCAGGTCATCATGGCCGCCCGGGCCGGTCTGCACATCCTCTGCGAGAAGCCGCTGGAAAGCCGCATCGGGCCAGCACGTGCGATGGTCAAAGAATGCAAGAAGCGCCACCGCGTACTGGGCACCGTCTTCCAGCACCGCACGCGCGGAATCATGATAAAGGCCCGGCAGATAGTCGAGTCCGGGCAGATCGGTGAGATATTCCACACCCGGATGATCTGCTCCAACTGGTTCCGGACCCAGGCCTACTACAACCGCGGCGAGTGGCGCGGCACCTGGGACGGCGAGGGCGGCGGCGTGCTGATAAACCAGATGCCCCACCACCTGGACCTGTTCCAGTGGATAGGCGGGATGCCGAAGCGCCTGGTGGCCCTGCTCGCGACGCGCGACCACGACATCGAGGTCGAGGACACCGCCAACATCCTGCTGGACTACGGCGACGGCAGGAACGGCTATATCTACGCATCCACCGCTCACGAGCCGGGCGGCGAACAGCTAACCTTCTGCGGCGAGAAGGGCACGCTGGTCATCGAGCACGACAAGCTCCGGCTCGGCAAGCTCAGGATGAGCGTGCACGACCACATCCACGCCGGCGCCTCCGCCGACGCGGTAGCGGACGCCTCCGGCGGCAAGCAGAAGGCCACCTGGTCCGACGTCACCTATCCCGCGCGCAGAGGCAAGGTCGGACACCTGGAGATCGTCCGCGGCTTCGTCCGGCAGATACAGACCGGCAAGGGCATCTACGCCACCGGCGACGACGCCCTGGGAGAGCTGGAGCTTTCCAACGCCGCGTACGTCAGCGGCTTCGGCGGCAAGTTCGTGGACCTGCCGCTCGACGCCGGCGCAATCGACCGGCTCATCCGCAAGCTCGAGCGCGAGCGAGCCACCGGCCGGGGCGGCGCACTGCGACAGGCCGCCGACCGCGAGCTGCGCAAGCTGCTCAAATGAGGAGGGATGAACGCGGATTCCTCAGGTTGGCTTGCCGTCAACTGTGCATGTCTTCGGTGCCTCTGTGCTCTAAGTGTGTCTGTGTGCCGGGACGGTCGTGCGCTGTAGAATGGTCCGTATGAGCGAGTCGGACCGGAATGAAGCTCAGCGACAGATTCTCGGCAAGGCGGCGGAGTTGCCGGCGGCGCCCGGGGTGTATCTGTTCAAGGACGCCGAGGGCCGTGTGCTGTACATCGGCAAGGCCGCGAACCTGCGGTCGCGGGTATCGAGCTATCTCCAGCCGGGCGCGAACCTGTCGGCCAGCAGGGGACCCCGCATCGACAGGATGGCCCGCGAGGCCGCCGACGTGGACTATATCGAGTGCGAGTCGGAGGTCGATGCGCTGCTGCGGGAAAGCCGGCTGATAAAGGACGTTCAGCCGCCCTACAACGCCCAGCTCCGCGACGAGAAGACCTACCCCTACCTGCAGGTGACCACGCGGGAGGACTTCCCGCGTGTGGGCATCACGCGCGAGCCGAAGTCGAAGAACGCCCGCCTGTACGGGCCTTTCGTCTCGGTGGCGGACCTGCGGGCGGCGCTTCCGCTGCTCCAGCGGGTGTTCAAGTTCCGCACGTGCAACCTGGATATCTCCGAGGGCGACGAGTCGCGGCGGCACTTCCGGCCGTGCATACTCCACAGCATCAAACAGTGCACCGCCCCCTGCGCCGCGCGCGTGGGCAAGGACGACTACGCCCGCCAGATACGCAGCTTCCGTCAGTTCCTGGAAAGCAAGGGCACGCAGCTCCGCCGCGTGCTGCAAAAGCAGATGCGGGAAGCCGCCGAGGCGCTGGAATACGAACGGGCGGCCGAGCTGCGCGACGAGTTGCGGGCGCTGGACGGGCTTCAGAAACGCGGACTGGTCGATGAGCACGTCCAGCCGGAGGCGTTCTTCATCGACCCCGGCGAGGGGTTGCAGCGGCTGGCCGACGTGCTCGGTCTGAGCCGCCAGCCGAGGATCATCGAGGCCATCGACGTCGCCCACCTCGCCGGCGGCGAAAGCTGCGGGTCGCTGGTGTGCTTCATCGACGGCAAGCCCCTCAAGAGCGCCTACCGCCGCTACAAGATAAAGTCACACGACCGCAACGACGACTACGCCTCCATCCGCGAGGTGGTCTGGCGTCGCTACAAGGCCGCCGGAATGGCCGAGGAGGTCTTCCCCGACATCGTCCTCATCGACGGCGGGCCGGGCCAGCTATCCGCGGCACACGAGGCGTTCGAACCGCTGGAGCTTGCCCCGCCGGTGCTGGCGTCGCTTGCGAAACAGGAGGAGGTCGTTTACGTGCTGGGGCGCGACGAGCCGCTTCGGCTGCCGCGGCGCGACCCGGGACTGCGCATACTCCAGAGCGTACGCGACGAGGCGCACCGCTTCGCCCAGCATTACCACCACATCCTCCGCCGACGTGCGACGCTCCAGCGGGATGAACCAGTCCGCAAGCGCGGCCGCGGACCGAAGAAGCGGTAGAGCCGAACGCGGCTTGGCGCGGCCCGGAGGAGCCGATAAGCTCAATACCATAGAGGAGGCGACATGAAACGTAGCGAGATAAACGCGCACCTGCGCGAGGCGACCGGGCTGCTGAACGAAGGCAATTTCAACCTGCCGCCCTGGGCGTTCTGGACACCGGACGACTGGGCCGCCGCGGGACCCGAAGCCGATGAAATCCGCCGGCGCGCCCTCGGATGGGACCTCACCGACTTCGGCTCCGGCGACTTCGACCGGCTCGGGCTGGTCCTGTTCACGCTCCGCAACGGCCCGGCCGACGCCGACCGCGACGACATGACCAAGGACTACTGCGAGAAGATCATGGTCATCAAGCCCGAACAGGTCACCCCCATCCACTTCCACTGGCAGAAGATGGAGGACATCATCAACCGTTCCGGCGGGCGGCTGGTAATCGAGCTATGGAACGCCCGCCGCGAGGATGAATCACGTGACGAGAAGTCCGATGTCACCGTAAGCATCGACGGCATACGGCGAACCGTGCCCGCCGGCGGCAAAGTGGTGCTCGCCCCCGGCGAGTCCATCTGCCTGATGCCCTACATGTACCACACCTTCTACGCAGAGGCCGGCCGCGGGGCCGTCCTGGCTGGTGAGGTCTCGCGAGTCAACGACGATGAGCACGACAACCGGTTCTTCGAACCGCTGCCCCGGTTCCCCGAAATCGACGAGGATGAGCCGCCCCTGCACCTGCTGTGCAACGAGTACCCATCGGCCTGAGCCACAGTCTCAGGCGTCGGCCCGCTTGATTTCGACGGCGAAGACGGCGCCTCGCTCGGCCGGTTCGTGGCGGAGTTTGGCCCCCATCCGCCTGGCGAGTTGCCGCGATAGAGCCAGACCCAGCCCAACACCGGGGGCCGAGCCGGCCGCCTCGCGGTCGGAGCGCGAGAACGGCTGAAACAGCCGCTTCGCCTGCCCCGCGTCGATGCCCGGGCCTGTGTCGGCCACGCGTATAGTCGCGCGGTGCCGGCCCGCGTCGGCGGTTATGCGAATCGTCCCGTCGCCGTCGGCGGCGTACTTGCAGGCGTTATCCACAAGGTTCATCAGTATCTGTTCGACCGCCTCGCCATCGACGCTGACGATCGCCCGACTCGCCTCGTCCGTCAGCTCGGTCCGGATTTTCATCTCGGCCTGTGCCGCGCGTTCCTCCAGTCGGCCGGCGCACCGGTCGAGCACGCCGTCCAGCCGAACCGCCTCGACCCGCCGGGCCGCCCGTCCGTCCAGCCGCGCGTATGAGAGCACATTCTCCACCAGCCGCCCCAGCCGGTCGGCCTCGTCCTGGAGCCGCCGCAGATACATCCGCCGCTTTTCGGGTTCGTCGAAGGCGTCTTCGGCGAGCAGGTCGGAGTACAGACGGAAGGTCGTCAGCGGCGTGCGCAGCTCGTGCGTTACGGCCGATACGAACCTGCCACGCCGCCTGCTCAGCGACATCGCGCCGTGCAGCAGCGCCGCAGCGCCGCAGGCGGCGGCCAGCGTCGCCGACCACGCCAGCGACAGCGGCCAGGCCAGTCCTGCGCCGGCGGCCGCCGGCTCGACTGCGACTTCTCCGGGCGCCAGTTCCACCGGCAAGGCAGCCATCGCCCGGTCCCAACTCACCGCATCCGCGGGGCGGGGCTTCAGGTCGGCGTCGCCCAGCAAATCCGCGACCGCATCCAGAAGCGACTCGCGCAGCACCGGCCAGTCAAGCCAGGCGCCCTGCACACCGGACCGCTCGCCTATCCGCACGCGACGCAGCAGCAGCATCTGCCCGCCCAGCCAGACCGCCTCCACCGGCTGCTGCACCACACGGTCGCCGGCCTGCACCGCCACGTTGGCCATGTCCCACTGACTGCGGGCCTGCCCCCTGGCCCTGACTTCCTTTATGTTGGATGCGTCCTGCTCCCGGCCGGTCGGCCCGACGACCCACTGCTCCTGGCGGACCAACGGGGCCGTACGCGCGGCCGAGAGCAGCTCCGCCGGGCCGGCCACCTCCAGCAACTCCGCCTCGGCGTCCGGGTCAGGCCCACCGGCAAGGAATTGTCCATCCTGCATGACGGTGAACCGCAGGCGCACGGCGTCGAAGGGGCCTGCGCCGTCCGCCTCGGCCGCGAGGGCAACCCGCGGGCCGGCCTCGTTCGGCATGTAGGCGTGGAAGGGCATGCCGTTTTCCAGGGCGATAAGCGGCATGGCCGTCGAATCCAGCCGCCAAAGCGCCAGGCGGACCGTCTCCTCTGCCGCGGCGTGTTGTCGGGCGTCCTCGGCGGCCCGCTCCAGTCGGACCACCCGCAGCGTGACGTAGCCCATCGCACCCAACACGCCGGCCAGGCACGCGGCATAGACAAGCCAGATTGTCAGCGGTCGCTTCATGATTGGCCCTCCGCGAACAGGTATCCCTTACCGCGGACGGTAATGAGTATCCTCGGTTTCCCGGAATCGTCCCGCAGCTTCTCGCGCAGCCGGGCTATGGTCATATCCACCGCGCGGGTGCTCAGGTGCGTAGGGTCCAGCCGCCAGACGCGATGGAGTATCTCGTCCCGGCCGACGCACCTGCCGGCGTTTGCGGCGAGGTAGCGCAGCAGGTGCGACTCGGTCTCGGTAAGCTCGGTTTCTTCGCCGTTTTCGTGGCGGATGCGGCGGGCGTCCAGCCGGACCTCGGCAGAGCCGGCCCGAAGCCGCGTAACGTCGGCGGGCCTTTCCGGGCTTCGTCGCAGCACCGCCTTTATGCGGGCCAGAAGCTCGGCCAAACTGAAGGGCTTGACCACGTAGTCGTCGGCTCCCAGTTGCAGGCCGGTTACCCGGTCGCGGTCGGCTCCGCGGGCGGTGAGTATGATGACCGGCAGCGTCGGCCGGCTGATGCGGACCTCCCTGAGTATCTCCAGCCCGTCGCCGCCGGGCAGGACAAGGTCCAGCAGCACCAGGTCGCAATCGACGGTAAGTGCCAGCTCAAGCCCGGTCTTTCCGTCTGCCGCCTCGACGGCCGAGAAACCCGCCACCGCCACCGCGTCGGCAAGCCCGCGGCGGATGGCCGAGTCATCCTCGACAATCAGGATTTTCCGGGAGTGGCTCACGTATCCAATATACCATCGCATGGCCATTTCGCGATGGCCAGTGCGGCGCCGTTGCGGCCTCGCTTCCGCGCCCGCGGTAGCGGGTCGCCCTACGGCGCGTTGCCCTTTCGGTCCACATACAAGCTCCGCCGCACCACCGCCTGACCCTCGGGCGAAAGCAGCCAGTCGCGCAGTCGCGCGGCCGGCGCATCTTCGGCGAGGTCCTTGCGCGTGACTAGATAAACCGGCTCGATCAGCGGGTAGGTACCGTCGGCTATGCTTTCCGGACCCGGCTCCAAGCCGTCTATGGCCAGCATTCGCGCGCGAGGCGGCAGTTCGATGTCCTCATCCTCCCGCCGCTCGGCCTCGGCCGGCGGCAGGGCCTCGCGCGGTGTTTCCTGAACGGGTAAACCGCGCCTGGCCAGGGGCGGGGCCATATAACGGTTGTAGTAATGAACGGTGTAGCTGATTCCGTGGCGGTCGTGGCTCATCATATCCATCGGACCAAACATGGCATACGTGATAGCGCTGCCGGCATGGGGCGCGAAGGTGCGATCTCCCATCACCAGGTCGATCATCAGTTCCTGACTGCCGCTGTTGCGCTGCCGAGTGTAGGGATTTATGCGGTGGTCCGGGCCGCCGACCTCCTTCCAGTTGGTGATTTCCCCGGTAAAGATGCCTCGGACCTGTTCGAGCGTCAGCCCCTCGACCGGGTTGTCCGGATGCACGATGAAGACGAAGGCGTCCAACGCGACCGGAACAACATCGAGTTCGACGCCCGCTTGTTCCATCGCCTTCTTTTCGTCCTCACTGGGCTTGCGTGCTATGGCCGCCAGGTCGCAGCGCCCCTCGATGACTCTGCCGTAGGCGCCGTGTGTCCCCGAAACCGACAGGTGTGACTCGACGGCCCGCAACCGACGGATATGCTCCTCGTCCAGGGCCTGGAGCAGGTCAGCGCCCCAGACGGCAATCGGCCCTTTGCCGGGGGGCAGTCCGCGCATTCGCCATTCGCCGTCACGAGGACTCATACGCCAGGATATCTGCTGGTCGAAAATCGCCCCGAGTACGGTCATCATCAGTGGCTGGGCCGAGGTAGAGCAGTCCAGCCGGGGGAAGTTCTCCATATCCAAGTCCAGCGACTCGATTGATGCTCGGATCGCGGCATTGTCAATCTCCGGCGGTTCCGCCGCCTCATTCGCCGGCTCGCTCGCGCCGCAGGCCGCGGCCGGCAGGATCAATCCGACTGTGATCATCACGTTGAGCAGGCCTTGTTTTGTCATGGCAGGGTCTCCTTAAAACGGTTTGTTCAGCCGCTGTCGGCGCCGTAGCGCCTCGCCGTCCGGCATGGGTCGGGCGGGCGACAGCGGTCGCGGCGCCCGACCCGCCGACACGGGCCGGTTTACATTGACGGCACGTACCTTTCGTACTGATAAGTCAACGTCTTGCTCTCGCCTGGCTCGAGTTTTATTTCCCATCTTATCGAGCCGGCCCGCTCCTGCAGTTTCAGGGCGTCGGTGTCCACGCTTATGGAGCCGTCTTTGTCCGCCCTTATCGGCCGGCCGGGCACGCTGTTGGTAATCACCACCCGCACTGTGCGGTCCTCGAAGTTCCGCAGCCGGAGCCGGCCTTCCAGCGTCACCAGATCAAGGTGGCGGTTGTGACGGGGGCTGTGGGCCTTGAGCTTGCGATCAACCTCGCTCTCACTCTTTTCGTGCGCGATGTTGATGGCGGTGGATACGGGAATCTCGCCCGTCCCGCCGCGCGGCACGTACTTCAGCAGGTCCTGGCTGAGCGGGTTGGAGTCCTCAACCGTCAGGCAGGGGCCTGTCGTCCAGGCGGTGTCGGTGTCGTTATGGAGCACCAGGTAGTGCCTCATGCCGCCGCCGCAGGCATCCCAGCGGTACACGTGATCGTAGTTTATCCGCACGCGGAACAGCGTGACGATGGCCTTTTCGCCGCGGCGCAGCGTGAGGTTCTCCTTGGTATAGACCGTGTAGTCGGTCCCGGCAGCGCCGTCCATGCGGGGCAGGTTGCCCATAAGCTCGGTCACCTCCCGGCCGGCATCCCGGTCCACCGGCTGGTCCACGACGTCGAACTGCCTGCTGCCGGCCACGTTGGATACCAGCGCAGCCCGGGTCCTTATCTGGGTCCTCACTTCGTCGGGCGCCACCGAAGTGCTCACCGAGCGGATAACCTGCCCCACGGCCAGGGGGGCGAGGTAATCGGTGTGAACGAAGTGCGGCACGCCGACAACGAAGCTCACATCACAGCCGACGATATCCTCGGCCTCGTTCACCAGCGTCCCGCGTAGCGTAAGCTCGGCCGTGTCCTCGTCGATAATCTCCAGGTTGTAATCCGGTATCCAGGTGATGCCCTTGCGCAGATACGCCATTCCCAGCCGGCCGGAGGCGGGGACCTGGCCGTTTTCTCCCGATACGTGCACGCGCAGCGGCAGCTCCAGCACCTGCACCTTGGTCACGGCCTCCAGCGGCACGGCGAAATGATTGTCCGGACCGGCGACGATGACGAAATTCTCCGCAACGGACGCCAGCTTGCCGACGGCCGTTCGCGGCTCCCGCTCGTGGCGGTATTCGACCTGCACTTTCAGCCCCTTCCACGCCTCCAGCCGGCGACGCCTGGCCTCGACGGTGTCGGGTGCGTCCACGCCGTCGAAGGCGACAATCTCGCCAGGCCCGGAGCCGACGATGTCCACCATCTGGTCCGGCTCGTGCGAGTATATCGACAGTGTTCCGAACAGCGCCGGCGGAACCTGCCCAGCCAGCGCCCAGCCGTCGTGGTATTCGACTTCCCCTTCTCGCATGAAGAAGCCAAGCCCGTTCTTGAATACCGCCACCCGGCTGACCTGCCCGTCCCAGACGTGGGGGTGGTCGGGTTTTTCGTCGGACAGGACGGTCTGGTCGTCGGCGGATGAGGCCGCCGTCCACAGCATCAATGCCGCGAGTGCCAAGATGATTGTCAGCGTGCGATTGTTCATGGTGCGCTCCTCGGATTGGGTTTCCCGCGGCCCTTCCCCGCCTCCGCGGACGGGGTTCTCGCCGCTTCCACAGACAGTATCGCACCCGGCCAGCGGAACCTGCGCAACGGGTTTGTAACAGCCCTCCACTGCCCCTGCCGGCCGGGCCGGGAGTTTTCGCGACGGCGGCGATTTTGCCTTTGACTTGCGCCCTATCCGGTCTTAAACTTCGGTCGAACTAAGGGTGCGGCCGGCAAACCACGGAGGGTTTCGCACTCGTGGTCGCAGTTGGCAGTCCTTGGATCAAATCTTCGGCGCTTTTTTGTTTAGGGAGACGGCTGATGCCGATGATGGACTCCGCAGTGTGGCAAAGAATCATCGAGCAGGTCGTTTCGAGCGCCGGGCAGGTGATACGCCCCTGGTTCACGGAGCTTGAGCCGGTCTGCCTGGAGCACGGCGTGCTCGAGGTGTTGACTCCCGGGCCTGCCGAGCGCGACTACTGCACGCGCCACGCCGGCCGTATCTTCACCGAGGCGGCGCAGTCGGCCACCGGACGGCTGATAAGCGTGGTCTTCGTGACGCCGGAGCAGGCGTCGTCACAGCCGGAACAGGAGGCGGCTTCATCGGCGAACGCGGACGATGTGTCCACCGTAGTACTGAACCCCGATTACACCTTCGAGAGCTTTGTCCGCGGACCCAGCAACCGCCTGGCCCACGCGGCCTCTCAGGCCGTCGCCGAATCGCCCGGAAAGAGCTACAACCCCCTGTTCATCCACGGCAGCGTCGGGCTTGGCAAGACCCACCTGCTCCACGCAACCAGCCGGAAGGTCGGTGAATCCGTTGGCGAAGGCGGCATAGCGGTGCTGAGCTGCGAGACGTTTGTCAATCACTTCATAACGTCCGTGGAACAGGGCGACCAGCACGCGTTCCGCTACCGGTACCGCCATGTGGACATGCTGGTAATCGACGATATCCAGTTCCTGTCCGACCACGAGCAGAGCCAGGAGGAGTTTTTCCACACCTTCAACACGCTGTATCAGTCGCAGAAGCAGATTATCCTGTCGTCGGACCGCAGCCCCTCGGATATCCCCGGGCTGGAGGAGCGGCTGGTAAGCCGGTTCAACTGGGGGCTTGTCGCCCGGCTGGACCGCCCGTGCTACGAGACGCGCGTCGCGATCGTCCGCAAGAAGGCCCGCCTCCGCGGACTGGAGCTTCCCGAGGATGTCGTCTGCTACATCGCCGGCTGCATCGATTCCAACATCCGCGAGCTTGAAGGCGCGATAGCCAAGGTGGCCATGCTGGCCCGGGTCAGCGACCGGCCCATCAACCTTGCCGTCGCCCAGGACGCCATCGGCAACGAGGCCCGGCCGAGACAGCGGGAGGTGACCATCGAGGACATCCTCAAGGCCGTTACCTCGTGCTACGACGTTCGCCTGGCCGACCTGCAGAGCAAGAAGCGCAGCCGCTCCATCGCGCTGCCCCGGCAGGTCTGCATGTACCTGGCCCGCAACTTCACCCGGCACAGCTTGGAGGAAATAGGCGGCTATTTCGGCGGGCGCGACCACACCACGGTCCTTCACGCCAACCGTGCCGTCGATGCGCTCCGCGAGAATGACCCCCAATTCCGCGCTATGCTCGAACGGCTCTCCCAGCACGTCCAGCTGACCCAGTGACCACTCGCCCACAGCCGATTGTGGATATCCTGACGGTTCCCCGTCATGAATCAGTCACCGACGCACATCAGCCCACCGGCGAGCAGCCCCACCGGCGGCGCCGTGGCGGCCAGGCCCGATGCGAGCATCAGCGGCGGACAACCCGGCCGACAGCTTTTCCACACCCACACCGCCTGACCCATTACCCGCAAGGTCACTCAATGCAAGGACTTCTTCGAAGCCAGAATGAGCCAACACACAACCCACACGACTGATTACTGCTGTGATAGAAGATTAATCTCTTACTACCTCTTACTAATAACGGTGTGGGTAATGGCGAGGTTTGCTCCACGCCCCCAGCCGCCTATAATCACACCGGAACATGACCAGTAGCCGGAAACCAACGACGCCGCGCAGGCAGATCGACCGGGACCAGTCGGGCCGATGGTTCGGCTTGCGCATAGGGCTTCCGCTGACTATTTTCGTGATAGTTATTCTCGGCGGCAGCGCCGGCTATCGGATTATTCAGCCGCAATACAGCGCCCTGGAGGCGTTGTACATGACGGTCATCACCGTCGCGACGGTGGGCTATCGGGAAATCCACCCGCCGTCTGAAGCGACGATGGTCTGGACTATCCTCATCGTACTGACGGGACTTATCAGCGGGGCGGTGCTGATAACACTTGTCGCATCCTCGCTGATTGAGGGCGAGGTGCGACGGATATTCGGGAGGCGTCACTTGGAGCGGAAAATACAAAACCTGTCGAACCACGTCGTAATTTGCGGCTACGGCATGCTCGGCCAGAACGTCGCTCTGGAGCTGGCGGCGGCGGGCAAACCGGTCGTCGTGGTGGACCCTGACCAAGACAGGACGGAGCTGGCCGACCGGGCCGGACTGCTCTACCTCCGTGCGGATGCGCAGGAAGAGGACACTTTACGGGACGCCGGGCTTGAGCGGGCGTCGGCCCTGGTGGCCGCCCTGCCGACGGATGCGGCCAATGTCTTCGTGACCCTGACGGCCTGCGCGGTCAACCCGCGTGTGTCGGTTATTGTCCGGGCACAAGGCCCGTCGTCGGTGGGCAAGCTCCGCCGTGCCGGTGCCACGCGCGTGATATGCCCCAGCGAGCTTGGAACTTCGCGGATGGTGGATGTGATCCTTCGGCCGGCAGTGGTGGACTTCGTCGAAATGGCGCAGAAAGGCGTCGAGCTGGAAATGGACCAGATGGTGCTCTCGGCCGACAGCAAGCTAGCAGGCAAGACGCTGCGGGAGCTGGAACTGCCCCGGCGCGTAGGCGCCCACGTGGTGGCGGTTCGTCGGGCCAACGGCGAGACGGTTTACAACCCCACCTCCGATCTGCACCCGGCTCCGGGTGATACGCTGATTTTTATCGGCCAGCGAGGTGCCAGCGACGCCGTGCAGAAGCTGCAGGCCGAGCAGGGCTGACTGCCGGCTCAGACATAGCGCAGCCGGGCCAGCGAGTAGAACCGCCGGCCCTGGCCGATGTACTTTCGCTCGAAATTCGTGCCCACTACCTCCGCGTCGGCGTCGGCCATCCGCGGGAAGGGGATTCTCGCAAGCCCAGGCACATCGGTCAGCACCCGGCTGATATGCCCGAAGTAGTCCATATGGTCGGTTACCACAAGCAGTTGCCCGCCCGGAACCAGGACCCGGCGGAGATGCTCGACAAACGCGGGCTGAATCAGCCGCCGCCGGTGGTGCCTCCGCTTCGGCCAGGGGTCCGGGAAGTAGATGTGCACGCGCCGCAAGCCCGCGTCGGCCAGCGCCCGGGCAAAGACCGTCGCGGCGTCGGCGTGGAGCATCCGCACATTGGCCAGGCCGCGCCGGCGGGCGCGGTCGGCTGTGTAGTAGCAGTACGGCTTGGCGTACTCGATGCCCAGCAGGTTCACATCCGGCCGGGCCGCGGCGCGGGCGATGAGAAACGTCCCCTTGCCCGTGCCTATCTCCACCTCCACCGGCCGGGAGTTCCCGAACACCTCGCGCAGGTCCACCGGCCCGCGGAAGGCCGACACATCCAGCAGGACCTCGCCCGGCTCGTACCGCTTGCGACGACCGACATTCCTTGAAGACTGGCTGCCCATACCGGCAGGATAGACGCCCCGGGAGTCGTGGACAAGCCGCGCTTGCATCGTGCGCAACGGGCGGCATAATGACGGCACGGCCGTATGAATTAGCAAGTCCCGAACACAAGCAGGAGAAAGACCATGGAACTTGGCGTGATGGGAGCAATGTTCGGCGGGATGTCGCTGGATGAGGCGCTGGGCTACTGCCAGAAGCTCGGGCTGGACGCCGTCGAGCTGCCCTGCGGGGCCTATCCCGGCGATCCGTGGAACCTCGGCGGCATCCACACCAGCAAGACCAAGGTCAAGGAGCTGAAGGCCAAGATCGCCGACCACGGATTGAATGTCCGCGGCATCGCCGCCCACGGCAACCCGGTCCATCCTGACAAGCGCACCGCCAACGCCCACCACAAGGCCCATCGCAACGCGGTTCGCCTGGCGGCGGAGTTCAACACGGTGGTCATCAACTTCTCCGGCTGCCCCGGCGGCGGGCCGAACGACCGCACGCCCAACTGGGTGACCTGCCCCTGGCCGCCGGATTTTGAGCAGATAGCCGACTACCAGTGGAACAAGGTCATCATCCCCTACTGGTCCAAGGAGGCGGAGTTCGCCAAAAAGCACGGCGTCAAGATCGCCTTCGAGGCCCATCCGGGCATGACGGTGCACAACCCCGAGGATGTCGTCCGGCTGCGAAAGGCCGCGGGAAACGCCCTCGGCGCGAACCTCGACCCCAGCCACTTCTTCTGGCAGGGCATCGACCCCATCGAGGCGGCGCGGTACCTCGGCGAGAACAAGTGCATCTTCCACGTCCACGCCAAGGACTGCGAGATAGACGACCGCAACAGCCGCATCACCGGCAACCTTGATATCAAGAGCTACGGCGAGATAAACGCCCGCGCGTGGGTCTTCCGCACGGTCGGCTACGGCCACGGCGACGATTTCTGGCGGCCGTTCCTGTCCATGCTGCGGCGGTACGACTACGACGGCGTCATCAGCATCGAGCACGAGGATGCGCTGATGAGCATGTCAGAGGGCTTCGAGAAGGCCGTCGAGTACCTCAAGCCGATCATCCTCCGCGAGAAAGCCGGCGAGGCGTGGTGGTTCTGACCACCCAGGCCGCGGCAGTACGACAAAACCAGACCAATCAGCAACCCCAGCCGGCCGTGTGAACCGCGGGGAATGCGGCGCCACGGCCGCCGGAA
This sequence comes from Phycisphaerae bacterium, assembly GCA_003551645.1. Classification (GTDB taxonomy): domain Bacteria; phylum Planctomycetota; class Phycisphaerae; order SM23-33; family SM23-33; genus PUND01. The sequence continues at coordinate 36,609 of PUND01000065.1, read as the reverse complement.
ACCCGCCAAACCGGTAGTTGACAGCGGCTTGGATGTCTGTAACACTCCGGCCCGTTCGCCTTACGGTCATATCGGAACAGGTAAGGGCAGACGGGTATGTTGTCGCGCAAGGGTTTTACGCTGGTCGAGTTGCTGGCCGTGGTGGCCATAATTGCGCTTCTGGCGGGGATTCTTCTGCCTGTTCTGGGTGCGGCGCGTGCCCAGGCCCGGCTGGTCGGCTGCGCGGCGTCCATGCGGGGGGCCCATCAGGCGCTTCTGGGCTACGCGGCCGAGAATGACAGGCGCCTGCCCCCCTTCGCGTTCAGCGACTATCGCGACGCGAACCTGCCGCTGTCGGGGCACTGGGGCGGCGCCGGCGAGGGTGGCGACTTCGGCCGGCCCGGCACGGAAAGCGTGAACCTCTGGACGGTTGCGGATCAGGACCGCATAGCCAGGCGCCGGCTTATATGCCCGGCCGAGGACGGGTCGCTGCGCGGCGGCGACGCAAGCTACTTTCCCGACACATCGCGGTTCAGCAGCTATTGCCTGCGGTTTCCGCCGAGTGAGGACCTGTTCTCTTCGGCGCCGGAGCTGGCGTACTATCGGCGCGGCGGGCTGCTCCAGGCCTATGTCGTCAGTGCCGGCGGGCAGGTGATGCCGACCGGCGGGTATCGGCCCCGTGTGCCGCTGGTGCGGATGGACAGGACGTACCGCCTGGCCGAGCCGATAGGCGGCGAGTTCGACCCGATGCGGAATGCGATACTCAGCGACCAGTTCTGGCGACGGGACTATTCCGCTCCGGCCGGCGAGGGGGCATATCCCGTACGCGCGGGCTGGGGCCATCGTGGAAGGTTCAACGTGCTGTTCGGCGGCGGTGCCGTGCGGACGCTGGAAGACGACGGCACTGTTAAGGCCAACACGCTGCCGCCGGGCGGCGAGCTGCCCGAGGACGACCTCCATTACGCCACCTACGCCGAGCGGGTTTGGCAGTTTTTTGACGCCGGACGGTAGATGTGGCACGGCCGTCCCGGCCGTGAACGCTCCGGTCGGGGCCAATGCGCCACATACCTCACAGACATCAATGGAATGCCGGCTTGCCCCCGACGGCGGGTGCGATAGACTCATCGGCAATGAGAATCCTGCTGAGCAACGACGACGGCATACTCGCGCCCGGGCTGGCGGCGATGTACGGCGCCGTGGCGGATATGGGCGACGTTACGGTCGCGGCGCCGGATTCGCCCCAGTCGGCCGCCGGGCACGCCATCACCATCCGCCGGCCGCTGACCGTGCACCGCGTGGAGGTGGACGGGCCGCCGGGGTTCGCCGGCTTCTCGGTCGCCGGCCGACCGGCCGACTGCGTTCGCCTGGCCGTCCGCAGCTTGATGGACTCGCCGCCGGAACTGGTCATCGCCGGGCTGAACGCCGGCAGCAACGTCGGTATAAACGTCTTCTACTCCGGCACAGTCGCCGCGGCGGCGGAGGCGGCCATGCTCGGCCTGCCCGCGGTGGCCTTCTCGGCCGAGACCGTAAACGGCGAGACGGACTTTCCCGCGGCGGCCCGCCTGTGCAGGCGCGTCCTGGACAATCTGCTCGGTGCCGGTGTGGGGCCGGGCGAGCTTATCAACGTAAACGTGCCGCTGCTCGGTGAGGGCAGGCCCGCGGGCGTGCGGGTGGCGGCGCAGTCCACCGCGGGCATCGAGGATGCATACCACCGCGACGTCGGCCGCGACGGCGCCGAAAGCTACCGGCTGACAGACGACTACTCCTTCGCCGACGAGCAGGAAAACACCGACGTTGTCGCCCTGGCCGACGGCTATATCACCGTAACGCCCCTGCACGTGGATATGACCGACCGCCGCCGGCTAGACGACCTCACCGGACGAGACTGGTCGCTCTGACCCGATCAGCCCGACCATCGGAGTTATTCTGGCTTGACGGCGCGGGACAGACTGGGGATAGTGACTTATCAACCGGGTTTGCGGGCGCTTCCGGCCAGCAGGGGCGGTGGCGTACTGGGAAGGAGGCAGATGTGGTAATAATGAATTTCTTTGGGCTCCTGCTCGTCGTTTTGGTGGTCGGTGCGCTGATATTCTGGATCTTCCAGGTCGTCAGCTTGATGCGCATGCCGGATAAGGCCTTTGCGGGCAGGCATGACAAGGCGATATGGGCGGCGGTTCTTGTGCTGACGTTTGTGCTGGGGGCGATTGCGTTCTGGTTCTGGAAGGCCGCGGTGCGGGCCGACGAGCGCGTCGAGCAGACAGCCGGCGAAATCGGCCGGGCCATCCAAGAATCCGAAGGCAAAGATAAAATGCCGCCGCATTAGTGCGGGAAACCTTGGCTGAGCGGCAGCCGCCCCCGACGACGCGTGCGGGCTATCGGATTTCAATCGCTTCCTGAAGGGGGGCAAGACACATGCACGCCTCTCCGTGCTCATGCCTCGATGGACCAGTCGAAATCCCGGGCCACCGTCAGAAGCCCGCGTTTAAGCACGTCCGGGCGGCGGCGAGAGCGGAAATGATTATCTTTCTGGTATGTTCCGGCCGTTACGAAATATGTGCCGCCCTTGGCCAGTTTATGCGTGGGAGCGTGCGGAGGGGGGTCTGCTCAGCTTGGCGTGTTCGCCGGTTGAAGCAGATGCGGGTTTATGATCGAAACCCAAGCGCTTGTCCCCGCGATCAATCCAAAGCCGCCCTGCATGGGGGCCTCAGCCGTTGGCAGATGTCTCCTGAGGTGGCTTCGGGCCGGATAACCGACCCTTCTGCTGCCACGGCCAATGGCCGGTCATCTCCACTTCAAGCGTGAAGTTCAGGAATGTGCGGATGGCGATTATCAGTGCCAGTCCGCCGATGCTCTTGAAAGTCATGTCGATGGCGATGGTGCGGATGATGTCCGCGGCCACCAGCAACTCCAGCCCCAGCAGAATGCCGCGTGTCAGGCGCAGACGCACATCGCGAAAGACCACGCCGCCCTTGAGGCGTTTCAGCAGGCCGCCGCAGGCTATTATCAGGGAGTGGATGGTGATGCCGACGATCACCACCAGCCCGATCGCCTCGACGACTGAGACGCATATATCGGCCAGCAGGGCGACGATGTCGCCGATGTTATGTCCGAGCAATTCCACGATATTTGTCTCCGGTGCATTTATCGGTCCTTTGAGGCCCAAACCTCCACCCGAGCTTGAGGCGCCGGTCGTGCCGCTGTAAGGCCGCAGGCGGCAAAAAATCCGGAAACCGTGTAACGCCGGCGGCCGTCGCGCCCACTACAGGGGTGGACAGGCCCATCGGCGGGCCTGTGAAGAGTTAAGTCCCTGACAGAAAGGACAGAACGATGAAGGCGATGCTACTGACGGGTTTCGGACTGGTGCTGCTCCTGGGCCTGGCCGTAACGGTCGGGACCGTCTCGGCCGAGGCCGAAGATGCGGTCACCACAGAGACGGCCGAGCCGGCGTGCGACGCGGAAGACCCCCAGGGCGATCAGGTTGGTCCGCGCGATGGGACCCGCGGCGAAAACGCCCCTCGTGACGGCCGCGGGGCCCGCCGGCGTGAGAATCGCGGCGAAGGTCGCGGCGAAGGCGAAGGCGCGCGTGACGGTTCCGGCGCCCGGCGTGGGCTGGGTCATGGCGAAGGTCGCGGGGAAGGTGAAGGCCCTCGTGACGGCAGCGGCCGGGGCAGAGGCCAGGCCAGAGGCGGCGGCGCCCGGCAAGGCCCGCGCGACGGCAGTGGACCCGACTGCCGGTAATGCGGATAATGACGTTATGGCGACAGGTCTTGCCCGCACGCCGCGGGCAAGGCCTGTCAACCGCGTACTGATCGGGATGAGATGAACCCTGCGACGGCACATTCGGGCGGCTCGATTGCCTTCGGCGAGATTCGCTACACAGTGATGGAGCTTCTTGCCATGCTCGCCGATGCGCCGCCCCGCCCGAGCGCCGAAGTTTTCCGGCCCGTCGGGGCCGACGCCGAGGACGTCCGGCTGAGCCAAAACGGCGACCCCGAAGCATACAGGCGCCTGGTGGAGCGCCATCAGCAGGCCGTTGCGAAGATCATGTGGCGGTTCACGCGGGACCGGCTGGAACACGAAGAGCTGACGCACAATGTGTTCGTTGAGGCATATATGAGCATCGCCGGCTACAAGCACAAGGCGCCGTTCGAGCACTGGCTGGCCCGCATAGCCACTCGGGTCGGCTACCGATACTGGTGTGACAAAAGCTGCGACCGGCAGGCCGACTCGCTCGGCGACGACGCCTGGCAGCGCATCGCCGGTGACTCCGAAGACGACCGCGACAGGCAGGAGGCCGCCGAACTGGTTCGCCATCTGCTGTCGCGATTGCCGGCGCGAGACCGGCTGGTGATCACTCTGCGGTATCTGCAACAGCACGACACCGAGCAAACCGCCTACCTCACCGGCTGGTCGAAGACGAGCGTACGCGTGCGGACGCACCGGGCCATGAAGAAACTGCAGAAACTCGCCGCCAAAGCGAACATCCGACTGGAGCGGTAATGAAACGCGTCAAACTTAACAACCTCTTCGCCGGAGCGCGTAACGAGGCCGTCCCCGATGTGGACGTGACCGAGCAGGTGATGAAGACACTGAACGCGCGGGGCGCTGACCAGGGCAATCGCGTGCAGCGGTCACTGCTGTGGTTCTCTGTGGCGTCCTCGGCGGCCGCCGCGGCGCTGGTGCTGCTGGCTCTGTCTTTCTGGCAACAGCGAGCAGACTCCATGAACGATATTCTGGAAGTCGTTATCTGGGCCGCACAATGAATACGGACTTACCTCATCAGAAACGTTCCGTCTGGAAGGCGATCCTGCCGGGGCTTGTCATACTGGTCGCGGGCATCGCCATCGGCGTGAGCGCCACGCTTATCGTTACCGGCGGTCCACATGACACCGGCGAACCGGAACCGGAAGAGTTCGCCGAGCAGATGCTCCGCCGGCTGACAAGGGAACTGGACCTGACCGCGCGGCAGCGAGAGCAACTTGAGCCGATACTCCAGGACCACTATCGCGCGTTGCGCGATATCCGCACCGAGGCCAGGCCGAGAATCGTCGCCCAACTGATCGAGCTGGACGACGAGGTCGCCAACGTACTGGATGAAGATCAGGCCCGGCGCTGGCGGGAGAAGCTTGACCGGCTCGACGAGCACTTCCCCACCTTCCGCGAACGACGCCGCGCCGGTGAGCAAGGCCGTGGTCCCGGTTTCCGCACCAATCAGAGAGGTCCCCACGGCCCGCGAGAGCCGCTGAACGCCGACTGCCCCGAAGACGCCGGCGAACACACGCCCGACGACGAGCCGTAGTTCCGGCAAACCCCGCCGGCCGTTGCCACCGGAGGTGCAGAGACCTATGATTGGCCGCCTTACATCGCCGCGGACAAAACGAACAGGGATTTGCCTGGATGAACACGCACAACGTTCTCGATTACGGCGCCGTCGCCGACGGCAAGACGCTGAATACCGTCGCATTCCAGAGCGCGGTGGACGCCGCCGCCGAGCGCGGCGGCACGGTGCTCGTGCCCGCTGGCGACTTTGTCACCGGTACAGTCGAGCTTAAGAGCCGCGTCACGCTGCACCTTTCACAGGGCGCGCGGATTGTCGGCTCGCGGAATCTTTCCGACTACGCAGCCCACTCCTGGGGCCACCACGACGACCGCACCCCCTACCACCTGATATTCGCCGAGGACGCCCACCACATCACCATCGCCGGCGAGGGCGAGATAAACGGCAACGGAAAGCACTTCCAGCACCCCGACCGCGAGCACGAATGGGCCTTCTGGCGGGAAATCCCCATGCGGCCAAGCCCCATGGTCGAGATCAGCCGGTGCACGGACGTCCGCGTCGAGAAGGTCCGCCTGTGCGACCCGGCCGGCTGGACGCTCCACCTGCACGACTGCGACAAGGCGTTCGTACACGCCATAACCATCGACAACTCGCTGTTCTGGCCGAACAGCGACGGCATCGACCTCACCGGCTGTCACCACACCATCATCAGCGATTGCTACATCCACACCGGCGACGACGCCATCGCGCTGAAGACCACCGAAGACAGCCGGAGCTGCGAATACATCACCGTCACAAACTGCGTCCTGGAGACCTCGTGCGCGGCGATGCGGCTGGGGTTCGAGTCCGACCAGGCCTTCCTGAACTGCTCGTTCAGCAATATCACCATCAGGAACTGCTCCCGAGGAATAGACCTGGTCACGTTCGCCGGCGGCAACATAGAGAACATCAGCTTCACCAACATCGTCGGCCGATGCATGAGCGGCTGGCTGTTCGACCGACCGATAGAAATCTACGCCTCCATCACCGACGACCCGTACAAGGTGTGCATCCCGGAGCACCCGAACTGCGGGAAGACCTATCCGGCCCGGCCGCCGGGGCGAATCCGCGGGATAACCGTGACCAACCTCGACATCGAGACCTGCGGCCGGATAATGATGGGCGCCGGCGGAGATGCGACGGTCGAGGACATATCGCTGGACCATATCCGCTTGCGCTACCCGATGATCGACGACCCCAAGCCGGTCGGCAAAAGGGCCGGCGGTAACTCCTTCTTCGGCGACCTCGAAGACCTGCGAACAGCCCGGGCCGCGCTGGTCGCCGAGAACATCGCCGACCTGCGAGTAACCGACTACCGCATCCACTGGCCGAGTTACCCGGTGGATGAGGACAAGGTCGAGCTGCTTCGTTCGTCCAACCGGCTCCAGAATCCGGAATACTACGGCGACATGGACGCCGTCATCAGCGGCCGGTCCGCCCCGCCGTTCACGGCCGTCTGGGCGAGGAACGTAAGCGGATTGATCGAGGCGCGAGGCCTCCGCGCATCGGCCGACACCGTTGATACGATCTCCATGGAAAACTGCGAGCTTGAGGTAGTGAGCAGCACCCGTAACCCGTAACCAGCAGCCGGCTCTGCTTCACCCTGCGTATCGGGCTTCGCGGGGCAGCTTAGCAAGTAGCCGTTCCGCCGGGTCAACGGCTCAACGGTTTGACGGCTCAACCGATCAAGCGATGAATCGTAGGGTCGTGCCAGTTGTACCGTTTGCGACTTGCCGACGCGATTATTCGTTCCTCAGCGCCGGCAGCAGGTCGCCGCGCATCGACGCCGACGCGGCCAGGTATGTCCATACCAGCCCACCGGCGAGGATCGCCAGAAGCGTAAGGGCCAGTGAAACAGCGGGGAATTGCCCGTCCCGCTGGGCCATCGCCGGCATCACAGCCAGCAGCCCGGCCGCCGCCCCGACGCCCACGCCCGCGGTCAGTAGCATCCAGTGCTCGGCTATCACCAGTCGCCGCACTCCCGCAGGCGGATGCCCCACCGCCCGCAGAAGGGCAAGCTCAGTCCGCCGCTCCAGCACGTTCCGGGCCGTCACCACGCCCACCGCCACCGTGCCCAGCAGCAGCCCAAGCCCGCCGAGTATCTGAAAAATCGACAGGTAAGTGTTCTCCACCCGGCGGAACTCCGCGAGGTGCTCAGCCGTAGTCGTCACCTCCAGGCCCACCGGCTCGCCGGCGCGTGTGAGCATCTCAGCTAGCCGGTCGGTATCGCCGGCCGGGGCGTCGAAAAGCGCCATCCGGTAGCCGCCGACGGACCCGAACCGCTGCCGGAAATGCTCCTCCGATATCACCAGATTGCCCTGGAGCACCGAAGATGCGATGACGCCGACAATCCTCAGCCGGAAAGGCCCGCCATGCTCATCAGTGTACTCGACGGTGTCGCCGAGTCCCTTGTTGAGGGACCATCGCAGCGTCGGCTGGTCGCCGATGACCGGGATCTCGCCCTCGGCAAGCTCCATATCCAGCACGCCCCACGGGCTTTCCACATCGGCCTGCTCGGCAAGCTCCACAAAGCGAAATGCCCCCCGGCCGTCCAGCACCTCCGGACGGACGCCCAGCAGTCGCGGCCGCTGCGCCCTGCCTATGTTCAGGCAACTCGCCTCATCGCCGTCGTGTACGCGAAAGGCCACTGCCTCGGCCGACTCCGCCGTCTCGGCGTCCAGCCCGAATTCCCTCCTGCCATCGGCGGTGTGCAGGTCTTCCGCAATCGGCAGTGACGAACGCGCCATAAGCTCGAACCCGCCGGCAGGACCGGACCGCTCAGACACATCCTCGCCGACGCCGAGTCGGTTCGCCCCCACGGCGACTACCATGAAACTCGCACAGCCCAGCAGCGCCGCCACCGCCACGCTCCGCCCGCGACGACGCGCGACATTGCGGGCCGCCAGCGACCACCAGCCAAGCGACCGGCGCGACCTCCCCGACAGCCGTCCCAGAGCCGCATACAGGCCGGTCACGAAGGCCGCCAGCAGCAACGCGCCCGCCGCAAAGAACCACGCCGCCGCCTGCGGGCCAAGCCCAGGCCCGGCCGCCAGCAGCACACCAGCCGCCGCCGCACACAGAGGCGCCGGCAGATATCCCAGCCGCCGCAGCCGAGGCGGTGGAGGCGGCTCGGCCGCTTCGGCCAGCAACTCACGCACATCGCGGCGCATCTGCCGCAGCAGCGTAAGCCACATGGCAAGTACCGCTATCGTCACCGCCGAGACCGTTCCCAGCACCAGCGACACCCAGCCGGCATGCAGCGCAAGCCTTCCGCCGGCGACCGCACGCGGCCAGAACGTCTCCATCGCCCAGGCGACCGCCGCCGTATAGCCAAGCCCGGCCGGGGCGCCGATAAGTCCGCCGACGACCGCCACAACGGCGCCCTCTGTCAGCAGCAGCCGCCGGACCTGGTCCTTGGTCCAGCCGACGGCAAGCAGCGTGCCGACCTCCTCCCTCCGCTGCTGAACGCCGAATACGAACAACAGCCCCGTCAGCAGCACCGCCGAGCCGATAAGGAACATGCTGAAGCCCAGGAACAACTGCCCGAAGTCCTGGCCCTGCTCGACCGCGTCAATCGCCCGCATCCGCACCGGCTGGAAGTACAGCCCAAGCTCGGCCGGGTCTATCAGATACCCGAGGCGTTCGGCAATGCCGTCCGGGCTTCCGTCGGCCGCCGGCCAGCGGATGGCCGTCAGCTCGCCGAAGCGGTTGCCCCACATCTCCCGCGCCGCCGGCAGGTTCACGAATACCTTGGGCGTGCCGCCGTGGTTGTCCCAGTACCTCTGGTCGAGGTCGCGTATGCGCGACAGGTCCATCGGCACGCCGGGGTCCCAGTTGCGGCAGTCCTCGACGCCGGCCAGGCCGGGAAACTCCGGCATCAGCGTCGAATCGCCGGTCGCGCCGGCAAGCGGAACCACGGCCGATATGCCAAACTCCCTTGTCCGCTCGACTAGCCGCCCGCCCACGCCCTCAACGTAATAGCTCATTCGCAGCGTATCGCCCGGCGTCGCCTGCAGGTCGCGTTCGGCGAGCCATTCGTTGACGACCGCCTCATCGTCGTCCAACTCCCCCAGCGCATCCAGCAGCGGGCAGTCGTCCGGCCTGCCGCCTAGCGGTCCGACTCCGGCCGCGAAGGCGTATGGAGCTTCCGCATCGTCGGTGGCGAAGGTGTTCACAAAGTATGTCAGCACGCCGGCGGCGGGTCCAAGCTCCGCCGCCGCCCGCACCACGGCCGCATCGAGAAATACCCTCTCGCTGCGCAGCTCGACCGTATCTTCGCCGGGCCGGTGCAGTTCCAGCCCGGAGTCCGCCGGCCGCCAGTTCTGGCGAACCAGTGCATCCGCATCGGCCGCGTCGTCGGCCAGGCCCCGCGGCATAAGCAGCAGGTTCGCCATGCCCGGGCGGCCGATCCGCTCGGCAAGCAGCTCTCGACTGACGAACACGTTCAGCGGCGTCTGCTGGTCGGCCGTCAGTGCGAAATCGCCAAGATTGTCGGCCTCGACCACCGCCCGGATGCGGACCGACAGGTGTGTCCCGTCCACCGGCCCCGCCAGCGGCGCATCAAGCGGCAGCACACCCGGAGTCTCGAGCCGCAGCACAAGCTCATCGCCGGGCGCGATTTCCAGCCGCTCGGCCAGGCGGGCGTTGACGACGGCCTCGTTGCCTTCCGGCCGCATCCGCTCATCGGCCGACGCGGACAAACGCCGGAACCGCTCATCGACTCCCAGCACCCGTACGCCGGCGGCGCGGGCCGCGCCGTCGGGTCTCTGTGCGGCCGCGGCAAGCTCCAGCACGGCCGAGCAGCCGGGGTCCAGCCGACCCGCCAGGTCCGCGGCGAACAGCCGATGCGGAGATACGACCGCGAACTCGACCTCGCCCAGCCGTTGTTCGGCCATGCGGCGCATGCTGTGGCGGACGGTGTCGCCGGTTACAAGCGCGCCGACCAGCACGGCCGTGGCCACAGCCACCGCCGCCAGCACGCCGAGGTGCGTCCGCCGGTAGAACCGCAGTGAACGAAGCCATATCCGGGAATAATTCACGCCCGCTCCCCGTCGGTCCGAAGCGTCCCGTCGTCCAGTTGCAGCACTCGACCCATGCGCTCGGCCAGCCGCATGGAGTGGGTGACCGTCACCATCGCCACGCCCTGCTCGCGGTTCAGCTCCGCCAGCAGGTCCGCCAGCGACTCCGACGCCGCACGATCCAGCGATCCGGTCGGCTCATCCGCAAGCAGCAGCGCCGGACGGTTTATCAGCGCCCGCACCACCGCCACGCGCTGGCGCTCACCGCCGGATAGCTGCCCCGGGCGGTGGTCCAGCCGGTCGGCCAGGCCGACGCGCTCCAGAAGGTCGCTCGCGCGCCGCGGCGCCGACGCCGCTTCCGGCGCCCCCGGCGCCAGCGTGGGGATGAGGACGTTCTCCATCACGCTGCACTGTGGCAGGAGATGGTGTAGCTGGAAGACTATGCCGATCCGCTCGCATCTCAGCCGGCTGCGGGCATCGTCGTCGAGGCCGGACACCTCCCGGCCGTCCACAGTCACCCGCCCGGAACTGGGCCTGTCCAGCCCGGCCAGAAGGTTCAGCAGCGTGCTTTTGCCCGACCCGCTGGGGCCCACGACAGCCAGCGACTCGCCCGCCGCGACTTGCAGCGACACATCCCGCAGCACCTCCAGCCGCTCTGTCCGGTCCGGCTGCTGGAACCACCGCGCCACATGCTCCATCTGTGCGATTTGCGCATCGTTGTTCATTGCTCCGGCTCCTCGGGGGCGAAGGCGTACACGAAGCCGTCCTCGCAGCCGACCACGACTGCGCCCTCGACCACCGCCGGCGTGGTCTTTATCGGCCCGCCCAGCGTGTGGGACCATATCTCGCGGCCGTCGGCGAGGTCCAGCAGGTACAGCTTGCCGCCGGCCGAGCCGACCACCACGCGCCGGCCGGCGACAACCGCCCCGCCGTCAACATCGCCGCCTGTCAGGAAGCTCCAGACAAGCTCTCCGGTCCGGGCGTCGAAGCAGTAAACGTTCCGGTCGCGGCAGCCGATAACCAGCATGCCGTCGGCTATCGCCGGCGGGCTGAAAAAGGCGCCGCCGGCGGTCTGTTCCCATCGGATCGGGCCTTCTGGAAGTTCAACGGCCACGAAGCTGTTGTCGTGCGTGCCCGCGTAGGCCCTGCCGTCGGCGACGGCGACGGAGGCGGCGACGTATGAACCCTGCCCCAGATGGACGCTCCCGGCGGGTTGTCCGTCTTCGATGCCGACGGTGTGGATGTTGAAGTCACAGCCGCCGAAGACGGCCAGCCCGTCGGCGACGGCCGGGGCGCCGTGAACGTAGTTGTCGGTCTGGTACGTCCAAAGCCCGTGCCCGTCGGAGGCGCGCACGCAGTGCAGCTTGCCGTCGTAGCTGCCCACCAGTATCCGCAGTTGGTCGCCGCTGCCGGCGGAGTTGGCCGAGCCGTGAATCTCACCGCCGGTGGCGTATGACCAGAGCTTCTCGCCGTCGGCGGCGTCCAGCCGCAGCAGGTCCCCGGCAAGCGTGCCGACATAGACCGAGCCGTCCGCGACCATCGGCGGCGCGACTATCGGGTCGGCCGCGGCGAACGACCATTGCTCCCGGCCGTCGCTGAGCCGAAGGGCCAGCAGCTTTCCGTCGTCGTTGCCGACGAAGACCAGACCGTCGGCGATTACCGGCGAGCTGTTGATCGGCGCTGCGGTGTCCTGTCGCCAGATAAGCCGCAGCCGCCGGGGCAGCTCGGTCGGGCTGTGGGCCTGCAGCGCCGCATCGCCCCGGAAGATCGGCCAGTCTCCACGGGCGTTGATTTGCGCGGGTTCCTCCCGCGGCCGAGGCGGATCGGCATCAGCGTCGCTGTCGTCGCGCATCCGCAACAGGAGCAGCGCCGCGAACGCGGCGCCCATTATCAGGACCAGGATGATTGCCTGCTTCATGTCGGCTTGTTTCCGCAATCGTTAGTGCTCCGGGGCCTCACGGCTCCGGCTGATGACTGCCGGTCCTTCGGACCTCCGGTCGGCCGCTGTTGAAGCATCAGCCCCAAACAGTTCCGTACTTCTGTCGTAAGTCATTAACTCACTTGCCACGCATTTCCGGACGGCCTCGGTACTCGGCCCATCGCAACGCAAAACGTTCGCACACGCGACGCACAGCCGCGTATGACAGTGGCTGCTTGAACGGCTTTTCCGCTCGGCCCTGTCAATGGGTCGCGAATTAAGGCGTCTCAAAGCCGCCGGCCGTTTCGCTGCCGGCTGAAAGCCCTTCACGTTTGAGTATATCAGTTTCACGTATCGCCTTCGTAGCGACGATGCAGCAATGCCCCGGCCCGTGCCAGGGCCTCAGTGGAGAAAATAAGCGGGTACAGCTTCTCGGAATACCACAGTCTGGCGAAGTAAAGCCCTATGGGCGTGGCGGGCGTTACGTTTCCGCCGTCTGTGTGTTCGATAAGCCACATCGCTCCGCGCCGCACGGCATCGGGCAGCCGCGGCTCATCCGGCATACGCAGGCCGACGGCCGACAGGGCCGATACGGCTACCGCGGTCTCCTCGATGGAACAAGGCCCGTCCGAGTCGCCGCCGAATCCGCCGTCGGACCGCTGGACCGACAGCAGCCATCCGGCCCCACGGCTCAGCGCGTCGGGCGTGTTGTTCGCGGCGTCCGCGCCGCAAAGCCCTATCAGCACGCGAGCGGTCCCGTAAACCGGGTTGGTCATATCAGGCGTGTGCTGGTTGCCGAACCACAGCGGCAGCCAGGCGCCGTCGGCTCGTTGTGCCCGCGCCAGGTATGCGACCGCCCGCTTGATGCGGGACATCCTCTCGCCGGCCCGGTCGCCGGCAGGCGGCCAGGCGGACCATGCGGCGACGGCGTGGGCGGTCAGGTCGGCCGCGCTGCGGTCGAACGGAAGCCGGCCCCACCCGCGGCAGAACGTCGGGATTCCCCCGTCGCGGTTCTGCAGCCCTCCGAGCCAGTCGGCGGCGAACTCGGCCGCCCGGGCGCGGCTCGGGTCGTCGCCGTCCAGCAGTCGCAGGGCGAGCATGGCGCCGGAGGTGTCGTCGGCGTCGGGGACCCCGCCTGAGCGGTCGGTCCAAGCCCAGCCGCCGGGCGGGGCCTCGGTGTAGCGATGCACGCGTCGCAGTTGGCAGTCCAGCAGCCATTGAAGTGTCGTACGGCGGTCTTCGGCCGTGAATCGCGGCGGAGGACACCCGTCGGCGGCAAGCGCGCGGACCGACAGGGACGTAAGCCAGGTCGCCAGGTCGGTGTCGATGGGCCAGCCGCCGTCGGGCCGGACCGTATCGTGCAGAAACCGCAGCCCCCGCGGCACCGCGGGGTGCTCCGCCGCTCCGCAGGAGACCAGCGACATCACCACGAACGCCGTCAGCGGCGGGGCCTCCAGGTAGCCGCCGCTTTCGGGCTGGATGTGTTCGAGCTTCCGCAGGGCCGGGCCATCGGCGAGCCGGCGGACCAGCCGTGTTATCGGGTTTCGCGGCCGCAGCCGGCATCGCCTCAGCCGGCCGACCGCGATAAGCGCCGGCAACGCATAGCTGACCACCGGCAGCCGCAGGCGGCGCAGCCAGCGGTGCGAAAGCGCGCCGAGTTCGTATGGCAGAGGTGGCACGTGCCGCCAGGTGTCCCGGCCGGGGCCGAGCCGTCCGGCAAGCGCGGTCATTGCCAGGATCGGCGTCGAGAAGGTCCGGTCGCCGCCGTATGAGCCGACAATCGCGCCGAGAAGCTTGTCCGTATCCAGCCCGCCGACGGCGCGGTCTATCCACGACTCGGCAGCGGCGGCGCACTCGTCGTCCGCCCTGCCGGCCGCGGCGAATGCGGACCAGCCCAGCACGGTGGTAGAGAGGTTACTCGGGCTTTCCGGGCTGTCGCCCCAACCGCCGTCGCTGTTGGCGTTGGTCCGGAGCCAGTCGAGTCCGCCTTCTATTTGCTCGCCGGCGGTCTCCGGCTCGGCGATGGTCAGAGCGGTAACCGCCGTGGCCGTCGCAAGGGCGCTGGTGGAGAGCCGGCCGGTCCAGCATCCGCGGGCGGACCGCTCGGCCAGCAGCCGGTCGCGGAGCGTATCGAGGGTCTCTTTCAGGTGCGGTACGGTCACGCCTGGTCCTCCTCCAGAAGACCCAGTGCCAGCAGCGCATACCAGGTGTATTCGCAGTCGGCGCCGCGGTCGTCTTCGGAGGCCGCGAACCCGCCGCCGCGATACAGCCGGTGTACGAACGGCACGGCCGCTTCGGCCTGTTCGCCGGTCAGCCGCCCTTCGCCGGCGAGGGCGGCCATCGCCGTTGCGGTCGAAAGCAAATCGGCGCGGCCCAGTCCGGCGACCGGTTCAAACCCGCCGGAGGCGAGTTGCCGTTTGCTCAGCCAATCGGCGCTTTCAGGGTCCGCGGGCCGGTCCATGTGTCTCAAAGCCACCACCGCCGCGGCCGTGCCGGGTACCGAGCCGATCCGCAGGTGGGAGTCGTTGGCGAAGCTTCCGCCCCGGCAGCGAAGAGCAAGGACGCTCTCGGCGACGGCGTTGATGTCTTCGGGGGGAGAGTCCAGTTCCTCCCACGCCCCCACAGCCAGGAACGCCCCGTAGCTGCTTCCGGTCCTGGCGTTCGGGGAGGTCGCGAACCCGCCGTCCGCGCTGCGAAACTCGGCCAGCCGGTCGGCGAACCGTCCGTCGCAGGCAAGCCCCAGCGACCGCCGGGACCTGATGAGACAGCACAGGTGGACCAGGTCCATATCGGCTGTGCCGGTCAGGGCGCGATCGAGATAGTCGGTAAGCCCGGGCGGCGGGTCGTCGCCGCCCAGCGCCCGGAACAGATCTGCTGCGAAGGACGTGTAGTACAGGTCCGGCTTGTCGTCCCGGCCGGAGAACCCGCCGCCGGCGAGTCGCCTGGATTCCAGGAACGCCCGGACCGGCTCAGGCCCTTCAGGCAGTCTGTTGCGAGCCAAGCTCGCCCAGTGGAGCATTTGCAGCCGAATGGTCAGCACACCAGCCCAGTTCCTCGGCGTCGCCGAATATCTTGCCCAGTAGTCGTCTCAAAAGCGCCTTAAGCGGGGCGCATCGCAGGCCGTCCAGCGAGCGGATCGCCTGTTGCTTGTGCATTTGCAGCAGTTGCCGGGCGGTATGGACGGCGCGTGTCCGGTTCAGCAGCCGCGACATCTCCCGGCCGCGGCCGGCGTCGGAGGCGGGTTTGCGAAGCGCCGCCTCCAGCTGTGTTCTGCCCTGTTCGTCGGCGTGCTCCCACGCGGCCGCCAGGACCACCGACAGCCGATTCGCGTCCAGGTCGCCGGCGCCGCCTGGCGAGTGGAGGTCCCGCAGGTCGTCGTGAATCTGGTAGGCGATGCCGACCGAGTCGCTGTACAGGCGGAGGTGTGGGTCGATTTCACGGTCCCCGCCGGCGCATATCGCGCCGAGGTGCAGTGCGAGGTAGAAACTCGGTGAGGTCTTTCGCGAGAAGATGTCCAGCATCTTCTCCACCGGCAGCGGTCCGGGCCGGCTGGCCCAGGAAAGCTCATCTCCCTGTCCGCCGCACAGCCGGCGGTGGGCCTCGGCCGCCGAGCGGACCATGCGGGCGGTTCTCGCGGCGTCCAGGCCGCTCTCGGCGAGCAGCCGGTAGCCCTCCCCGATGAGCAAATCCCCGGCGTTCAGCGCCACCGCGACTCCGTGTGTCTTGTGCAGAGTCTCGCGGCCGTAACGTTGGTCGTCGGCGTCCTCGATGTCGTCGTGTATCAGCGAGGCCTTGTGGAAGCATTCGACGGACAGTGCGGTTTTTTCGAGTTCCACCGGCAGGTCGTCTCGTTCGTCGTCGCGCAGCGACTGGTAGGCGCAGGCCGTCAGCAGGGGGCGCCAACGCTTGCCGCCGGCGAGGAGCCAGTCTCGCGCGATGCGCTCGGCCGAGCCGCCGGCCTCGCCCATCATCTCCTCCAGCCGCCGTTCGCTGAACCAGCCGAGCACCTCCCGGCGGACGGCCTCGATGTCCAGCCGGCGGGTGGCGCCGTCGCCGCTGAGGTTGATCGCCTCGTGCACCCCGGCGATGTCCACCTCGGTGCCGGAGCAGCCGTCCGTCAGCAGCGGGACGGCGATGCCCGGAATCGCTGCCGCCTGGATGTATGGGAAGACCTTCTCGAGCACGCTCATGCAGCTTACGCCGAGTATCGCCTCGACCTGCCCGTCCGCTATCAGCGAGGTTACGACGGTTGTGCCCTCGGCGACCAGGACGACGTATCCCAGCGCCTCTGCTACGGCCCGCAGCTCGCCTATCCGGCATCGGCCGCAGTCGCCGCACAGCAGGCCGAAGCCGTCCATTTCCGCCGGGCAGGCGTCGCGATCGTGCCGCAGGCACTGCGGCAGCATAAGCAGGCGTTTGTTCATGGGCACGTCGGCGAAGGCGTCGCGCCAGGCGGCGTTGCTGAGGATCACCATGACGTAGTCGCGCCAGCGGTCGGGCGCGCCGGCTTCGCGGAGCAGCCCGGCGGCCAGTGTGCGGAGCCGCTCCAGCGACACCGGCGGGACCAGCGCCTCGCGGGTGGCGGTCTCCGCCGCCAGCGCCTCCAGCTTGCGCCGGGTGGCCGCGTCGGCGGGTGCGTGTCTGGGTTGCGGTTCGGTCATGGCGATTCTAACCGCCGGCGGCGATCTCGGCCGGCCGATGGCGGGTTGTGGGGCTTTCGGGCAGTTTCCGGCCAAGGCGAGCGAAGTTCCGCCTCCAGGACACAACTTCCGCCCTGCCCAGCAACTGGAACAGCGTCCGACGAACGCCGCCGACGCCGCCCACTCTCTGGTTGTCGCGGAACAGCCGCGGTACCCATCGGAAATTCAGCTCGTAACAAGTACGGTACAGTTGCAGGTGCTCGGATGTCATCTCGGCCATGCCGAATCGCTTCTGGCCGGGCATGATCGGCTCGTGGAACACCGGGAATATGACAGCCCGGCCGTTGGCGAGCCGCCGCACCATGTCCAGCGTAGCACGGACGTCGGCGGGTGTCTCGCCGGGAAGCCCAAGGACCAGACTGAACACGGGGAAAAAGCCGGTGCGGTCGAGCTTGTCGGCGGCCTCGATGACGGCTTCGGGCCAGTCGGCCGGCGGGATGCCGCCTAGCTTGCCCGGTCCGTTGGCCGCGACCAGCTCGCCGTTCGCGCTCTCGGCGCCGAGGTTCACCCACAGGTAGCGAGTCGAGGGCGACCACGTCAGGAGTCGGCGGATTTCCCGCAGTTGCGAGTCGGAGAACTCCAGAACCGAGCTGATGTTGGCGTGGTCTATCTGCATGAACCGCACCGGGATCCGGCGGACCTGTTCGAGCAGGCCTGTAAGGGCGTCGAAGTTGACCCGGCCGCGGTCGGCGCCGTAGCGGAAGAAGTCCTCACTGCTGCTGACGGCGCTTCGTAGTCCGGCCTCGCAGTTGGTCCGAAGGTCGCTGAGTATGGTCTCCGGCGGCAGGTGCTCCATCGCATGCCGGCCCATGGTGCAGTATTGGCAGCCGTTGCCGCAGCCGCGGGAAAGCTCCACCACGCCCATCGAGGACGCCGCGCGAATCGGCCGTGCCCAGGCCGCGCGGGTCCGCAGCTGGTGTATGTGGAACGGGGCTTCGCGGCCCCGCAGGAGATCGCGGACAGTGTCCGGGCCGCCGGATTCGAAGTAACCCTGAAAGACGGTATCAATGCCCAGTCGCCCTGCCTCTTGCGGCCTCTGGGCCAACTGCCAGGCGCCCGCCCCGCCGGCGATGACCGAGAAGCCGAAACGACGTTTCGCATCGAGGATCCGTTGCATCATCCGACGTGTCCAGCGGCGCGTATAAAGCTCGCCGGACCAGAAATTGCTCGTTGTGGTGTTGCTCATGCCCCGGCCGAGGAAGTCGCTGGAGCTGACCGCGACGACCATGGTCCACGGGCCGAGCAGGTCTTCGAGCCGTTCCGGTGTGGTGACGACAACGTCGGCGTTGTCCAGGCCGTCGTCCAGCAGCGCGGCTTCCACCCTTCGCAGCCCCAGCGGAGCGACTACGGCCCGGCCGTCGCGGTCGGTCGGCGCCGAGGGAGACAGAAGCCGCCGCATCGCCACCGACGGGACCTGAGTTGTCTGCATAGTCGCGAGGATGCCCTCGAACAGCACGTTGTAGCGGGCGCTGAGGGTCCTGTCGGCCACCAGGACGACCGCAGGTGTGAGGCGGTTATTTGTCGGGGGTCTCATTGTCCCGGGCATGTTCATGAATACGTCGGGAAATCTCGGCTATCTTGTCGGGGGAAAGCCCGGCCTGTTTCAACTGCTCCGACGGATCAGCCGCGCCCTTCTCGCAGTCGCATTCGCAAGGGTCTTGCCGGCGGCGGTTGCGGGCCTTCAATGCCTCGAACACATCCTGTTGCACCAGTGTAGGCGCATCTTCGGCCTTGGAGGGTTTGTCCGGCTCGCCGCCGTCGATGGGCGGATCGGGGTGTTTGGGGAAGATGATCGCGCCGGCCGGGCACGTGCGGGCACAGGCCGGGCAGAAGGTCTTGCAGTTTCGCGGCGCCGAGACGGCGACCCGGCCGTCGTCGGTGGTGGTGTAAACGTCGAACAGACAGAAGTTACGGCACTTACCGCAGTGGGTGCAGCGTGTGTAGTCGATGACCGGAAACCACGGCAGCCAGCCGTCTTCGGGGTCTTGCCTTGGCTCGGCGACGCCGGCCGCCTCGGCCGCGGCGCGGGCGGCCGGGAGTGTTTCCGGCGGCACTATTTCCGCAAGCGCCTCCTCAACGGGCGTGTTGCGAAGGTCTGTCACGGCCGCATCTTCGGGAAGCTCCGCCCCGGCGTACGCGAACAGTGCCCGCACCGCCCTCGGCCGACAGGCGACGATCACCGGCCGCCGCCGCCCGGCGGTCTCGCTCAGTATCGGGTCGCGTCTTTCGACCAGCGAGCACAGGTCAGGTATAGGGCTGCAGGAAAGCCCCGCCGCCCGCAGCCCAGCGAGCAGACGTTCACATTCGGCGGGGTCTGTGAGGCCGGCGTATGCGCAGCGGCAAAACAACACATCCGCGGGTGATTCCATGGTCAATTGTCCTCGGGTGCGATGCAGTACAGCCCCGACCGTGTGCGTATGTACATCCTTCCGGAGTCGAACACCGGAGTGCTGCGGAAGGTATCCAGGCGGCCCCGGCCGAGTTCCTCGTATTCATCACCGGGCGCGAGCAGAACGGTCGCGCCCCGCTCGGTGCTTATCAGCAGTGCGTTGCGTGTCATGGTGATGCTTGAATAGACCAGGCCGGGCATATCGGGGATCCTCATCTCGTATATGGCCTCGCCGTTGGAGGCGTCCAGGACGGTCAACTGGTGGCTCTGTGTGACGGCGTAAATCCTGCCGTCGCGGTAAACCGGCGACCCGTAGTACCGATTGCGTGTGATATCCACCTGCCAGAGGGGTTCCGCGTCGAATGGCTCCGGCTTTTCCGGAAGCTTGACGGCTGTTGCCCTGCCTCTTTGGTTGGCGACGAAATACACCACTCCGTCCTGGATTACGGGTGAGTTGTACTCAAGGCCCGCGGCGACCGAGCCGAGTTTCTCGCCGTCCGAGGCCCTGATGAAGTCGCCGCGGGGTGTGATGATCACGTCGCCGCCGTCGGCCGAGGCCACCACGGGTGTGCCGAAGCTGGCCTTGGCGGGCGTGCGCCATATCTCTTCACCGTCGTCGGTATTCAGCGCAACCACGTCGGTAACATGCACTATCAGCTTGCCGTCCGCCAAAACCGGAGATGCACTGTGGCCCCAGCCGCTGCGGGGCTTATCGACGCGCCTTGCCCAGCGGCGGTTACCTTCCATGTCGTAAGAGACGGCCACACCGATGCCGAAAAGCGCGTGAACGTATCGGCCGTCGCTGACGACGGTCGCCGAGGAATAGCCGTTGGTGCCGTGGGTGTCGGGCTTGAGGTATTCCCTGTAGGACGCCAGGCGCTGCTGCAACTCATCCACCTGCTCCTGGAGTTTCTCGACCTGCTGTGCGAGTTCGGCGGCCTTTTCCGGCTCATCCTCGGCGCGTTCGGCCTCCCGGCGGGTGCGGCGGTGTTCGCCTCGCAGACTGGAAAGCTCACGGTTAAGCTCCCGGGCCTTTTCGGCGCGGGCCAGTTCCTCCTCGCGGAGAATGCTTTCGTAATCGTTCTCGGCCTGCCAGAGGACCGAGCCGTCCGATGCGTCTAGGCATATCAGGGTCGCCGGCTCGGCGGTTATGAAAATCCGGTCGCCCACGATGGTCGGCATCGTGTTGGACCATTCAGAGGTTTCCGCAAACCACAATACGTTCCGCTCAGCGGACCATTCCTTCGGCGCTTCGGAGTCCGGGTAGCGCCCGGTTCCGTCGCCCCGCCAGCCAACAGGCGGGCTGGCCGCGGCGCAGGAGGCGACCAGGGCAGCCAGACACAGGGCGACGGTGTTAGTTCTCATTTTGTGTTCCTCGCGTTTGGGGTTGTGGGGTGTTTTACTGTTCTTCGCTGACGTCCAGGCAGACCAGTTTTCCGCCGTGGCTACGCGCGTATATGCGGCCTTCGGCGAGTACGGCGATATTCCACCATCGGTCGCGCGGCAGAGTAAACGACGACAGTTCTTCGTACTCCTCGGGCGTCGGCCTGGCCACGGCCAGTCGGCCCGCGTGGCCCTGTATGAGGAACTTGTCGCCGGCGAGTATCATCGCGCCGGACTCGCGGTGCTGCCAGACCTCCCGGCCGGTCTCCAGCTCCACGCACTTCATCCGCGCGCCACCGACGTTGCCGTCGAAGCCGTAGAGGTAGCCGTCCCTGAGTATCACGCTGGAGAACTGGCTGCCCAGGGCACGGTTTTGCCAGATTTCCTCAAGCCCCTCATCGGTCAGCTTCAGCAGCGCCCCGCCGCTTCGGTAGCCGGAGGTGATGAAGATGTGGTCCCCGTCAATCAGGGGCAGGGCCGCGTTGACGTCATGGGCGGTCCGCCAGCGGTGCTCGGCGATCTTCTCGCCGTCCTCGGCGTTGAGGATCACCAGGCCGGAGGCGTTGAATATCGCCAGCAGCGTCTCGCCGTCTCGTTCGAACGCCACAGGGGAGCTGTAGCCGGCCCGGTAGTCGCCGGTCCGCCATATAAGCTCGCCCGTGTTCTTGTCCAGTGCGAGGACCGTCCCGGCGTCCACGATGAGCTTCTCACCCAGCACCAGCGGCGACGAGGCGAAGCCCCACTGCCCGGCTGTTCCGGAAAAATCGTCCACCACGTCCCTGCTCCAGACGACCTCGCCGTCGCGGGAATCGTCCAGACACAGCAGTTTGCCCTCAATGCTGAAGGAGTAAACGTGGTCGCCGTCGAGTGTCGGCGTCGCCCTCGGGCCTGGGTAGCCGGCGCCGGCGCCCCGCTGCCGATAGCTGTGCCTCCAGATAACCTCGCCGGAGGAGGCGTCAAGACACCAGACCACGTCCTGTGTTCGGTCCGCGTTGCCCATGGTGTACACCCGGCCGTCGCGGACGGCCACGCTGCCGTAGCCGGTGCCGACGTCTCTTTCCCAGAGCTTTTCGGGCGGTTGGTCGTCCCAGTCGGTTCGCCAGCCGCTTTCCGGGGTGGTGCCGTCGCGGTTCGGGCCGAGGAACTGCGGCCAGTCGGACACGGCGCTATCCTCGGCGCTTGCCGCGGGGGGATACAAGTGCATCAGAACACCGACACACAGAAACGCGCACAGCAAAGCCGCAATCTTTGGCATAATCGGCCCCCTTATCGGGGTTGAACCTGTTTCAGGGCCGGTCGGCCCGCAAAATCTCTTGGTTTTCAGGAGCATAAAGACAAAAATGGTGGGTAGATTAATGTACACTGCCGCCTGTCGAGGTTCAAGCCGACAGACCGCACCGGAACATCAGTGCTCGCCCGGATACTCCCAATCTTCGCAGCAGCCGTGCTAATAGCGGTGCTGTCTTTCTGGCTGCTCGCCGCCGGCGACGGCGCCCCGGAGCTGGTACGGCGCGAGCCGGGTATAGACGAAGCCCCCCGTCAGGATGCGCCGGCCGAGCCGGCCCTGCCCGGTACGCTGGAGACCTTCGACGTACCGCCCGGGGAACCCACGGCGGACGCCTGGCCGCAGTTCCGCGGACCGGCGCGCGACGGCATAGCGCGATCGGCCGCCGAACTGGCTAGAGACTGGCCCGACGACGGCCCGCCTGTACTCTGGGAGGTTTCGCTGGGGGAGGGTTACGCCGCGGCCGCGGTCAAAGACGGCAGGGCCTACGTGCTGGACTACGACGTGGAGAACCGCGCCAATGCCCTTCGCTGCATCAACCTCGACGACGGCAGGGAAATCTACCGCCGGTCGGTGCCGGTGGACATCCGCCGCAATCACGGCATGAGCAGGACCGTGCCCGCCCTGGCCGACGGTGTGCTGGTAACGCTGGGGCCGAAGTGCCACGTCATGGCCCTGGAGGCCGAGACCGGCGAGTACCTCTGGGGCATCGACATGGTCTCCGAATACGGCACCAGGGTCCCCCCCTGGTACGCCGGACAGTGCCCGCTCATCGATGATGGTCGAGTTATACTTGCCCCCGCCGGCGATGATGTGCTGCTGACGGCGATCGACGCCGAAAGCGGCGAGAAGGTATGGGAGACACCGAACGAGTTCGGCTGGGACATGACCCACAGCTCGGTGATGCCGATGGACTTCGCCGACAGGCGGATGTACGTGTACTGCGGCAGCGGGGGCGTCGTCGGGGTATGTGCCGACGACGGCGAGATACTCTGGCACACGGACGCCTGGCGCATCAGCATCGCAACCGTGCCCAGCCCGGTTATCGTTCCCGACGGGCGGATTCTGCTTACCGGCGGGTACAACGCCGGCAGCATGATGCTCCAGCTCCGACAGAACGACGGTGGGATTGAACCAGTCGAGAAATGGCGTCTGTCGGCGAGTGAATTCGGCGCCGAACAGCAGACGCCTGTCCTTTATGAGGACCACATTTACGGTGTCCGAGCCGACGGCCGGCTGGTCTGTCTGGACCTTGACGGCAATATCATCTGGACCAGCGGCAGGGAGCATCGCTTCGGACTGGGCGGATACCTGCTCGCCGACGGCGTTATATACCTTATTGACGATGACGGAACGCTTACGATGGTGGAGGCGACGCCGAAGGGGTATCGGCAGATCGCGCAGGCCCGGGTGCTGCCCGGCCCGGAGGCGTGGGGCCCGCCCGCGCTGGCCGGCGGGAAGCTGCTGGTAAGAGACCTCGGGCGGATGCGTTGCCTGGATGTGTCGGCCGAGGCGCAGCCGTGATACCGAGACAGAACCCTGGCGGCATTTGCTGGAAGCTGAGCAGGGATGAACGCGGATATACACGGATGTTTGAAGACAGGAGCCGTCGTGCCTGCCGGCGTTTGTGTTCCGCCGGCTGACTGGTGAGACAGGATGTCCGAATCGCTAAACAGACTGGTGAAGATTGCCCTGCCGGCGGCCGTGGTGGGCGTGGCCCTGGGGGTGACGCTATGGGTGATATTCACCGGCGAAGGCACCGGTCGGCCGGGCGGCCGGGTCGGTCAGGAGTTCCGCTACGACATCTCGGAGCTGAAAGACCTCGGCGCCGACCGCGTGGGTTACCGGCAGGTCGATGCGATTCCGGCCGGTGTGGAAACCCCGCGGGCAATCGCTGTCGGCCCGGACGATGTCCTGTATATCGCCGGGGATGCCGAACTGCGGAGCGTCAATCCGGACGGTGAAACCATCCGACGGTTTGAAACCGGCGGACAGGCGACGTGCCTGGCCGTGGCGGACGAAGGCACGGTGTACGTCGGGATGATAGACCGGGTGGAGGTGTACGGCCCGGACGGCGACATGCTCGATGAATGGGAGCCGTTCGACGAACGGACAATGCTGACCGGCCTGGCGGTGATGGGCGAAGATGTCTTTGCGGCCGACGCCGGCAACGCGGTAGTGCATCGACTGGACCTGTCCGGAAATCCGATCGGCCGGCTCGGCGAGGCGGATGAGCAGTGGGATATACCAGGCCTGCTGGTCCGGGCGCTGTGCCTGGATATCGCCGCCGGAGCGGACGGGCTGATTCGTGTGACCAACCCCGGCCGATGGCGGGTGGAGACCTATACGCCCGACGGAGGTCTGGAGCTGAGCTGGGGCGAGCCGTCCATGCGGGATATCGAGGGCTTCTGCGGCTGCTGCAACCCCACCAACGTGGCGGTCCTGTCCGACGGCCGGGTAGTTACGGCCGAAAAGGGCCTGCCGCGCGTTAAACTCTATGACCCGCACGGGCGGTTCCTGTCCGTGGTCGCGTTGGCCACGGAATTCGACGCCGACACCGAGCGGCTGGAACTGGCTGTGGACAGCCGCGACCGAATCCACGTGCTGGATGCCATCAAAGCCGAGGTGCGCATTTTCGAGCCGAAACAACGGAGCGACTGATGGACGGACGTAAAGAGGACGCGAAGAACCTGACCAGGCGGGAGCTATTGGCCGGCGGCCTGCGATGGCTGGCAGCGGGCGCGCTGGTGGCCGCCGGTGCGACAATGACCGGCAAGAACCTCCTGCGGCGCGGCGACCGGCAGGCCGAGACATGCATCAACGAATTCATCTGCCGCGACTGCTCGGCGGTCTCCGGCTGCCGACTGCCGCAGGCGATGTCTTACCGCCAGAACACCCGCGGAGCCGAACGTGACTGACCGCGACGACAAACCCAAGCTCACCCGGCGTGAACTGCTGCGCCGGGGCCTGCAGGCGGGCGGCGTTGTCGTGCTGGCCGGCGGTACGGCGGGGCTGATATCCGAGGCCGTCGCCGGCAAGGGCGACACCGTCTGGCAACTGGACCCGGACAAGTGCGTCAAGTGTGGGAATTGCGCCACCCGTTGCGTGCTGGACCCCTCGGCCGTCAAGGCCGTGCACGCATACGAGATATGCGGCTACTGCGAGCTGTGCACCGGCTACTTCGACCCCAAGGCCACCGAGCTGACGACAGCGGCCGAGAACCAGCTTTGCCCGACCGGCGCGATTGTCAGGACGTTCAAGAAGGACCCCTACTACGAATATTCCATAGACGAGGAGCTTTGCATCGGCTGCGGCAAGTGTGTTGACGGCTGCGAGCGGTTTGGTAACGGCTCGCTGTTTCTGCAGGTACGTCACGACCGCTGTGTGAACTGCAACAAATGCACCATAGCACCTGCCTGTCCCGCCGACGCCTTCCGCCGAGTTCCCGCCGACCAGCCCTACCTGCTTAAGACACGCTGATTATGACCTCGACGCGCCACGCCGGAATTATCCTGATACTGCTGATGCTGCTGTCGGGGGCAGCGACGGCGGATCTGCGCTTCCCCACGCCGGAACTGGACGAGCCGCTGCCGGAGACCACTACTCCCGAACCGCGCCAGGGCATCTGGCGGCACATTGAATACGTGGATGCGGCAGTGCTCGCCGGCGCCATCGTGGCGGCCTCGTGGTTTGCGTTCAAGAGGCGCTCCCGACGGGGCATAGCGGTGGTGATGCTGCTTTCGTTGTTTTATTTCGGTTTCTACCGGCTGGGCTGCGTCTGCTCGATAGGCGCGGTCCAGAACGCGGCATTGAGCATCGGCGGCGACGGCTACGCGGTCAGCTTTCCGATAATCGCGTTCCTCCTGTTGCCGCTTTTCGGGACGCTGCTGTTCGGGCGGACATTCTGCGGCGGGGTCTGTCCGCTGGGGGCGATACAGGACGTGGTGGCGCTGAAGGCGCTGAAAATCCCCCGTCCGATTGAGGCGGGGCTGAGCTTGTTCGCGGTGGCTTATCTGGCCGCGGCGGTGCTGCTGGCCTTCAGCGGAACGGTGTTCCTCATCTGCCGGTTCGACCCGTTCGTGAGTATCTTCCGTCTGGTTCCGGTGGGCAAATGGATAGAACAGGTGGCGATGGGCGAAGCCGGCCGTGTGAGCTTTTCCGTCGCCGGGCGTGTGGACCTGCTGATTCTGGGCGGGGTGATGCTGCTGGTGGGCGTTTTCGTCGCCAGGCCGTATTGCCGCTACATCTGCCCGTACAGCGTGCTGCTAAGGCCGTTGAGCCGGCTGAGCAAGTGGCACGTAACAATAACACCCGACGAATGTGTGCAGTGCCGCCTATGCGAGAACTCCTGCCCGTACAACGCGATCGAGGCGCCGTCGGCGCCGGACCCCGGCCGGCATTTCGGCAAGCTCGGACTCTCGGTGTGTCTGGTGCTCTGGCCGGTGATGATTGCGGCCGGTCTGTGCGCCGGCTGGCTGGCGGGTCCGGCAGTCAGCCGGACGGACCATCACGTCCGCCTGGCCGAACACCTGCGCCGCGCCGACGCCGGCGAGGAAACCGACCACGACCTGGCGGCCGCCTATGACAGACAACCGCTCGGTGCGGATGAGATACACGCCATAGCCGGCCGGGTCCGGTCGCGAGTCAGACACGGAGCGATGATCGTCGGCGGGTTCGTCGGCCTTGTCGCCGGGATGCGCCTTGTGCGATGGTCGGTCCGGAGGCGCAGGCCGGACTACGTGCCCGACCGAGGCACGTGCCTGTCGTGCGGGAGATGCTTCGAAGTCTGTCCTATTGAGCGGAAACGCCGCAATGACGCCGCCGCATCGGCCGGAGAGGACGGTTGATGTCCCCGACCGACGACAAACGCCTCGCCACCCGTCGCCGGGCCGCCCGGTCGATGGTCCTGGTCTGCGCCATGTTCTGTTTGATGGTGGCCGGTCTGCTGGTCTGGGAATGGTCCGGCGCCGAGGGCGCCGACCCCTGGGAATCGCCGCGGTTCCAGCAACTCCGGGCGGAGCTGGACAGAACCCCCGGCGACGGGGAGCTGCGCGAGCGGATTCGCGAAGCGGACCTTCGGCTGCGGCGGGAGTTCTTTCGGCGGCAGGCGTTCATGCGTCGCGGCGGCTGGCTGCTTGCCGGCGGCGTGGCCGCACTGCTGATATCCGCACACGTCGCGGCCTCGGGTCGTCCGGTGAAGGTCCCCGGCGGCTCGGGCGATTTGAGCAGGCGCGAGATCGCCCGGAGGAAAACCGCCCGGTGGTCGATCGGGGCGGCCTCTATAGCACTGGCGGCCGCCATCACAGCACTGGCGCTGGTCTCGCCCGACCCGCTTGCCAGGCGCGTCGCCCCGGAAGAACCGGAGCCGGTTGCGGGTGTCGATACCGAGGATGAACCCGCCCCCGAGGCGGTTGAGGTCTCGGCGGACTGGCCACGCTTCCGCGGACCCGGCGGGCTTGGGGTCGCGCCCGACGGGGACTTTCCCGACGACTGGGACGGCGAGAGCGGGCGGAACATCCTCTGGAAGTCCGAGCAGATACCGCTTCCGGGGCACAACTCGCCTGTCGTCGCCGGCCACAGGGTGTTTATCACCGGTGCCGACGCCGAAAATCGCGAGCTTTACTGCTATAACGCCGACACAGGCGAGCTGCTCTGGCGCCACCGGGCGGTCAATATCCCCGGCGCCCGGCCCGATGCGCCTAGCGTGATGGACGACACCGGATATGCCGCGCCAAGCCCTGCCACCGACGGCAGGTATGTGGTAGCGGTTTTCGCCAACGGCGACGTGATCTGCACCGATATGGAGGGTGAGCGAGCATGGGCCCGCAACCTGGGGCCACCGGACAACATCTACGGCCATGCCTCCTCGCCGATTATTCACGGCGACAAGGTCATCATCCAGTACGACCAGGGCACGGACCCGGAAGCCATGTACAGCGAGCTGTACGGGCTGGACCTGGAGACCGGCTCGGTGCGGTATCTTAAGGAACGCCCGGTGATGAACTCCTGGTCCACGCCGCTGGTGGCGGATACGCCCGACGGTGAGCAGTTGATAACCACCTCCAGCCCGTGGGTAATCGCCTACGACCCGGCCGACGGCGGCGAGATATGGCGGGCCGACTGTCTGACAGGCGACGTGGGACCGTCCCCGACGTATGCCGACGGCAAGGTGTACGCGGTAACGGCATACTCGCAGCTATCGGCCATCCGCACCGGCGGCGAAGGCGACGTTACGGATACCCACATCGAATGGATCGCCTACGACGACCTGCCGGACATCGTAAGTCCTCTGGCGACCGACGATCGCATCTGGCTTGTGCAGACCTATGGATTGATGACCTGCCTCGACGCCGAGACGGGCGACATGATCTACGAGCACGACTTCGACTCGACCGTCCGCTCCTCGCCGACGCTTGTGGGTGATGAGGTGCATCTGCTGACATCCGACGGCGTGATGCACCGGTTCTCGGCGACGGCGGATGAGTATGACGAACTCGGCACGGCCGATCTGTCCGAGCGGTCCAACTGCTCTCCGGCGTACGTGGACGGACGCATCTACATCCGCGGCCGACGACACCTGTGGGCCGTGGGAAAGGAATGAATCGCCTGTGGCGGAACCTGACCTGACACATGTTGACGAAGTGGTCGAGCGGCTCGGGCGTAGCGAGGACGCTCTGATACCGCTGCTTCAGGCGATCCAGGCCAGGTACAGGTATCTGCCCGAGCAGGCGCTGCGCCGGCTCTGCGAGATTGCCGACATCACGCCCGCCGCGGTCGAAAGCGTAAGCACATTCTACACGCAGTTTCGGCTCCGTCCCGCCGGGCGGCATACCGTCCGCGTCTGCCACGGCACCGCCTGCCACGTCAAAGGCGCTCCGCTGGTAACCGACGCGCTTTGCAAACACCTCGGCATCGAGGGCGACGAGGATACCGACAGCGAAGGGGTCTTCACCGTCGAGCGAGTCGCCTGCCTGGGCTGCTGCTCGCTGGCGCCGGTGATGCAGATAGACGACGTGACCTTCGGACACCTTACCACCGAGAGTATCACCCGCTCGCTGGATGACTTCCTTGAGCTTCAGAAACGCCGCGCCAAGCAGCGCCGGCGCCGGCCGGGCACGCCTCGGGAGGCGGAAATCCGAATCACGCTGGACTCCTGCTGCGTCGCCCGCGGCACACGGGACGTCAAGCAGGCCATCGACAAGGCGCTGGCGGACCTTGGCATCGACGCGAAGGTCAAGCCGGTAAGCTGCGTGAACATGTGCCACGAGACGCCGCTGGTGGAGATAGTTACGCCGGACGACGGCTCGCACCTTTACGCACAGGTCCGCCCGGACGATGTGAGGGCGATTCTCGGCAGACACCTGCATCCCGGCGGCGTGCTGGCGAAGGCGCGGCGCACGGCCTCCACGGCGCTTGAGCATCTGCTGACCGACGACGCCTGGGAGCCGGTGACGCGATACGGGCTGGATATGAGCACGCAGCGGGCTTCGAGCTTCTGGGACCCGCAGGTGCTGCTGGTCACCGAACGAGCCGGACGCAGCGACCCGCTGGACCTGCGGGAGTACCTGGAAACGGGCGGCTTCGAGGCGCTTCGTAAGTGCCGCGAGGATATGTCGGCCGAGCAGGTGCTGGGCGAAATCGAACGCAGCGGGCTTCGCGGCCGGGGCGGCGCCGGGTTCCCGACCGCCGAGAAATGGCGGGAGGTCGCCGAGGCGGACTCCGACGTCAAATACGTCGTGTGCAACGGCGACGAGGGCGACCCCGGGGCGTTCATGGACCGGATGATCCTTGAGAGCTATCCCTACAGCGTCATCGAGGGCATAGCCGCCGCCGCTCAAACCATCGGCGCGGGCGAGGCGATTCTGTACATCCGCCAGGAGTATCCGCTGGCGATACCGCGCGTGCGCGAAGCGATATCCCACTGCGAGCAGGAGGGGCTGCTGGGCGATCTGAAGATGCGGGTCATGGAGGGCGCCGGCGCATTCGTCTGCGGAGAGGAGACCGCCCTGCTGGAGTCGATCATGGGCCGTCGCGGCAACCCCCGGCTTCGGCCGCCGTATCCGTCGCGGAGCGGGCTGTGGGGCAGGCCGACGCTGGTCAACAACGTGGAGACCTTCGCGCTTGTGCCGTGGATCCTCCGCAACGGGGCCGACGAATTCGCCAAACTTGGCACCGAGCACAGCAAGGGCACCAAGGTGTTCGCTCTGGCCGGAAAGGTGAACCGCAACGCGCTTATCGAAGTGCCGATGGGTATCACGCTGCGCAGGGTGGTTCACGAGGTCGGCGGCGGCATAGGCGAAGGTAAGCGCTTCAAGGCCGTGCAGGTCGGCGGGCCTTCCGGCGGCTGCGTTCCGGAATCGCTGGCCGATACGCCGGTGGACTATGAGGCACTGGTCCACGTCGGCGCGATGATGGGTTCGGGCGGGCTGGTCGTGCTCGACGAGGACGACTGCATGGTGGAAATAGCGCGGTACTTCCTGGAGTTCACCCAGGACCAGTCGTGCGGCAAATGCACCTTCTGTCGCGTCGGGACCCGCCTGATGCTGCGCATGTTGGAGCGGCTCTGCGGCGGCGAGGGCGCCGACGGCGACCTGCGGGAGCTGGAACGGCTGGGGCATTCAATACGGGACAACAGTCTCTGCGGACTTGGCAAGACCGCCCCCAACCCGGTGCTATCCACGCTGGAGCATTTTCGAGATGAGTACGAGGCGCACATCCGGGGCCGATGCCCGGCGAAGCAGTGCACCGCCCTTATAACATACGGCATAAACGACAACTGTATCGGCTGCACACGATGCGCGCAGGACTGCCCGGCCGACGCGATTGTCGCCCGGCCGCACGAGAAACACGAAATCGACACGGAAGAATGCATCCGCTGCGGCGCCTGCCGCGATGTATGCCCCGCCGACGCCGTGGAAGTTGAATAACATGCCCAGTATTCAAATCGACAATCACCAGGTGGAGTTCAAGCCGGGCCAGACCGTCCTTGAGGTGGCCCGCGGGTTGGGCGTGAACATACCCACGCTCTGTCACCTGCCGGGCAAGCCGGCCCGGACGAGCTGCATGGTCTGTCTGGTGAAGGTCGTCGGACAGGAAGGTCTAATGCCCTCTTGCGGGACCGTCTGTGAAGACCGGATGCGTGTGTTCACCAACACCCCGGAGGTCCTGGAGGCCCGCGGGAACGCCCTGGAGCTTCTGCTAAGCGATCACCTGGGCGACTGCGACGCACCGTGCACCGTCGCGTGTCCGGCCGGGCTGGACATACCCCAAATGCTGCGATACATCGGCCAGGGCAAGCTCCGCGAGGCAATAGAGGTAATAAAAACCGACATCCCCCTGCCGGCGGTGCTGGGTCGGATATGCTCGGCGCCTTGCGAGAAGGCCTGTCGTCGGGCGGCGGCCGACGAGGCCGTATCAATCATGCAACTGAAGGGCTACGCAGCCGAGGCCGACCTCACCGGCGGCCACAGGCCCTATACGCCCAAGCCCGCGGCCGATACCGGCAGGAGCGTGGCCGTGGTCGGGGCGGGTCCGGCGGGACTGTCGGCCGCCTGGCATCTCCGGCGGGCCGGTCACGCATGCACCATTTTTGAAAGACGCGACCAGCCCGGCGGGATGCTCCGCTACGCCCTCGGCGAAGACCGTCTGCCCAGGCGGATACTGCACGCCGAGGCGGACTGTGTGCGAGACATGGAGGTGGAGTTCCGCTTCGGCGTGGAGGTCGGCAAGGCCGTCTCGCTGGAGGAGCTGCTTGGGAGTTTCGACGCGGTGTTCGTCGGCGTCGGTCGGCTGTCGGAGGGGTCCCGGCCGTTCGGGCTGGACGTGCGCGACGGCAAGGTCTCGGTTGCGCGCGACAGTCTGCTTACGTCTCGGGCGAGGGTCTTCGCCGGCGGCGACGTGGTCCGCGCCCGGCGGATGACCGTCCGTTCGGTGGCCGACGGAAAGGCCGCCGCCGCATCCATCGGCCTTATGCTCGCCGGAGACAATACGGACGCTCCCCGGCGGCAGTGGAGCTGTCACATGGGGCGGCTCGGCGAGCAGGAGATGGAGACCTTCCTGAACCACGCCAACAGGGTCGCCCGCATTCCCGGGGCTGCCCAGCCGGGAGAGCTTCGCGATTCGCTGGCCCGCTCCGAGGCGCGCCGCTGCCTGCGGTGTGACTGCCGCAAGAAAAGCTCCTGCAAGCTTCGGCTCCACTCGGCCGAGTACGAGGCCTCGCCGAGGCGCTTCCACGGCGACCGGCGGACCTATACTCGCATCGACGGCGCGGGGGTGGTCTATGAGCCGACCAAGTGCATCAAGTGCGGCGTATGCGTGCGGGTCGCGGCCGAGCATAAGGAGCCGCTGGGGCTGACGTTCGTCGGGCGGGGTTTCGATGTCCGCGTGCAGGTGCCGTTCGGCGAGCCGCTTTCGAAGGGCCTCAAGACGGCCGCCCGCCAATGCGCGGCCGCGTGCCCGACCGGCGCGCTGGCGATGCGCGACGAGGCAAGCTGACCGGGCGGCCATGGTGCTTGGCCCCGCGAGGCCCGCGGCGGCGGTGCCGGAACCGCGCTTCGGCCTGGCGGACTCAGTGACGGCCGAGACCCTTCGCAAATGACCTCCTCCGGCTGCTACAATGCCCCGCCGCCGCGTGGCCGGCGTCCGAGGTCGCTTCGATATGGACGATGAACCGTCAACCGCGCATGAAGCCAGAATGACCGTCGGCGAGCATCTGGAGGAGCTTCGTCGGCGGATTATCCGCGCGCTTTTGGGACTGGCCGTGGGGGTCGCGATAGCCATGGCGGCCGGGAACCACTTGGTCGATGCGCTGAAACACCCCTACATCCGCGCGATGGCCGAGACGGGCCGGGAGCCGGAGCTTATCGTCCTGCACGCCGCGGAGGGGTTTCTCATATACTTGAAAGTCGCACTTGTGGCCGGACTGGTGCTGTCGTCCCCGTGGGTGTTTTACCAGCTCTGGATGTTCATGGCGGCCGGGCTGCATCGTCGCGAGAGGCGGATGGTGTTGCCGGCGGTGGCGGTCTCGGCCGGGCTGTTTCTGGCCGGGGCGGCGTTCTTTCTGCTGGGCGTGGCGGTTCCGGTGCTGAGGTTCTTCATCGGCTTCAGCGGCTGGCTGAACCTTCGTGCGGATATCACCTTCGACAATCACGTCTCGATGATGCTCGGGCTGATGCTGGTGTTCGGCCTGGCTTTTCAGACGCCGATAGTGGTGCTGTTGCTGGCGAGGATGGGCGTGGTTACCCGCGGGCAGTTGTCGAAATACCGCCGGCACGTGATAGTCTGCATGTTCCTGCTGGGGGCGGTGGCGACGTCGCCTTCGCCGCTGGACCAGGTGGCGCTGGCGCTGCCGATGTGGCTGCTGTACGAGCTTGGCGTGCTGCTGGTGCGGGTCTTCGTGGATGAAACGCCGGCCGGGGGAAGCGCATGATGCGGCGCTGTGTGTGGTGATTAAGGGTTGTGGTTGTCGCGACGGTCGTCGTCGGCCCGGTCCCGGCTGTCGCCCCGCTCGTCGGCCGGGTGCTCCGGCTGGTCGGACTTCGCGTCCGATTCGTCCGGCTTCTCGCTGTCGTCGGCTTCGAGGTCCCTCTTGACTCCGCCCATCTCTTCCTTGAACTCGCGTAACCCCCTTCCGAGTGAACGGGCAAGCTCCGGCAGCTTCCTGCCGCCGAACAGCAGCAGTATCACCAGCAGTACCAGGACGATCTCCGGCCAGCCGATGGACCACGCCAAGGGCGGGGCCGCCAAAATATACGGGTCTGTTGACATGAACCGATATTTTCCTTTGTCGCCATTCTATCTATCGGCAAGGCGCGGTTGCCAGTGAAAGTTTACACATGCGGGTTCGGTTTTGTTGACACGGCCGGTGCGGTTTTCTTTTCATAAGAAAGACCCTTCAGTACTTAACGGTTTAGTTGTGCCCGCTTTGTCGAGACGCGAACGCATGATGCGTGTGGTCGAGCGGCTGCTGCCGGCCAGGCGTGTCCATGAGGTAAAGCTCGACGAGATTGCCCGCCAAAGTCATCTACATTCCATGATAACATAAACGTCGGTCCAGGTCGAGAGGCCGACCGGTCTGCAATAAAAGGCCGGTGTCTGCGTTTAGCTGCACAGCACGCCGACACTCCTGTGCAGCGATATGCGCACCGGGGTTGCTCCCGCATGGTAACCCACAACTACCTCCTCGACAGAGGTGTCTGTATAAGTGACAAACTGCGGTAAGATTCCTTCTGCATGGCGCCGGGCGGGCCGCCGGCGATTTGCCGTCGGCCGCGGCGCCGAACAACCAAGGTAACCCCATGAAGAAACTATTCGTCGCTATTGTCCTGGTCGGCGCCCTGGCGCTGCTGGGTTTGCTGGTTCAGCGGCGGCTCGCTGATCAGACGGAGGCCGGCTCCGGTTCCGGCCGCGGCCGCGGGAACGGCCGCGCCGTGGCCGTGGAGGCCCATCCCGTGGAAACCCGGACGATTCGCGACGTGGCCGGGTTCACCGGCACGCTGCGCCCGAAAAGCCGCGTAGTCGTGGCGCCGAACGTCAGCGGACGGCTGGAAGAGCTTAAGGTCAACATAGGCGATTTCGTCAACAGCGAAGACTTGGTGGCGGTCCTGGACAGCGCCGAATACGACCAGGCGGTCGCACAGGCCGAGGCGGAGCTGGAGGTCAGCCAGGCCAACCTCGCCGACTCGCGCAGCAACCTGGAGCTGGCGCGCAGGGAGTACGAGCGTGTGCAGGAGCTTCGCGAGGAGAGGGTGGTTTCCGAGGCGGACCTGGACCAGGCGCAGGGCAAATACGCCGCCGCCGACGCCGGTCACGAGGTGGTCAAGGCGCAGATAAAGCAGCGGGAGGCGGCCCTTGAGGCGGCTCGTGTTCGGCAGAGGTACACCCGGATTCACGCCACGTGGGCGAACGAAGGTGACGCCGACTCGCAGCGAGTGGTGGCTGAGCGGTTCGTCGATGCCGGCAGCATGCTGCGTGCGAACGACCCCATCGTCTCGATAGTCCAGGCCGACCCGCTGACGGCGGTCATACACGTCATCGAGCGGGACTACCCGGGCATAACCGTCGGGCAGGAGGCCAACATACGCAGCGACGCCTGGCCGGGCCGGACGTTCAGCGGCCAGGTGGCGCGGAAGGCGCCGGTTCTGAAAGAGGAATCCCGACAGGCGAGGGTGGAGCTGGAGGTTCCGAATCCAGATTTGCTGCTGGCGCCGGGCATGTTCGTGCGGGTCAGCATCGAGTTGGAGGCCCACGAGGACGCCACTGCGGTTCCGGCCTCTGCCGTCAGCAGGCGCAACGACGAGACCGGTGTTTTCCTGATAGACCGACAGGCCGATACGGTCGAGTTCGTGCCGGTGGTGACCGGCGCAAGCGAAGACGGGTGGGTTCAGATAATTGAGCCGGAGATTGACGGAATGGTGGTAACGCTCGGGCATCATCTGCTCGAAGACGGGGCGTCCGTGACCGTCGTATCCGACGACGCGGCCCCGGCGCCGGCCCGGACGGCCGGCCGGGAGGAATAGCTCGTGAACCTGGCGCCGTTTTCCGTACGCCGGCCGGTCTTTACCGCGATGGCCACGCTCAGCGTTATCATCATGGGCGGAATAGCGCTTATGCGGCTGCCGGTGGACCTGATGCCGGACATCAGCTACCCGACGCTGAGCATCTCCACCTCCTACGAGTACGCCAGCCCGGAGGAGATCGAGCAGTTGATCACCCGCCCGATCGAGCAGGCGATGGCCGCTGTTCCGGGCGTGGAGGAGGTCTCGTCGGTCTCATCCGAGGGAAACAGCAGCGTTTCGGTCAGCTTCACATGGGGAACGGACCTGGACGCCGCGGCCAACGACGTCCGCGACCGGCTTGACAGGGTCATCCCGGGCCTGCCCGACGACGCCGCGCGTCCGATGCTGAGGAAGTTCGACCCGGCGGCCTTTCCCATACTCATCATGGGCGCCTCCAGCGGTCTGGACCCTATAACCACCAGGCAGATCATAGAAGATGACATCAAGTATCGCCTGGAGCGTGTCCCCGGCGTGGCCGCGATGGACATCTGGGGCGGCCTGGAGCGGGAAATACACGTTGACCTCGACCCGGGCAAGCTCCAGGCGATGGACATGCCCGTTCAGCAGGTAGTCTCGCGCCTGAGACGGGCCAATATCACCATGCCCGCCGGGGTGATCGAGGAAGGGCACCTCGAGCTGACGGTGCGAACGCCCGGGGAGTTCGTCACACTCGATGAGGTCCGCGGCACGAGCATAGCCGGCCAGGGCGATTCGACAGTCCGACTGGGCGACGTGGCCGAGGTCACCGACGGCTGGGCGAGGGTCAGGCGGATAGTCCGTGTTGACGGCCAGCCGGGGCTGCGGCTGACCGTCAACAAACAGTCCGGCACCAACACCGTGGAGGTCGCCCGCCGGGTGCTGGAGGAGGTCGAGCGTGTCAACGAGGATATTCCGCAGATTCAAATCATCCCCATCGTGGACACGTCGGACTTCATACAGCGGTCCATCAGCAACGTGGGTTCGGCGGCCATGTACGGCGGACTGTTCGCGGTGCTGGTGCTGCTGGTGTTCCTGCGAAACTTCCGCAGCACGAGCATCATCGCCGCGGCCATCCCGGTCTCGAT